>JANNGP010000128.1:0-2331 GCA_031403915.1 Betaproteobacteria bacterium
TCGGGCCGTCGGCGGCGCTGACGACCAGGATGGCGCCGTCCATCTGGGCCGCCCCGGTGATCATGTTCTTGATGTAGTCGGCGTGGCCGGGGCAGTCCACGTGCGCGTAGTGGCGGTTGCCCGTCTCGTATTCGACGTGGGGCGGTGTTGATGGTGATGCCGCGCGCTTTTTCTTCCGGAGCCGCGTCGATCTGGTCGTAGGCCTTGGCTTCGCCGCCGAATTTCTTGGCCAGTACGGTGGTGATCGCCGCGGTCAGGGTGGTCTTGCCGTGATCGACGTGACCGATCGTGCCTACGTTGACGTGCGGTTTGGTGCGTTCGAATTTACTCTTTGCCATGATTTGCCCCTATCTAATAAAAAATAGACGTAAGACGTAAGTTGTTAGCAAAACCGGTTTTCAACTTATGACTTACGACTTACGTCTAACAACTGTTCTTTAAAAAATTACTTCTTGCTCATGATCGCTTCAGCGACATTCTTCGGCGCTTCGGAATAATGCTTGAATTCCATGGTGTAGGTCGCACGACCTTGCGTTGCGGAACGCAACGCAGTGGAATAACCGAACATTTCCGCCAGCGGCACTTCGGCCCTGACCACTTTGCTGCCGCCCACCATATCGTCCATCCCTTGCACCATGCCGCGACGCGAGGACAGATCGCCCATCACCGTGCCGGTATAGTCTTCCGGAGTTTCCACTTCGACCGACATCATCGGCTCGAGAAGAACCGGACTGGCCTTGCGCATGCCGTCCTTGAATGCCATCGAAGCCGCCATCTTGAAGGCGTTTTCGTTGGAGTCCACATCGTGGGATGAGCCATCGAACAATGTCACTTTGACATCCACCACCGGGAAGCCTGCCAGCACGCCATTCGGCAAAGTTTCCCGCAAACCCTTCTCGACCGCCGGAATGAATTCACGCGGAACGCTGCCGCCCTTGATCGCATCGACGAACTCGAAACCCTTGCCTGCCGCATTCGGCTCCATCTTGAGCCACACATGACCATATTGACCGCGGCCGCCCGACTGCTTGACGAATTTGCCTTCGATCTCGACGGGCTTCCTGATCGCTTCGCGGTACGCCACTTGCGGCGCGCCGACGTTGGCTTCCACGCCGAACTCGCGCTTCATGCGATCCACCAGGATCTCCAGGTGCAATTCGCCCATGCCGGAAATGATGGTCTGGCCGGATTCCTCATCCGTGCGCACGCGGAACGAAGGATCTTCCTGCGCCAGACGATTCAGCGCGAGTCCCATCTTTTCCTGGTCAACCTTGGTCTTGGGTTCGACCGCCACGTGGATCACCGGCTCGGGGAATACCATGCGTTCCAGGATGATTTCCTTGTTTGGATCGCACAGGGTATCTCCGGTGGTAGCTTCTTTCAGACCTACCGCAGCGGCGATGTCGCCCGCAAACACTTCCTTGATCTCTTCACGCTCATTGGCATGCATCAGCAAAATACGGCCGACACGTTCCTTGCGCCCCTTGATCGGGTTGTAAATGGTATCGCCGGTTTTGAGCATGCCGGAATAGACACGGAAGAAGATCAACTGGCCCACGAACGGGTCGGTCATGATCTTGAACGCCAGACCGGAGAACGGCTCATCATCCGATGCCTTACGCTCACCGATGGTGCCGTTCGGCAACTCACCCTTCACAGGCTTGATATCGGTCGGCGCCGGCAAGTAATCAATCACCGCGTCCAGCATGGCCTGCACGCCTTTATTCTTGAACGCCGAGCCACACAGCATCGGCACAATCTCACTGGCGATGGTGCGGATACGCAGGCCATTCTTGATCTCCGCTTCAGACAAGTCACCTTCTTCAAGATACTTGTTCATCATTTCTTCGGAGGCCTCCGCAGCGCTTTCCACCATCTTTTCGCGCCATTCCTTGGCCTTCTCCAGCAGATCAGCCGGGATGTCACGCAACTCGAATTTCATACCCTGCGAGGCTTCATCCCAGTAGATCGACTTCATTCGCACCAGGTCTATCACGCCTTCGAATTTTTCTTCGGTTCCGATGGGAATTTGAATGGGGACAGGGTTGGCACGCAGGCGAGTGCGCATCTGGTCGTAGACCTTGAAGAAGTTCGCGCCCTGGCGATCCATCTTGTTGACGAACGCGAGCCTCGGCACGCGATACTTGTTCGCCTGCCGCCAGACGGTTTCAGACTGCGGCTGCACGCCGCCCACGGCGCAATACACCATGCAGGCGCCGTCCAGCACCCGCATCGAACGTTCCACTTCAATGGTGAAATCCACATGGCCCGGGGTGTCGATGATGTTGATGCGATGCTCGGGAAGAGACTTGTCCATCCCCTTCCAGAAGC
>JANNGP010000129.1:0-30055 GCA_031403915.1 Betaproteobacteria bacterium
CTTACTGCATATAGTCGTTACATCTCGTTGATATAGAGGTGGTTTATGCAGGCGTTGCCTACAGCGAAATACGGTTTCCGTATCCGTACGCGGAGCGGGGCCGTTGTCGATAATTTGTTGATCTTCGGCAAGGATGAACCCGATGCCGAGCGCAAGTTGCGCCAGATCTATCTGGGTTGTGAAATACTTGAAGCCAAGCGATTGGTGATTCAGGCTGCACGCTGCGGTCCGGTGAGTTATGAAGATGTTGTCGATCTTATCTCCGGCCCGTCGTCCGTCGAACCAGCCAAGTAGTAGCCACTCAAAGAAAATTTTGTTGCCGCAGTTCCTCGTACAGTGCGGCATAGTCCTTGGCGCCGCTACTGGATGCATTGTGGCTGAAGACATCCCGGTTTTTTGACGGGCTTTCAGCAACAGACACATTCTCCGCAATTACGGTTTTGCATACTTCTGCGTTATAGCGTTCACGCAGAATGCTTTGCACGTCTTCGCTCATCTTGCGGCGCTTGTCATAGCGCGTCAGCAGATAGCGTCGCTCAACCCGCCGTTTAAGCACCGGTTCGAGAATCGCCAAGGTGCGCGTCATATGTTCTGCGGCTTGCAATGACAGGTAGTCGGTCGAGATCGGGATAAGCAAAACGTCACACGCAAAAATCGCATTGAGCGCCAGAACACCAACGTAGGGGCAGCAGTCGATCAGGGTATTTTGCACCCCGTTAGCCGGTGCGGATGCGTCAACGATGTCGAGGCCGACACGCAACTTGTTCAGAATGGCCGGGCCTTTTCCGAATATTGAGTCGACTTTGATCAATTGCTGGTGTGAGGGAACAAGTCGGCCAATGCCTTGCCAAGGGATGGCCAGTTCATCAAGCGCACGGGTGCCTTGATAAAAGCCGAAGAGGCTGCGCCCTGAATCCAGTGGTGTTGAGCCGTGGATTCCGGAGAGGTGACACTGCGGATCCAGATCAAGCAGAAGCGGCTGTCCGCCGTCACGTACAGCAGCGGCGGCGAGGTTGAGCGTCGTCGTGGTTTTCCCGACGCCACCTTTCTGGTTGAATACAGCGATGCGCATGACGCATTGTAGCGTGTTGGGGGGTCTATCGCGCACAACCTGAGCTCTGCTTTGGCCCGCGCTTATATACAAACCACCGGTTTTCCCTTAGAATTCCACCCCTTGCCATATTTGGCGTGCAAGGCTTTCAAGCAGGTTCCGATGCGTGATTTTTCCGGCGGCGCAAGCCGCCGTTTTAGTTTCAGGGCCTCATCAAGGGGTTGTATATGCCGCACCTAATGAACACTTATGCCCGCTTGCCAGTCGCTTTCAGTCATGGCGACGGAAGCTGGATAACTGACACTGAAGGCAAAGTTTATCTCGACGCATTGTCGGGCATCGCCGTCAATACGCTTGGCCATAATCATCCGGTATTGGTTTCGGCGATTGCTGCACAGGCGGGGCGTCTGCTGCATACCTCCAATCTGTACCGCATTCCGCAACAGGAACAATTAGCCGACAAGCTGGCCGGTCTGGCGGGCATGGATGAAGTTTTCTTCTGCAATTCGGGCTGTGAGGCCAACGAAGCGGCAATTAAGCTCGCCCGTTATTTCGGGCACCAGCAGGGTGTCGACAGCCCGGCCATCATCGTGATGGAGAAGGCTTTCCACGGGCGCACCATGGCGACGCTGTCGGCCACTGGCAACCGCAAGGTACAGGCCGGTTTTGAGCCGCTGGTTTCAGGTTTTGCGCGCGTGCCTTACAACGATCTTGAGGCGATCCACACCATTGCCAAGAACAACCACAGCGTTGTGGCGGTGATGCTTGAGATTGTGCAGGGTGAAGGTGGCATCAATATCGCCGACCTCAGCTATCAGCGTGCGCTACGCAAGCTCTGTGACGAAAAGGGCTGGCTCCTGATCTGTGATGAAGTGCAATGTGGCATGGGGCGCACCGGAACGTGGTTCGGTTTCCAGCATGCCGGCATACGCCCGGATATCGTGACGCTGGCCAAGGGGCTGGGCGGCGGCGTTCCGGTCGGCGCCTGCATTACGGCAGGCAAAGCGGCCGGACTCTTCAAGCCGGGTAATCACGGCTCGACGTTCGGCGGCAACCCGTTGGCGACTACGGCTGCGCTGACAACCATCGAAGTCATCGAGAAGGATGGCCTGATGGCCAATGCTGTGGCGGTTGGCCAGATTATCCGTGACGGCATGGCCAAAGCGCTGCAAGGTGTTTCAGGTGTCATCGATATCCGGGGGCAGGGTTTGATGATCGGCATCGAGTTGGATCGCCCTTGTGGCGAGTTGGTGGCGCGGGGTCTGGATGCCGGACTGCTGATCAATGTAACCGCCGATACCGTAGTACGGCTATTGCCGCCGCTGACTTTCGGCGTTGATGACGGCAGGGAACTGGTGTCGCGCTTGTCCGTGTTAATTCTTGATTTTCTTGCGCCCTGATCGGGAGTCGTCATGACAAGTGTAAAGCCGGGCGTAAAACATTTTTTGCAGTTCAAGGACTTCACGCGCGAGGAATTTGATTACCTGTTTGAACGGACGCGCTGGATCAAGGCGCAGTTCAAGTCCTACAAGCAGTACTGGCCGTTGAGCGACCGTACACTGGTGATGATTTTCGAAAAGGCCAGTACGCGAACTCGCCTGTCTTTTGAAGCAGGCATCCAGCAACTCGGTGGATCAGCCATATATCTGAATACGCGGGATTCGCAACTTGGGCGCGGTGAATCCGTTGAGGATGCGGCACAGGTTATTTCGCGCATGAGCGACGTGGTGATGATTCGCACCTTCGAGCAGGACATCGTCGAGCGCTTCGCCGCCAATTCACGCGTGCCGGTGATCAACGGCCTGACTAACGAATACCATCCGTGCCAGATCATGGCCGATATTTATACCTATATCGAGCATCGCGGCCCGATTCAGGGAAAGACGGTGGCCTGGATCGGCGATTCGAATAATGTTTGCAATACCTGGCTGCAAGCCGCCGAAGTGCTCGACTTCAACGTTCATGTGTCTACACCACCGGGCTACGAAGTTGAGGTTGAGCGTGCCGGCTTATACGGGACGGATCACTTCGAGCAGTTTGCCGATCCGATGGCGGCAGCGAAAGGCGCTGACATCGTGACGACCGATGTATGGACGTCGATGGGCTTCGAGGCTGAAAACGAAGAGCGGTTGCGTGATTTTGCCGACTGGCAGGTGGATGCCGAAATGATGCGTGTTGCGCGTCAGGATGCGATTTTCCTTCATTGCCTGCCGGCGCATCGCGGCGAAGAGGTTTCTGCCGAAGTGATTGACGGTCCGCAGAGCGTTGTCTGGGATGAGGCGGAGAATCGCCTGCATGCGCAGAAGACATTGATGGAATATTTGTTGTTGGGACGTGTTGAAAACGGAGCAAGATGATGAGTGATGTGAAAAAGGCAGTGCTGGCGTATTCGGGTGGTCTGGATACCTCGGTCATTCTCAAATGGCTGCAGGATGTTTACGGTTGCGAGATCGTGACCTTCACAGCGGATCTCGGTCAGGATGATGAACTGGAGCCTGCGCGTGCCAAGGCGCTCAAGTTCGGTATCAAGCCGGAGAACATCTACATCGACGATCTGCGCGAAGAATTTGTGCGTGATTTTGTTTTCCCGATGTTCCGTGCCAACACCGTCTATGAAGGCGAGTATCTGCTCGGCACCTCGATTGCACGGCCGCTGATCGCCAAGCGCCTGATCGATATTGTTAACGAGACTGGCGCGGATGCGATTTGTCATGGTGCCACCGGCAAGGGCAATGACCAGGTGCGCTTCGAGCTGGGTGCCTATGCGCTCAAGCCCGGCATCAAGGTCATCGCACCGTGGCGCGAGTGGGATCTCCTGTCGCGCGAGAAACTGCTGGCCTACGCCGAGAAGCATGGCATTCCGGTCGAAATGAAGCACAAGCAGGGCGGCTCGCCCTATTCGATGGATGCCAATTTGCTGCACATCAGCTACGAAGGACGTCATCTGGAAGATCCGGCCGCCGAAGCAGAAGAAAGCATGTGGCGCTGGACGGTGTCGCCTGAGGCGGCGCCCGATACCCCCGAGTATGTCGATCTCGAATTCGAGAAGGGCGATCTGGTTGCGGTCAACGGCAAGCGCATGCCGGCCCATGAACTGCTGCTCACGCTCAACAAACTGGCCGGCAAACATGGTATCGGCCGTATCGATCTGGTGGAGAACAGCTACGTCGGCATGAAGTCGCGCGGCTGCTACGAAACTCCGGGCGGAACGATTCTGTTGCCGGCGCACCGCGCTATCGAGTCGCTCACCCTTGACCGCGAAGTGGCACACCTCAAGGACGATCTGATGCCGCGCTACGCCAGCCTGATCTACAACGGTTACTGGTGGAGCCCGGAACGTATTGCCTTGCAGACGCTGATCGACCAGACGCAGCTCCGGGTCAATGGCTGGGTTAGGGTCAAGCTGTACAAGGGCAATGTGATCGTCACCGGTCGCGATTCGAAGACCGACTCGCTGTTCGATTCGACGATTGCGACCTTTGAGGACGACGCCGGCGCTTACGATCAGAAAGATGCAGGCGGTTTCATCAAGCTTAATGCTTTGCGCATGCGTATTGCCGCCAATCTGGCCAGTCGCCGGAAAGGCTGATTATCAAGGCGGTTTGCTGATGTTTGGTTGGACGGAGGAGCAGGTGTCGGGCTTTGGCATGACCTTCGGGGTCGGTGCTTTCATGCTCTACATGCTCTTCATCATCGGTGAGCTGGCCTGGAAATCGAAAGCCGGCAAGGTTGGCACCGTGGTGCTGTTTTTCGTATTGTCCTTCGGCATGCTGGGTTTTGTCGCCAAGGCCATCATTCAAAAAATGTGGGGAGTCTGAAATGTCTCAGTTTGAAAATGTGAGCGTGATCAAGCAGGCCAACGTTTATTTTGACGGCAAGTGTGTCAGCCATACCGTCCAGTTCGCTGACGGAACGAAAAAAACGGTTGGCGTTATTCTGCCGTCGTCGCTGACCTTCAATACCGGTGCGCCGGAGGTTATGGAGGGTGTCGGCGGTGCTTGCCGGGTTCGTCTGAAGGGCGAGAGCGAGTGGAAAAATTATCTTGCGGGTCAGTCATTCGATGTCCCCGCCAACTCCTCGTTTGAGATTGCCTGCGACGAGCCCTACCATTACGTTTGTCATTTCGGGTAAGCGGAGGCTCTGATGCCATCTTTCGATTTTTCTTCAGAAGTGGACATGGTGGCGCTGAAGAACGCCATCGATTCGGCCGGGAAAAAGATCATCGGGCGCCATGACTTCAAGGGCACAACCGCCAAGGTTGAATTGAACGAGAAGGACAAAATCATCACCCTGCTTGCTGATTCCGACTTTCAGCTTAACCAGATCAAGGATCTCTTGTTTCCTGAGATGGAAAAGAAAGAGCCGGATTGCACCAAGCGTCTGGATTTGCAGGCCGTGCAAAAGGTTTCGGGCGACAAGGTCAAGCAGGATCTGAAAATCAAGATCGGCATTGAGAGCGAGTTGTCCAAGAAAATCGTCAAAATGCTTAAGGACTCGAAACTCAAAGTGCAGGCATCGATTCAGGGCGATGCAGTGCGCGTGACCGGAGCCAAGCGCGATGTGTTGCAGGAAGCCATTGCTCTGGTGAAGAAAACGATCACCGATTTTCCGATCAAGTACGGCAATTTCCGAGATTGAATCCCGTGTTGAACCGGAGGCAGTATCTCCGGGTGAAGAGTTCTGATGCCCATGTCGTCAAAGACTGTTGAAGGTTTGGAAGAGAGAGAACGAAGCAATCCTGGCGTTCTTTCCTGGGTTGAAGAGTTGCGCCGTGTGTCGATGGCGGTCAGCAAGACGACCGGCAAGGCCTCCGCAAGTCGAAATCAGTTGTTTTATCTCCTGCACTGGACGCCGGATGCCTGCGGCTTCGGGGTGACCGTTCACAAAGGCCGTGATCCCGAGAGCGCTGAGGAATGGTGGAGTATTGATCGTGCGCTGATCAAGCCACCACCGTTCGTTAGCGAAGAAGATGTCAGTATTCTGCGCATGCTTTGGGCGGAGCGGGCTCACGACATCGGGCTGCGTGCTTTTGGCCTCGGCCCGAAACACGGCAGCGAATTGCTGCAGCGCATGGCTCGGACTGGTCGGCTATGCCCGGCCAATGATTTTTCTGCCCTGCTGCTGGCTGCGGCACGTCCGGCCAGTGTGAGTTGGCGGCTCGATGCCAGCGGGCGTCAAAAGCCATTTTTCCTGGCCACGCCCCCAGCCAGCCTGATCATCCCATTGCAGCCTCCCTGGTATGTTGATCTGGATGAGGGTGTGATCGGCACGCTTGAGATTCTTGGTAACCCCGCTGTCATTGCACGACTTTTTTCGCAGCAACCGCTGTCGTCGATGGAAGCGGCATTGATTGTCGAGGCCCTGTCTGAAGTCACTCCAGAATCAGTAATTTCCCCCGAACTCGACACGGCCCCGTTGCGTGTCATCGAAGCGAATCTGGTTCCCGTGCTGTGTCTGCAGACGCTGAGCACGCATGGCAACAGGAGCTGGCGTGAGTATGCGTCAAGCTATAACACCGGTTCATTTGACGTGGTGTTGCCGGTCTTCCGGTATCAGGATGCGGAGATAAAACCGAATGATGTGCGAGAATTTTCAACGCTGCCCGATGGCGAGACCGTGCGTGTCTTGCGTCAGTACGAACTTGAAAAATCCCTGATTGACAGATTGTCTGAAACAGGGCTGCAGAAAATTCCGGGCTATGCCCTTCATACTTTTGGCAGCCCGCCCGATAACGCCTATGGTCTGGCCAATGAGGCCTGCTGGCCGGCCTTCATGCAGGGTGCTGTGGACGCCTTGCGCGATGCCGGCTGGCAAATCGAGTTCAATGAAGACTTTCGTCATCACGTGCTGGAGGTGCAGTTCTGGGAGGCCGAACTTCTTGAAGCGGAAAACGGCTGGTTTGATCTGGATATGGGGGTCATTGTCGAAGGCGAGCGCCTGCCGCTGGCACCTCTGCTGGCCTTACTTTTCCGTCGCGATGCGCGCTGGCTGGATGCGACTCTGTTGCAGCAGATTCCCGATGCGGAAATGATCGAGCTGAGAACGCCGGCCAATCTGCGCATTCTTGCGCCCGCCGGGCGTCTGAAGCCGCTGGCGGCAACCTTGATTGATCTCTTTGATGGATTTTCCGGTGGTAATACGCTGCGTCTTTCCCGCTTTGATGCACCACGACTGGTAGAACTTACCGATACCAGCCGTTGGCAGTTCCGCGGGCAGCGAGATGTACTGGAACTTGCCGACCAGTTGTCATTGGCTCAGGGAATCAGCCATATTGATTCGCCTGCCGGCTTGGGGCTGGAGTTGCGCTCATACCAGAAGGAGGGGTTGGCCTGGCTGCAATTTCTACGCGAGCAAAAACTGTCCGGTATTCTGGCCGATGATATGGGGCTGGGCAAAACAGCCCAGGCGCTGGCGCACCTGTTGCTGGAAAAAGAGGCCGGGCGTCTGGATCGTCCGGCACTGATTATTTTGCCCACTTCTCTTGTTTTTAACTGGAAAAACGAAGCGGCACGCTTTGCCCCGAGTTTGAGCATTCTTTCTCTGCATGGTGCAGAGCGCAAGAGCCGTTTTGCCGAGATTCCGAAGCATGATGTCGTGTTGAGCACCTATCCGTTGCTTTGGCGGGATTCACATGAGTTAACCCAGTATCGCTACCATCTGCTTATTCTCGACGAAGCACAAACTGTCAAGAACGCCCGCAGTCAGGGTGCTGAAGCCGTGCGCCGGATCGATGCGCGACACCGTCTCTGTCTAACCGGTACGCCGCTGGAAAACCATCTGGGCGAATTGTGGAGCCAGTTTGACTTTCTGCTGCCGGGTTTTCTGGGCGACAGCAATACGTTCACAAAATACTGGCGGACGCCCATTGAAAAACAAGGAGATACGCCTCGCCGGAACCTGCTGGCTCGACGTATTCGGCCTTTCATTTTGCGCCGCAAGAAAGAAGAAGTGGCGCGTGAACTCCCGCCAAAAACGATCATCGTGCGCAAGGTTGAACTTGTCGGTGGGCAGCGTGACCTCTACGAAACGGTGCGTGCCGCCATGGATGCGATGGTTCGCGAGGAGGTTGCCAACAAAGGCTTCGGCCGCAGCCAGATCGTAATCCTGGATGCCTTGCTCAAGCTGCGTCAGGTGTGTTGCGATCCGCGTCTGGTCAAGGCCTTGTCGGCGCAACGGGTGCAGGAGCGAGCCAAGCTGGATCTGCTGATGACCATGTTGCCCGAGCAGGTGGATGAGGGGCGGCGGATTTTACTTTTCTCGCAATTCACCAGCATGCTTTCGCTGATCGAGGTGGAACTGAAACAGGCCGGCCTCGATTACGTCATCCTGACCGGGGATACTACGGATCGCGAAACCCCGGTACGGCGATTCCAGGCTGGCGAAGTTCCGATTTTCCTGATTAGTCTCAAAGCGGGGGGCGTCGGCCTCAATCTTACCGCTGCCGATACCGTGATCCACTACGATCCGTGGTGGAATCCGGCGGTGGAGAACCAGGCGACCGATCGTGCGCACCGTCTTGGTCAGGATAAGTCGGTCTTTGTTTACAAGTTAATTATCGCCGGTAGCATTGAAGAAAAAATTCTTGCCCTGCAGGAACGAAAAGCGGAACTGGCTGCCGGAATCCTGTCCGAGGATCACAGTATCGATCTGAAGTTCGGAGAAGACGATATTGCGGCACTTTTCGCCCCGTTGCCCGCATGATTTGTCAGTGGTTTTTAGACTCCGGCAAGATCACCTAATAGTATTACGGGTTTGACCGAATGGCGTGGCTAGGGGATAATTGGAAGTTTTGTGCCAGCCTATTTGCCAAGTCCCGCCGATTGGAACCGCCCCATGACTGAAAACCATCCCGCCATCGCCATCGATCCCTACTACGATGGCGTTCCCGCCTACATGACCGAGGTCTATGACTGGGCCTACGTCGATCCAAAGTGGGTGAAGGCGCTTGATCGTAATTGGGTTGTGCGGGTGCTGCTGTTTATGAACGACCAGCGTTTGATGCGCGCTTACCTGAACGAAATCAAACCGGGCATGCGCGTCTGGCAACTGGCCCATGTTTACGGCGATCTCGTTAAGCGGGCGGCGCAGAAGGTTGGCCCGACCGGGGCATTCCACCTGACCGACGTGACACCGGTGCAGATTGAGCACGGCACGCGCAAGCTGGCCGGCATGCCGTGGACCAAGGTTATACGTAGCGATGCTGCGCATTTCTGCGCCGAGGATGGTGTCGATTACGATCTGATCTGTAGCTTCTTTCTTTTGCATGAAGTGCCGGAAGAGAAGAAGTATGAGATCGTCAATCACATGCTTGGCAAACTGCCAAAAGGCGCCAAGGCAGTTTTCGTCGACTACCACAACCCGGCACGCTGGCAGCCGATCCGCTACGTCCTCAAGATGGTCAATCACTTCCTCGAGCCATTCGCCGCGAAGATGTGGAATAACGAGATCAGTCACTACGCGAGCAACGCCGACGCTTTCACCTGGACGAAGCGGACGTTTTTTGCCAGGGTGTATCAGTGCGTCGTGGTTGAGCACAAGGGTCAATAATAACCTGCTGCACGAGCCGATCACTGCGTTGCGCGGTGTTGGCTTCGGCCGCCGCTTCGCGGCTTCACATCGGCTTTGCCGATATGAGCCTACGCCGAAACTCGGCTTAGCCTCGTTTTCAGAAGGTTCGCCTACCAAAGCGGTATGTCTCACTTCCTGAGCTCCGGGCGCCTTGTACTCGGCTCGTTCGCTAGGTTATAGGTTATCAAGGGCGTGTTTTGTACCGGTCAGGTCTTGAGGCCTTCAATCCATACCGAATACAACTGATCGGCCAGGCGCTGCATGGGCGGCAGGCGCGCTGGCGTTTCAGTCTGCATCTGTTCCGGGGTTTGTACCGTAGAAGGCAAGGTATCGAGGCCGCGAACTTCGGCAGGCCAGGATTGACACCACGTAGCGATCATTTCCGGAGTCATTTCAACATGGCATTGCATCGCCAGATGCAAACCAAGAACAAACATCTGGTTGGTACAGAATTCGTTGGTGAGTATGCGTTGCGTTCCGTGTGGGATGCTGAATGTTTCACCGTGCCACTGGAATACAGTCGCCCCCGCGTTTTCTTCAAACCAGTCTCCAAGCCAGTGGCGTGCGCTGGCGTTATTTTCGGCGCGGGCTTTCCCCCAACCGATTTCCTTGACTGGATTGCGTGTGATGACTCCGCCAAAGGCCTTGCTGATCAGTTGCCCGCCCAGACAATGACCGATGACCGGGATATCCTTGCTGGCGGCATCACGAATCAGCGCACACATCAGTTCAATCCACGGCAAGGGGTCATTAACACTCATCGGGCCACCCATGAAACACAATCCGGAGAAGACTTCGCAACTGTCGGGTATGGCCTCGCCACGGTCTATGGCAATCAGTTGCCATGGAATCGAGCGTTGATCGAGGAATGTGGCAAAATAACCCGGTCCCTCAGTTTCGGTGTGGCGAAAAATGGCAATGGGTTTCATGATCAAACGGTATCCGGGTGTGCTTGCAGGTTCTCGGTATGCGGTAAATTTTACGCGTGCCACGTGGTGGCTATGCCTATTGTACTTGGCCGTACCATTTGCGCATGCCGCCGATGTGGGTCTGGCGGGTCTCTTCCCAGGCAAAGCCTTGCTGACCATCAACGGTGGTCCGCCACGCATTGTGGCAGTCGGTGTCAAAACCGACGAAGGCGTCAAAGTGGTCTCCATTGAAGGAGAAACGGCGACGCTGGAGGTGGATGGCAAGAAACGGGTGCTGCGTGTAGGTCAGAACGTGGCTTCGCAGTCATCGGGCAGCGGCCCGGCCAGTGCCGTGCTGACGGCTGATGGCAAAGGCCATTTTCTGACGACTGGCAATATCAATGGATCAAGCGTCCGCTTTCTGGTCGATACGGGTGCATCTCTGGTTTCCCTGGGGGCAGGTGATGCGCGCCGGATCGGCATTGATGCCAGCAAGGGGCAGCCGGGAATAGCCCATACTGCCAATGGCCAGACTATGGTGTCACGCGTTAAACTGGACTCTGTCCGTGTTGGAGAGATTGTTCTAAATAATGTGGATGCCATGGTGCATCAACAGGATATGCCATTTGCTTTGCTTGGCATGAGTTTTTTAAACCGTATGGAAATACAGCAGGATGGCCAGACCATGACGCTGAAGAAACGCTACTAGGAGAACACCATGCCCCATCGCGACCAGGAAATAATCATGTTGCGCCGCGAACTCGAAATGTTGATGGGCGAGCGTCAGAATTTGCTGCGGGTTGTGGGAGCAACCGCAGCGCTTATCGCCAGCCTGAACAGCAAACATTTGCCGGTTGGCGCCGTCGAGTCTGCCGATCTGGTGGCCACGTCGATTAATTCGCTGTCTGAAGAGACATTACAGGACGCACTGAGTGCCGTGCGTGCCGAAATTGAGGACGAGGAAACTGGCGACGGAAAATAAGCCTCTTGCCCGAGCACCCAGGATTATTCCGGAGATCGTGGATCTTGCGCGTTTGCGTTTGGTGCTACGCCCGCAGTCTGAGCGAACCGCGTTTGTACTGGAGGACGGTGTCGGTGACGAAGATCTGATACCGGCTTCGGTACTCTTCCCTATCGTCATGCGCGAGGGGGAGCCTTCAGTGCTGTTCACGCAGCGTACAGCACATTTGAAAGATCACCCGGGGCAGATCAGTTTCCCCGGCGGGCGCGTCGAGCCTGAAGACGCTTCGCCGGCGCACACGGCGCTGCGCGAAGCGGAGGAAGAGATCGGTCTGTCTTCCTCGCATATCGAAATTATCGGCTATTTGCCCGAATACCGAACCATTACCGGGTTTCGCATAACGCCTGTCGTCGCCATCGTCAGGCCGCCATTCGAATTGTGCCCTGACCCCTTTGAAGTCGCGGAAATATTCGAGGTTCCACTGGCCTTTCTGATGGATCCAGCTAACCATCAGCAGCACGCAGCCCACTATCGCGGGAAGATGCGAACCTATTGTGCCATGTCTTATGGAGAGTGCTTTATCTGGGGTGCCACGGCGGGAATGATTGTGACCTTATCCAGGGCGCTGGCTGCCTGAATATTGTCTGTTATGCCAGGGCCAGCGATATTTTTTCAAAGAAATCGTCTGCCTTTTTCTTACCGGCGGCAGCGAGAAGAACCTCACGTAATTTTTCCAGGTGTTGCAGAAGTTCCTGAGCGGTTTCTACTTTTTCAATGCTCTCGGCAAGGGCGTCTGCGTCCGGGCCGAGGAACTCGTGCAGTGTCTGGATAACGAAGCGTTTTGCCAGGCTGATATCTTCGGCGGGTTGAGCCGGGATAGTGGGTTGGGTCGGGATGGTCTGTTGGTCAGGCGCAACATCCCGTTCCGCAATAAAACCTGCCTCAATGAGGGTTGTCAGATGCTGCTCGGCTTCGGCACCGAAGACACTTTGCGCGATGAGTTCATTGCCTGTCCGTTTGCCGTCAACCATGATCAGCATGGCACGTACCCGTGAACTCAAGCGATTCTGTCGCGTGGATATTTCATTCAGACCTTTTTCGGTCTTTGTGAGAATTGCTGTCAGTCCCATTGCGCTCAATTCCATTCTCAATCATCGCATACCGGAATACTGCGTGATACCGTCGGCTTCTGCAAGCACCCTTGAATTATGGTATCTTGGTTTTTTCAGACACTAGGCGTGTGCGGTTTGTTCTGCATCTTGCCATCCAACTTTCCGCATGAGTCTTTTTTCCCTGATTGCCGTTCTGTTGATCGAGCAGATTCGTCCCTTGCCTTATCACTTGGTGGTCTACGAGCCGCTTTCAAAATTGTCCCGCTTTCTCGAAGCTCATTTTAACGCGGGTGAACGCAGTCAAGGACTGCTTGCCTGGTTGATTGTCGTCGGTGGGCTGGTTTTCCTCAGCGGGGGGGTTTACGCGGCGGTCTACTCAATCAACCCGCTGCTAGGCTGGTTGTGGAATGTTCTGGTGCTTTATCTGACGATGGGCTTCAGACAGTTCAGCCACTATTACACGGACATTCAGTTGGCCCTGCGCATGGACGACATGCCGCAGGCCAGGAAATTACTGGCGGAATGGCGGCAACGCTCAGCGGATTCTCTATCGTCTTCGGAAATCGCCCGCCTGTCGATTGAGCAAGCGCTCAGTGCATCGCATCGCCATGTGTTTGGCGTACTGGTGTGCTTTGTCCTGCTACCGGGTCCGTGCGGCGCAGTGCTTTATCGTGCGGCTGCCTTCCTTGCCGAAGTTTGGGGAAGACGACCTGATGCTGATGCGGGCGGGTTCGGGTCATTTTCGCTCCAGGCATTTTCTGTGATCGACTGGTTGCCTTTGCGGGTCACCGCGGCCGGTTTCGCCATTGTCGGCAATTTTGAAGACGCGGTTTTATGCTGGCGGACACAGGCCGATAAATGGCCGGATAGCGAACAGGATTGCGGAATTGGCATCGTTTTGTCCAGCGGAGCCGGCGCGCTGGGTGTGCGTCTGGGCATGCCGCTGATCGAGGCCGGAAAGATCGCTGACCGAGCCGAAATGGGAACCGGCGACGAGGCCGATGTTGACTTCATGCAAAGCGCGGTTGGTCTGGTCTGGCGAGCTTTGTTGCTGTGGTTGTTGCTGCTGTTTTTATTGGGAATGGCCAGCCTGATTGGTGCCTGATTGTATGCACGCACCCAGGCGCTGCAACACGGTAACACAGGATCAATACAGCAGGACGTCCCTGCGTGTGGCTTCCCAGGCGATTTCGTCAGGCCGGGTCAAGGCCTCAAGGTCGGCGGCCGTTGTTGTGGGGTCATCAACCCACTCGCGCAACAGCGGGCTGCCGTTGATCAGGTCGATAGCCAAACGGTCATTTTCGTATTCGTAGGAAAAATCGCGCCACAGCAGGTAATCCGGCTGCAGGCGGCGCAATGCCTTAAAAGCCAGCCCCTGTAGGCGCCACGGCCGGAAGGCTGGGTGCTGGTAACTATTTTCTTCAACGTGAATCTGTACGCCGTTGCATAACTGGCCAGCGTGCTTGTGGAAAGTCGGCTCGAACCAGCACTCACGCAGCCGGCAGCCGGCCAGCCAGTGCGGCGCCAGGGCGTGCATTTCACCGATCAGGGCACGGGCGTCGATATCCGGTGCGCCGAACAGTTCAAGCGGGCGGGTGGTGCCGCGCCCCTCGGAGAGCGTCGTGCCTTCGAGCATTACCGTGCCGGCGTAGCAGCGCGCCATGGAGAGATTGGGGGCATTGGGACTGGGGTTGATCCAACTCCGTTCGTTGAGTGGCCAGCCGTAGCCCGGCGCGGCATCGGGCAGCCAGCCCTGCAAGGGAATGACTGTTAATTCCACATCGAGCTGCAAAGTGGCAACGAACCAGTGTGCCAGTTCACCCATGGTCAGCCCGTGGCGCATCGGCAGTTCGCCGGCACCAACAAAACTCTCCCAGCCCGGGCGCAGCAGCAGGCCTTCAACCGGCCGCCCGGCGGGATTGGGGCGGTCGAGAACCCATACTGGCTTGCCGTGTTCAGCCGCGGCTTCAAGCATGTAACGCAAGGTGGTAATGAAGGTATAGATACGGCAGCCGAGATCCTGCAGATCGATCAGCAGCACGTCGAAACAGTCCATCATCGCTGGCGTCGGGCGGCGTACTTCACCATAAAGGCTAAAGACCGGAATGCCGTGCAGGGGGTCAAGATAGTCGGGCGATTCGACCATGTTGTCCTGCTTGTCGCCGCGCAGGCCGTGCTGCGGGCCAAAGGCCGCGCTGAGCTTAAGGCCGGGCAGTATAGCGAGTGCGTCGAGCGCATGGGTCAGGTCGGCGCAGACTGAAGCCGGGTGCGCGAGCAGGGCAATGCGTTGGCCGGCGAGGGGCTTGCGCAAGGCGGGTTCGTGCAGCAGACGGTCGAGACCAAATTTTACGGTTGTCATGGTTGTGATTTCAGGGGGGCAGGCAAGTCAAGAACAAAGGCTTCTCGATGGTGAAAGTCGGGGCGGGAAGCAGGATGACGCAGTGCCCAGTAGCTGCGGTTGCCATCCACCGTGTCACGGCTTTCAATGACGGCCGACAGGCCGATCTGCAGTGCCGCAACGCCAGCTTCTGGCGCGAGTGCATCACCCGTCAGCAATGCAGACAGTTCCAGCCGTCCTTCCGTCAGTAGTGCGCTGATCTGTGGCGCTGTATCGGGTGTGGCTGTTACTTCCGGCAGACGATAGCCGGAAAAGGCGTACATCGCCCATTGTCCGGAGGGAGAAAAGTTGAATTCGCGATAGACGCTGCTGCCGGCAATACCGATAAAGGCCTCGAAACAAGTATGTTCCCAAAGCCCGTCGCTTCGTCCTTCCGGTTGGGGGGTAGGAATCAGGAGGCGCGACATGTCACCCGTCAGGCGATAGTTAAACAGCAGGCCGCCATCGGCTGCTCGCGTTACACCCGCCTCAAGGGCACGCACCATGGGTGCAGAGGTCATGGGGTGACACAGCAGGGGACGTGGCTGTTCGCTTGCGCGCATGGGTCAGCAGTCAATTTTCCGGTAAAACTAAAAACGCGGTGCCGGTCTGCCAAGGGGTTACGCACGCCTGACAGAGGCCAGATAACGGTCGAACTCATCGGCCGGCAAGGGTTTCGAGAAGAGGTAACCCTGTCCATAATCGCAGCCGTACGATTTGAGAATGTCACGTTGTTCGCTTGTTTCAACACCCTCGGCAATGACTTGAATTTTAAGTTTGTGCGCCATGACAATGATGGCTTCGCATAGCGCCCTGTCGTTTTCACTCACTTCGAGCTGGCTGACAAAGGTGCGGTCGATTTTCAGAAAGTCGATATCAAATTTGCGCAGATAGGATAGAGAGCAATAACCGGTGCCGAAATCGTCAAGTGCAACCTGAATTCCCGAATCACGGAACGAAAGCAGTTTGTCGATAACCCCGGAGTCGGCACTCATCAGCATGCCTTCGGTAATTTCGGTGACCACGGCTCCCCCCGGCAAGCCGAGCGAATTAAGGTAATTGATCCAGTCTGTCGTCAGGTGGCTGTTTTTCTCCTGATATTGTGCTGGTGAGGTGTTAACCGAAACCTGAAAGTCTGTGCCATAAGCAATGCGCCAGCGCAAAACCTGATTAGCCGATGTTCTGAAAATCCAGTCGCCGAGTGCGCTGATCAATCCGGTTTCTTCAGCCACCCCGATAAATTCAATTGGGCTGACCAGACCCCGTTGCGGGTGATTCCAGCGCACCAACGCCTCCGCTTTGCATACGGTGTTTGTTTTTAGATCGATGATCGGTTGGTAGTGCAGAACGAATTCATCGTTAGGCAAAGCGTTGCGCAGGTCATAGATGGTGCGCGAACGGGTTTGCGCTGCCTCCTGCAGTGTGGGCGTGAAATACTGGAAACAGTTGCGTCCGCGTTTTTTGGCGGTGAACATTGCCTGGTCGGCATAGGCGACCAGGATTTCTTGATCCTTGGCGTCCTGGGGGAACAGGGTGATGCCGATGCTGGCGGAGACGTAGGCAATGTTGTTGCCGAGTTGGAACGGTTCGGCGAGTTCATTCAGTATCTCTTGAGCCACCCGCTCGGCGGCATTGATATCATCAACCTCCGTCAGCGTGACCGTGAACTCGTCACCGCCCAGACGCGCCAGGGTATCTGTCTGGCGCACGCAGGTACGCAGTCGGCGAGCCGCCTCAACCAGCAGGAGATCGCCGTGATCGTGTCCCAGTGTGTCGTTAACATCCTTGAAATTGTCGAGATCAAGAAACATCAGAGCCACCATGCGGCCGGAGCGTTCAGCAATCTTGAGGGCTTGCCCCAGGCGATCAAAGAACATGCGCCGGTTGGGCAAATCGGTGAGTGGATCAAAATTGGCCTGCCGCCAGATCATTTCTTCGGCCTTGCGTTTTTCGAGGCTGGCCTCGTGCAGTCGCTTGGTCATATCCCGGAAGGAATGGTGCAACTGGGCAACTTCCGAGCTGGAATCATTTATATCCAGTTGATCGCCAAGGCTATCTTCGGTTAACGCAGACATTTGCTTGGACAGCTCCAGAATGGGCTTGACAAAGCGGCTGGCAAACCAGGCAAAGATGATGACACCCAACAAGACGCTGGCAACAAGAATTATGCTGACCATGCTCAGGAACTCGCCACGCTGCGCGTTGATTTCACCTTTGGACATGGTCAGCATGACATGCCAGTCCCATGGCATGAATCTGGAAAAGTAAGCCACTGAGGGCTGTCCGGCAACGACGCCTTCGTTAGCGCCGGAGAGGGCAACGGGGTCTTGTGCCATTTTGAGCAGGCGTACGTCGGTAACTTGGCGATCATCGGCAACCAGAACGACCTGACCGTCGCCTGATGAAATGTACAGACGACCCGTTGCACCGAACTGATAGTGTTTCAGTTCGGTCAGTAATTCGGCTTGTGTGCGTTGAATGTAGGTCTCAACGCCTTCTACCCCGGTGTCCTTCAATACTTTGTGGGCTTCATCCAGCTTGTTGATGATCTGTGTGATCTCCGAGCGCATCAGGCGTTCGCTCAGGCTGCTGGTGAGTCGATTAATCGTAATGACGCCTGCCGCCGAAACGGCGAGTGCAACTGCCAGAATGATGCTGATGGCCAGAAGATTCAACTTGACGGAGAGGCGTGTTTTGTACAAAGAAAAACCTTGAGCTGAGCCAAATGAGCGAACACTTCGCCATGTGTTTAAAAGCGACCCCCGGGGAACCAGTTTCTTCCTCGTGTTTCTGCCTAGTTTCGAGGGGTTGTACATTGATTATTGTAATTCAGTTTAGTGCAGGCTTTGCATTGACGGACACAACAGTCTTGAGCAGAAGGTAATGTTTAGCCGCGCTGCACGGGTTTGTTTGAGCAGAAGGGCGGAGCGCTCATTGCTGACGATTGGCATGGGTTCCGGTGAAACACCTTTGAGGATGCGAATGTCCGTCTTGCCTTTTGCTTGTTCTGGTGACGGTGATGAGTACCCAGATCGGCCATCCAGTTAGGCATTGACCGTCCCGGTCAGGGTGCGCGAGGCGGGGCGGTGGATGCGCGCAGGAGGGGCAAGGGGAAGATGATGCGCAGTCGTTCCGCAATCCCCTTGTTCAAATACAGGCGATACTGTTCGTTGCTGACTAGAGGAATGGATTCGGGAGCCGTGCCTTGAAGAATGCGGATGGCCGTCTTGCCCGCATACATGCCTTGCTCTTCAGGCACCTTGGACACTGTAATGACAGCAAGATCCTTCATCCACTCGTTGAGAGTTCCGGTCAGAATGCGCGTGTTATTTTCAACCCATGCACTCGACTTGGCTAGCTCCCATCCTGGCAGGGTTGTGATGTTGAGCAGAATGACCACATCGACGCTGCGTTGGAGTTCCACAAACTTGATCTGAAACTCTTCGTAGCTCTTGATTTTTTCAATGAGTGGCTGAGACAGGAAGAGGTCATTTTGTGCCAGATAACGCTCTATGTTTTTTTGTTCGCTGATGTCATCGCTGCCAATCAGTGCGAATCGTGTGCCCTTGGTTAATGATTTCAGGTGCCGGACAAGCGTTTCAAACGCATCAATTTCAATCATTCCGGTAACGCCGCGTCGAGGGTAGCCGTAGGATGCAGCATCCCAATTAACGCCCGTGAATACGATGGGAATGGATTTGTCCAGCAGGTAGGGAACAACCGCGTACGCCTGCGCCGGATCATCCGAGGCAATGATGAGATCAGGGCGCATGGCAGTGACCCGCTTGCTTACCTGCAGGCCGGCGGCCTGTTGCGCTTCAGGGCTCGATTTGCGCTTGGTGTCCATGTGCATGACTTCAAGCCCAATGCCCGTATTGGCCAGTGCCTTGCGCAATCCGGCCTCGGTGCCGGCGCTCCATGGATAATCTTTGTGGTAGGAATTGACCCAGAGTATTTTTTTACCGATAAGTTTAAGCGCCGGCTTTTCAGCAGCCCAAAGGTGCGAAATCATTCCTGCTGGCCAGTCAAGGCACACCCCCAGACTCAAAAGCGCGAACAGAGTCAGCGCATAGCGCCAGATGGAGCGAAGTGGCCGCGTCATGGGATAACCCGAAAATTCGAATTTGCGTTACCGAGCATCAGCTTAGCGAATCAGTTCGGCGGTTCTCAGCAGTTTGGGATCGAAGGTGACCCCCAAACGCTTGGCAATGGCCATGTTGATAAAGAGTTTGCCGTCTACGTTTTCCGTGATCGGGATGGCACTCGGTTTTTCCCCGCCGAGAATTCGCAAAGCCATATTGCCGGCGAGTGTTCCCTGTTCCGTAAGAATGCCGCTTAGGGTGAGCAGGGAGAATTCGGCAACCCAGTCGACGGTGCCGCCCATCGGAATCTTGGCATTGGCTTCCATGAAGGTGCGCGCCGCTTTCGGATCCCAGCCTTCAATACCGATCGGGCTGGCGGTGACGATCATGTCGACTTCATTTTGCAATTGCAGGAATTTCTGCTTGTACTCGTCGAAGGTCTTCACAAAATAACCCGTGGTGTACTCGATCTTGAGAACGTTCTTGTGGGTGGTGATATTTTTTTGTTCAGGCAGCGTGTCGGCACCGATATAGCCAATTCGTGGTCCTTTGGCGTATTGCTTGAGCAATTTGAGCATCGGTTTGACCGGTTCCAGTTCGAGGACGCCGGTGACATTGCTGAAGGGGAAGCCGTAGCCGGAGGCGTCCCAATTCACGCCGCAAAAAACGAAGGGCAGCTTGGCATCTTTGTAATAAGGCATGATCAGGTATTTGGAGGCGTTGTCGTCACTGGCGATAACCAGATCCGGCTTGTATTTCATTATCTCTTCCTTAGCCTTGAGTGCAGCATTCTTGCTGAACTCATCGCCGCCATTGCGCTTGGTGTCCATGTAAATGACTTTTACCACAACCCCTTTAGGCTTGAGCACATCGAGTGCGCCCTTCACCTGATCATCGCTGCTGGCGACCCCGGCGTGATAGGAATTGACGAAAAGGACTTTCTTTCCGGCAAGTTTGTCGGCAGCACAAGCCGGCGTGGCTATGGAGAGGGAAAGGAATCCCAACAGAAAAAGACTTCGGAACATGACAAATCCTCCTGAAAACAATTGCCACCACCACAAACGGCTTTGGCGAGAGGCAACACGCAACGATTGGGGCACATGGGTTTCCCTGCTCCCCGTTATTTTGATGGAATCTGTTTTGATGCTACACCATAAAATATCCCTTTGCTATGGGTTTTTTCCGCAATAAAGCACTGGAAAATCTGGAACGTAGCCTGGAGTTTGCCTTTAGAATAGGCTTCCGGCGAGCTTGAGAAATTCACAACGTTGTATCCCGAATGATCTGAACGAGTTGAAATAAGCTAAGGCGTCATGCGGCTCAAAGTAAAATTAAATCTGCTGGCAATCATCGTCATTTTCGCGGTTGCGACTTTTGTTTCGCTCGCCGCCGTGTTTACGATTGACCGGTTGTCCGGCGATCTGAACGAGCGACTGATGCATTCGGAAGTCCAGCAGTTGATGCAGCGTTTTGACGAAGCGCATCGAGTGCTTAAAGATTCCGGCGTTGATTCCATAAAGTCTTATGTCGAGCGGACCCAGGTCGATTTTATTAGTGAGATGAAGACCTTTCGCTTGGGCGAGAGTGGGCGCGTCTATATTCTAACGGGTGCTCAGAGTGGTTTGCTGACGGCGGACGATCGGGCTGCCTCCGACATTAAACCGGATGTTCTGGCCGAGATTTCCGGGAGCAAAGCCGGTACGCGCGAGGTGGAAGTCGCCGGGAAAAATTCAACCATCACCTTCGACACCTTTCCGGACTGGGGGTGGAAAGTCCTGATTTCCATGTCAACCCAGGAAATCCAGGCCAAGCGGGATCAGTTTCTGGTGATGGTGGTCATCATTCTGCTGGTCAGTGTTGTGCTGGGCGTTTTTGTTTTCGCCTGGTTTGCCAACGGTTTTGTGAGGCCTATACTGATGCTGGCTGAACAGCTGTCGTCGATGACCTCGGAGAATCTCGGAGAAGGCATTGATGTGCCGCCTTCCAGCAGTGAGGTGTATCTTCTGATCGACTCTTTCAGGAGTCTCTCACGCCGGCTTTCTGCGGCCAATGCTCAAAGAAACAAGGCGCAGCAGGACATTGAGCGGCTGAATACCAGCCTTGAACGCCGGGTTGAAGAGAGAACCCATGAGCTTGAGCAGATCAACAAGGAATTGAACTTCACCGTCCTGCAACTGCAGACAGCGCGGGAGGATCTGGTTAACTCCGAGAAACTGGCATCGCTCGGCGCTCTGGTGGCGGGCGTGGCGCATGAGCTGAATACGCCGATCGGGAACGCCGTTCTGTGTGCCAGTACGCTGACCGAACTGGGACAGGATCTGCGCTATAAACTCGATACCGGCTTGCGGCGTTCAGAGCTTGAGCACTTGCTGCATGAACTGGTTAATTCCGGCAGCTTACTGTTGCTCAGTCTGGATCGCGCCGCAGTGTTGGTGCGCAGCTTCAAGGAAGTTGCCGTAGATCGCGCCAGTGAGCGCCGGCGCTTGTTCACCCTCTCCGACGTGGTCGACGAGCTGGTGCTTTCCTGCTCCCACGAATACAAGACCTTGCCGTACAGGATTTCGGTTGATGTGGCCAGGGACATCAATCTGGATAGCTACCCCGGCCCCTTGGGCCAGGTCATCATGAACCTGCTCAAAAATGCCGTTTCCCATGGTTTTGACGGACGTGAGCATGGTTCGATCTGGGTGCGAGGACGTCTGGCTGATGCCGACCATGCGCTGCTTGAAGTGATTGATGATGGACGCGGCATTCCGGCCGAGAGCCACAAACGAATCTTTGAGCCCTTCTATACGACCAAACTTGGCAAAGGAGGGAGTGGTTTGGGGCTGCATCTGGCCTACAACATCGTCACCAGCGTGCTGGGCGGGCAGATTTCAGTGGGCAATGCTGAAGGTGGCGGAACCTGTTTCAAGATTCTGTTGCCCTTGCAGGCGCCGGATGTGCCGTTGGGCGAACCTTCCGGCAACCTCTAAGGAAGCGCTGATTAAGTCTTAAATTGTCATTCCGGCGAAAGCCGGAATCCAGGGGAATCAAGGCACTGGACACCGGCCTTCGCCGGTGTGACGACTTATTCAGTGTTTCCCTAAACTCGTCTTTGGTTTAGTTGAGGTGGGGCTTGAGCCAGTCGGCAAGCGTTTTTTCATCCATCGGGTGGGCGTAGAGGAAGCCTTGCGCTTCCTGACAACCCTTGCTGCGCAAGTGCACAGCCTGCCATTCGTTTTCGACACCCTCGGCAATAATGCATAACCCCAGACTGTTACCCAACTCGATGACCATATCAGCGATGCATTTTTCGTTGTTCGATTCAACCATCTGGAAAATGAAAGCGCGATCAATTTTCAGGCGGTCAATTTTCAGGCGTTGCAGGTAAGACAGCGACGAGAAGCCCGTGCCAAAGTCGTCGACGGCAATTTGTACGCCACGTTCTTTGATCTTGTTGAACATGTCGATCATGGTGTCGGCTTCGAGCATGGCCACCGATTCGGTGATTTCAAGTTCGATCAATTCTGGATTGACCCCGGTTTCAGACAGAGCCAGATCAAGAGCCGCAAGAAAATCCTGATCACGGAACTGAACGAGTGAAACGTTGATGGCCATGCGCAGATTTTTCAGCCCGCGGTCATGCAGCCTTTTGGCCTGCAGACAAGCGGCTCTTAAGACCCACTCTCCGATCGATATGATCAGGCCGGAGTTTTCCGCCAAAGGAATGAAGTCGTCCGGCGGTACGAAAGTGCCTTCGTCTGTACGCCAGCGAATCAGTGCTTCCAGACCAACCAGTGAGCCATCCGTCAAGGAAACCTGGGGTTGGTAATTGAGGAACAGGCGGTCGCATTCGAAAGCGCCACGCAGTTCGTGCAGCAGTTTGACGCGAGCCCGGGTTTCGATGCCCATCTCGCGAGTGAAGTAAGCGAAGCGGCCACGTTCACTGGACTGCGCACGCTTGAGTGCGATGCTGGCCGCCTTGAAGGCGTCGGAGCCGCCACCGTCAATGTCGGACAGTTTCGCCAGACCAATGGTTGCCGAAATGGTATGGCTCTCGCCATCAACGGGGAAGGGGATGCGGAAGAGCCCTTGTATGAATGCCGGGTTGACCACATCCGCGTTGCCGAAAACACCAAAAACATCGCCGCCAACACGTGCCAGCATGGCGTTCTCGCCGAAGGCCCCACGCAAGCGCAGCGAGATGGATTTCAGTACCAGGTCACCGTAGGGGTAACCGAAGGAATCGTTGATTTCAGCAAAATGATCAATGTCGATAATGGCGGCAACACGATCCGCGTCATTGTGACTGTTAACCCAGCCGTCAATTTCTTCAAAGAAATGCATGCGATTCGGCAGCAGCAGCATCTGGTCGAAGTAGGCCTGATTGCGCAGTCGGGAAACCAGGGCAATATTGTCCAGACATACCGAAATATTGCTGCAGAACACCTCTATCATTTTGCGGTCAATGGCGTTTGGCACGATCGGGGTGTCAATGTAGACCGAAATGTCC
Organism: Betaproteobacteria bacterium; assembly: GCA_031403915.1. Taxonomy (GTDB): domain Bacteria; phylum Pseudomonadota; class Gammaproteobacteria; order Burkholderiales; family Rhodocyclaceae; genus Propionivibrio. The sequence continues at coordinate 23,555 of JANNGP010000129.1, forward strand.
CGGCCGGAAGCGCCGCGCACATAGAGCGTGGTGTGGTTAGTGTTGATGTAGCCTTCCTGTTTTTGCAGGGCACGTACCAGCGAGGTGCGCAGATGCTCGTCAACAATTGAATTGACTGGCTGGTTGATGAACTCAAGGTAACGACCGGCGGCAGCGATCACCAGATAAACCGGATTTCCCTCGTCGTCTACCGTTTCCTGGGCACAAACCAGACCTTCTGCTTCCAGCCCCAGCAGAGCAGCAAGCTGGGTGATAACCCCACCGGCAAATTCCTTGAGGCCATGGATGCGAATCAACTCGGCGCTACCCCGCACGATCATATCCAGACCGTGCCGGCTGGCATTCAACTTACGGAGCTGGTCATAGGAGCGAACCGAGGTGGTTAGTGTGGCGTAGAGTTTGGCGCGCGTCAGTTCGGATTTGGTCTTGTAATCATTAATGTCGAGGTCACGAATGGTTTCGATCTCGGGCGCATAGCCTGGCTGGCCGGTACGCAAGATGATGCGTACATCGTGCAGGTGGAAATCATCACGAATTTCCTTGACCAGTTTCAGCCCCGCATCTTCGCTCTCCATAACAACATCGAGCAGGATGATCGCCAGATCCTTGACCGAACCCAGAATAACGCGAGCTTCAGCGGCTGAGTACGCATGCAGGAATTCGATTTTCCGACCGAATACGTTGACGTTATTGAAGGCGTAGCAGGTCGAAGAGTGCACTACCTCGTCGTCGTCAACGATCAGAACCCGCCAGTGCGGGGTCGAGTGGTCTTCCGTCTCCGCAGCGGCGGACTCCTCAACGAAGATCATCTCGTCGTTGCTGCCGGGCGTCTGATCTTTGTTGTCTTCAGTTGTCATTGGCCGCTCAAATAGTAGGGGTTTGCCAGTGCGATAAAGCAGAACGCCGGATGAAGCAGGATGGGTTGTCCTGTCTCATCCGGCGATTATGCTTGGCCTTGTCGCGGCCGTCAAACCACTTTTCTCGAGGGTGGTTTTGTCAGGACAATGCTTTTAGAGCCGCGTCGTAGTTGGGCTCGGTTTTGATTTCAGCAACCAGCTCGCTATGCAAAACCTTGTCATTTTCGTCAAGGACAACGACCGCACGTGCGGCAACACCGGCAATCGGGCCGTCTTTCAGTAAAACACCATAAGCCTCGAGGAATTCACGTCCGCGCATGGTTGATAAGGTCAGTACATTGTTCAGGCCTTCGGCGCCACAGAAACGGCTTTGTGCGAAGGGCAGGTCGGCCGAGATGCATAGCACGACTGTGTTGCTCAGTTTGCTGGCGCTTTCGTTGAACTTGCGTACCGATGTGGCGCAGGTCGGCGTGTCGATACTTGGGAAAATGTTCAGAACCTTGCGCTTGCCGGAAAAGCTGGCGAGTGAGGTGTCAGCCAGATCCTTGTTAACCAGTGTAAAGGCCGGCGCTTTTTGCCCCTGCTGCGGGAAAGTGCCTGCAACTTGTACCGGGTTGCCGCCAAGCGTAACTGTGTTTGCCATGGTAATTCCTTGTTGTGAGTGGGATGGGTAAAACTGATAACCTGCACACCTTTGTCAACACCTGACGGGAAAAGTTCTGCGCTGCCTGATGCCCCTTTGTGACATGTGCCGGCAATCCGCTATGATCGCGCCTGTTTAAACCCGCTGCTACCTTGAAGAAGCCTGAGAATGACTACTGATGCGCAAATCCCCGTCCAGCTAAAGGACTATCGCCCGCCGTCCTATTGGGTAAATACTGTGCATCTGGATGTGGATATCCGTGCCGATGGCACGTTGATTACGGGGCGGCTTGCTTGCTTGCGCAATTCTGCGCTTGCCGGCGATCAGCCCTTGGTGCTTGACGGTAAAGAACTGGAAACGCTCTCAGTCAAGCTTGATGGCCGTTTGCTTTCAGCGGATGCCTACAGCCTGACTGGGAATCAACTCATTCTCAGTGGCTTGCCGGAAACGTTCACGTTGGAAACCCAGGTACGCATTGCCCCGGAAAAGAACACCCAGCTCTCGGGCTTCTACCGCAGTCGCGACGGCTACGTGACCCAGTGCGAACCGCAGGGCTTCCGGCGTATCACCTGGTTTTTGGATCGGCCCGATGTGATGGCGCGCTACACCGTGACCCTGCGCGCCGACAAGGCGACTCTGCCGGTGCTGCTGGCCAACGGCAATCCGGTGACGTGTGGTGATCTGCCGGACGGCCGCCATTTCGCGACATGGGAAGATCCCTTCCCCAAGCCCTCGTACCTCTTTGCCATGGTCGCCGGCAAGCTCGATGTGCTGCGCGACAGCTACCGAACGGCCTCTGGGCGCGCGGTGCAACTGACGATTTACGTCGAGCCGGGCAAACTCGACCAGTGCGATCACGCCATGGCCGCGCTCAAGAAATCAATGCGTTGGGATGAAGAGCGCTTCGGGCTCGAATGCGATCTTGATCACTACATGATTGTCGCGGTCGGCGATTTCAACATGGGGGCGATGGAGAACAAGGGACTCAACGTCTTCAACACCAAGTACGTGTTGGCTCGCGCCGATGTAGCGACCGACGTCGATTTCGAGAACATTGACCGCGTCGTGGCGCACGAATACTTCCACAACTGGACGGGTAACCGCGTGACCTGTCGCGACTGGTTTCAGCTCTCGCTCAAGGAGGGGCTGACGGTCTTCCGCGATCAGGAATTCGGTGCCGACATGCATAGTCGCGAGACGGCGCGCATTCGCGAAGTGCGCGGCCTGCGTGCGGCCCAGTTTCCCGAGGATGCCGGGCCAATGGCGCATCCCGTGCGGCCGGCCAGTTACATCGAGATCAATAATTTCTACACGGCCACGGTCTATGAGAAGGGCGCTGAAGTCGTGCGCATGATTCATACCCTGATTGGCGAAGCCGCCTTCCGGCGGGGTATGGATCGTTACTTTACAAGGCATGACGGGCAGGCCGTGCGCTGCGAGGATTTTGTTGCCGCCATGCTCGATGGCATCGATGTCGACCAGACGCAGTTTCTGCGCTGGTACGAGCAGGCCGGCACGCCGCAGCTTGCCGCCACTGGCGAATACGATGCTGCGGCGCGGCGTTATACGCTGACGCTGAAGCAAAGCTGTGCCCCTTCGCCGGGGCAGGCGGAGAAGCTGCCTTATCTGATTCCGGTAGCTGTCGGCCTGATCGGGCAGGACGGTGCCGAATTTGATCTCGGCAGCGGCCAGACGACGCGCGTGCTGCGGCTGTGCGAACCCGAGCAGCCTTTTGTGTTTGAAAACATCGGGTCGAAGCCGGTGCCGTCGATCCTGCGCAATTTCTCGGCTCCGCTTGTGTTTGAAGGCGGTTTAGACGACGAGGAACTCGCGCTGCTGTTGGCGCATGACAGCGATCCATTCAACCGCTGGGAGGCTGGACAGCACCTGTTCGGGCGTCTGATTCTCGATGCCGCTGCCCGTCTGGTGAAGGGGCAGTCGACGGTGTGGCCTGAAACGGTACTCAATGCGGCACGGCGGGTTCTGGAGAGCGGCAGTGATCCGGCCTTCATCGCAGAAGTGCTGACGCTGCCCAGCGAAGCTACGCTTGCCGAGCGGATGGACGTGGTGGATCCGGAAGCGCTCTATCAGGCGCGCAGCGGGCTGGCGCGTACGCTGGCAAGGGCGCTGGCCAAGCCGCTGGCCAGTCACTACGCCGCGCTTGCGGCGGCCGGTGCATACCGGCCAGATACCGCAGAGGCAGGGCGCAGGCGCTTGCGCAATCTGTGTCTGGCCTACCTCAATGAGCTTGACGATCCGGCCTGGCGTGCCGCAGCGCGCCACCAGTTCGACGTGGCCGATAACATGACGGATCAACTGGCCGCGCTCGCCGTGTTGGTCAATTCGCCGGCAATCGCCGGCAAGTCAGGCGGCGAAGAAGCGCTGGGCGATTTCTATGCGCGCTGGCAGCACGAGGATCTGGTGGTTGATAAATGGCTGGCCGTGCAGTCCGGTTGCCGTTTGCCTGATACGCTGGCGCGCGTCGAGTACCTGACCGGGCATCCAGCTTTCGACCTCAAGAACCCGAATAAGATCTACGCGCTGCTGAGAACCTTTGGCGCAAATCACCGCAATTTCCACGCGGCTGATGGTGGCGGTTACCGCTTTCTTGCCGGCCAGATCGAACGGCTTGACCCGATCAACCCGCAGGTGGCCTCGCGGCTGGCGCGCTGCTTTGATCGCTGGCGGCGTTTCGATGCCGGCCGGCAGACGCACGCACGCGCGGCGCTCGAAGCACTGAAAAAGCGGGAAGGCTTGTCTCGGGACGTGTTTGAGGTGATCGACAAAGCGCTGGGATAATTGTTTAGAAGATCGGCCTGCAAGCTCCGTGGATATTGGATTCCATTTTGAGATCCGCATGCATATTGGCATACAGGCCGATTTTATTTTTATAAATTGGTGAGCCGTATTTGCCGGCAGACTGAATAACTGACCTGGATGGAACTTCAGCTTGCCCTTGTTTGTCGTAACCGCGTGTTTCATGACGTGCGATTGGCGTGTCGGTGTACGAACATGGCTATTCGTGAAGATACTTTTATGCCTTACTTTTAAGGAGGCAACTCATGAGTTTAGCGGAAGTCAACGCAGCGGACGGCAGTATCACCCAACTCGAGATTGATCAGCGTGTGTTTGATCTTTACGACGAATACTGTCACGGACGAATCGACCGGCGCGAGTTTCTCACGCGTGCGGCGTCGCTGGCGGTGGTTGGCAGTCTGGGTATGGCACAGGCTTTGTTGCCGCGCTATGCGCAGGCACAGACGATTTCGTTTACCGATGAACGCATCAAGGGCTCCTATGTGATGTATCCCTCTCCGGGCGGCAATTCGGGGACCATGCGCGGTTACCTTGTGCAACCGAAGGGAACCGGGCCGTTCCCGGCGGTGCTGGTAATCCATGAAAATCGTGGCTTGAATCCGTATATCGAAGACGTTGCGCGACGTCTGGCGGCCGAGGGCTTTCTGGCGTTGGCGCCCGATGGCTTGTTCCCGGTCGGCGGCTATCCCGGCAATGACGACGATGGACGCGAGTTGCAAACCAAGCTGGATCAGGCGAAGCTGCGAACCGACTTGTTGAATAGCGCACGTTTCCTGAAAACGCATGTGCTTTCAACTCGAAAATTGGGCGTGACCGGTTTTTGCTACGGTGGCGGTATTGTCAATTATCTTGCCGCCACACTCGGTGCAGAGATGCAGGCCGGTGTGCCGTACTATGGCGTAGCAGCCGATACGGCCAGCGTTTCGAATATCAGGGCGCCGCTGTTGTGCCATCTGGCCGAGAAGGATGAGCGGATCAATTCGACGTATCCGGCCTTTGAGGCGGCATTGAAATCCGCAGGGCTTGAATATCAGGTGCATGTCTATCCTGGTGTGCAGCACGGTTTTCATAACAACTCGACGCCACGCTACGACGAAGCGGCGGCAAAACTATCGTGGGACAGGACGCTGGCGCACTTTAAGAAGCATCTCGCCTAAGGGCTTCTCTGGTCTTGGCCAAAGTAATTTGTTCAACTACCGGACATGCCCATGTTCATCAAGGGGTTGTGTTTTCCCATGAAGTCGTTTCTAATTCCATCACGCCTTAACTATTTCTGATCTACGACATGCTGACATTCGCCGACAAACTGCTTGCCCGCCTCGCCGCTCTGCTGCGCGCGCTGCATGCGTTCGTCGTGGCTATCAGTGTCGTACCGGTCGTACGCGAAGTACGCGTAGTACGAGTAGTACGCTCGGTACAGCGCACACCGACGAGGGCCGGAAGAAAGTAAGTCAGCAAAACGACAGATTCCCAAACCCCCGCCGGTGCAAACCGAGCGGGGGTTTTTGTTTTTAGGCCCCGCTGGAAAAACCGGCAAACCAGCAAGCAGTATTGATCAAGGAGCATTGAATGAAAAAGCAGACCACAGAAACACTGAGCGGCGCGCAGATTGTCGTGCGCCTGTTGGAACGACAGGGCGTGACAACCCTGGCCGGTGTCCCCGGCGGCGCCATCCTGCCGTTCTACGATGCGCTGTCGCAGTCGACCAAACTGCGGCACGTATTGGCGCGGCACGAACAGGGTGCCGGCTTCATGGCACAGGGCTGGGCACGGGCGACCGGTGAGGTCGCGGTGTGCGTGGCCTCGTCCGGCCCCGGTGCAACCAATCTGGTGACGGCCATTGCCGATGCCAAGCTCGATTCGATCCCGTTGGTGGTGATCACCGGGCAGGTGTCCACGTCGATGATTGGGACTGACGCGTTTCAGGAGGTTGATATCTACGGCTTGTCGATCCCGATCACCAAGCAAAACTTTCTCGTCGGTTCAGCCGAGGATTTGGTGGTGGTTATCCCGCGCGCCTTCCGTCTGGCCGCTTCCGGGCGGCCGGGGCCGGTGCTGGTCGACATTCCCAAGGATGTGCAGCTCCAACGTATTGAAGTGAGCGAGTGGCCCGAGCCGGGTGTGGCCGATCCGGCTTTTGTTGGCGTACATGCCTCGGAAGTAAATCGCCTGATTAAACTGGTA
>JANNGP010000130.1:0-1577 GCA_031403915.1 Betaproteobacteria bacterium
TGATGCGGAGAACCAACTGACGAACGTCACCGTTCCCAACAACTTCAAAAAGGACTTTGTTTATGACGGTATGAATCGTTTGCGGATCAAGCGTGAATACTCATGGAGCGGAAGTTCGTGGACAAAAACTGACGAGACAAGGTTTGTTTGGGATAAGAATGTCATCGTCCAATTGCGTGACTCGAACAACGTGCCGACACTGACACTGACGCGGGGATTGGATTTGAGCGGCAGCTTGCAGGGCGTAGGCGGGATTGGTGGAATCCTAGCGCTGACGGATGGCGGCGGCACAAGTTACTACGCCCATCAAGATGGCATGGGCAACGTGACCGCACTGATGGACGGTTATGAGAATGTGGTGGCGCGGCGGATGTATGACGCCTTTGGCCGGACTCTGCGTTTGACCGGCAGCAAGACCGGCGTGAATCAATTTTGGCACGCGAGCCAGTTGCATGATGAAACGCTGGACATGGATTCGTATCGCTACCGGAATCTGTGGCACGGCCCACAACGCTGGGGTTCCCAAGACCCGGCGGGTGAGTCCGGCGGGATTAACCTGTCCCAGTTCGTCAGGAACAATCCGCTGCGATTTATAGACCCTAACGGAAAAGCTCCGCAGGTGATTGGGATTACTTACGATTCGAATGGTGGAAACAGCAGCGCGCAGTATCAGAACGGGCAGTTCGGGCAGGGCTACGGCATACCTGATGATCAAGGCGATCCGTTTGCCGCGATGGATCGGGAATGGAACAATCTCTTTGATGCAATCACGCCGCCGATTGACCCAAACCAATATCCTTATTCCTACGCTGCCTCCCAAACCGCCAGAGAAATGGCCTTGAATGGCATTTTGGGTGCAGCTACGGGGCGGATGGTAAAGTGTCCGGCAAAGAACGTAACCAAAGAAATCAAGGTGCGTCCAACACCGGTCCACCTCGCGCGCGAGCACTTCGCCGCCAAGGGCGTGCACGTGGACCTGATCAAGCTCTACGGCTCGATGGAACTCGCGCCGCTACTGGGCCTTGCCGACGCGATCGTCGATCTGGTGTCCAGCGGCCAGACGCTGCGCGCCAACGACCTGGTCGCGGTCGAGGAGATCATGCCGGTATCTGCGCGCCTGATAGTGAACCAGGCCGCCCTCAAGACCCGGCGCACCGAGCTGCAGCCGTTGATCGAGGCGTTCGCAAACGCGGCGCGAGTCCGCGCTCCTGCACGGGCGGCGCGAAAGTGAAGATGCGCCGCCTCTCCACGCGCCAGCCGGGTTTCGACGCGAAGCTCACGGCGCTGGTCCGCCACGAGGCGTCCGGTGACGCCGCTGTGGAGCGGGTGGTGCGCTCGATCATCGCCGACGTGCGCAAGCGCGGCGATGCAGCGGTGCTTGCCTATGCGCGCCGCTTCGATCGCGTGAGAGCGGGCTCGGTGGCGAAGCTGGAAGTACCGCGTTCGAAATTGCAGGACGCGTTGAAAAAGCTGCCTAAAAAGGAAGCACGAGCCCTGCGCATGGCTGCCGTGCGCATCCGCCGCTTCCATGAACGCCAGTTGTCCCGCTCCTGGAAGTACACCGAAGGCGATGGCAC
>JANNGP010000131.1:0-8510 GCA_031403915.1 Betaproteobacteria bacterium
GTCGAGTCCGTCGTACACCAGACCCATCGCCCCCTTGCCGAGGACGCCCTGGATCTGGTAACGGCCTAGCGATTTGAGTTCGTCCACGGCGGGCAATACTAGGGGATTTTTCGGCAAGGGCGGCATCGAATACTGCACGCAGACTAAAATCAAAAAAGGGCCGGCGAATGCCGGCCCCTTACAAGTATTTGCGCGCCCGGAGCGATTCGAACGCCCGACCCCTTGGTTCGTAGGCGATTCGATCCGAATCAGAAGCTCAGCGAATCAGCAACTTGCAGCGCTTGCCCTGTCGAGCTTGCGCCAAAGCCGCCATGCCTTCGCGCAACTCGGAAAAGAGATCACGTTTCTTCCGATGAGCCTGCTTTCTTTTCGCCGGCCTCTTCATCGGTCAGGCAGCACTTCGAAGTTGGCGTTGTTTGATCAACGATTCGGCGGGAATACCGAGCTGGCTATGCAGCCGCTGGATCATCGCGAGCGTCAGCGGGCGCCGGCGGTTCAGAACTTCGTAAACACGGTTGATCTGGCCGATCATCGGCACCAAATCCTTGGGGGTCATCCCCTTTTGCTCCATGCAAAACCTGATCGCCTCGACCGGATCGGGCAGATCGAGTGGATAGTGTTTATTCTCGTACGCCTCGACGAGCGTAACCAGGACGTCCAGGCGTTCGCCTGCGGGCGTGTCGCGTTCCGCCGCCATCAGCGCTTCGATTTCCTTCAGTGCGGCGCGGTAATCCGCTCTGGTCTTGATTGGCCTGATATTCATGTCGTCGCCCTTTCAGATCGACTGCGCATCTATTCTGTCGTATTGCGCATGAGTGCCGATGAACCGAATGTACGCAACGTGGTACGGATAGTTGATCCAGACCACGATGCGGTACTTGTTGCCGGCTATGTTGAACACCACTCGCCCATCACGAAGAATGCTTGCACTGCCAAATTCCCGTTTAACTTCGGAAGGCAAGCGCCAGTCCGCTTTCAGAACATGCCGATACCACGCCAACGTCGGTTCCCGCGCTTCGGCATAAGCGGCCTTGCCGGTCCAAAACCTGCGCAGCGTGGACAAGGCAATAACGCGCATAAGGCAGTCTAGTCCCAAATTGGGACTCGCGCAAGCGCGACTGCTAGCCCGGACATCACGATGGGCGCCTACGCGAAATGAAAAGGGCCAGCGATTGCCGGCCCTCTTGTATAGTTGGCGCGCCCGGAGCGATTCGAACGCCCGACCCCTTGGTTCGTAGCCAAGTACTCTATCCAGCTGAGCTACGGGCGCATTGCCGTTTTGGAAGTCGCGAATTATACAGAGCCAGTTCGCTGAGCTCAAGTCAATTTTATAGATTTGTTATGCTTTCCGTGAAGTGCTACTTTCCTTGCGGGCTTGCGAGGATTCTTCTGATTCGCCGTGACCTAGCCGTTTGGATAGTGCTGCAGCGGCTTCCTTGATACTTTTTGACAGCGAACTGTCCCACGCCGTGTCGAAATTACCCGTGGTTCCGAGTGAGGTGATCGCGGCGATCATTCCGCCCGTGTGATCAAAAACAGGTGCGCTGAATCCATTGATCCCGGGAGTATGGCTTCCGCTGGCTCGCGAAATGCCTTGGTTGCGTATTTCTTCAAGTTGTTTTTCGAGATTGCTGGTCAATGTCGCCAAAGTTGTTTTCGTGGATTCAGCACTTGATTTCAATTCAGCGTCGAGTTGTTTCTTCAGATAGGGGGAGCGGTAGAAGGCTGCAAAAGCAAGGCCTGTGGCTGAGGTGGTTAGTGGAAGCACAACGCCTGTGCGCAATGTGATGGTGATTGGGCCGCCGGCTTCGACCCAGCGAACGCACGTTGCGCCATGATTTCCCCACATGGCGAGTGCGACGGTTTCGCCGATGTGTTCACAAAGATCGTTGAGAACAGGTTCGGCCAAGCGTACGGGGTCGATTCGTGCCAGGCTTGCCAGACCCAGTTCGAGTGCAAATCCTCCCAGATCATACCGCCCCGTATTGGCATCTTGTTCGACCAGCCCCATGCGCATGAAGCTGACAAGATAGCGGTGAGCTTTTGCTGCGGGCATGCCGGAATTTTTGGCCAAGTCGCGCAGCATCATGGATCGGCCATTGACAGCAAGCGCACGCAGTAAACGTGTGCCTACTTCAATGGATTGAATGCCTTGTCGTTGCTTTCCTGGCTCGGTAGTCATTTTGAAGCATCCTTAATAAACCTTGTATTGTAACGATTTGCCCCACGGACTGCTCGCTACAAAGATTTTCAAACATAATCAGCTGATGCACTTTGACATTGCGCAAGCACTAAAAGTGTCGCGAAATGGATCAATTAGTGGGATAGTGCCGCTTTATTTCAGCTTAAGAGAGATCAATCGTGCAATTCAAGATGGCGAAAAACTCGATATTTGCCAAACTTCTGCGTTCCCCTTGGTGGGTCAGTATGGCCATTGCGCTCACTATCGCGCTGACCGGGCGTTATTTCCTGCCAGAGAAATATGTTTTTTTCGCATTGTCTTTTTCTCTTCCGTTTGTGATTATCGGGCTGATTACAGGATGGCGGGAATGGCAATTGCCGGGCAAGTCACGTGTGGCGTCCACGATTGACAAGGTGTCAGCGATGTCGTTCCGCGAGTTTCAGTCTGTGCTTGAACAGGCTTTTAAGAAAGATGGCTACACGGTTACGCGCTTGCAGGGTGCAGCGGACTTCAAGCTCGTTAAGGCCGGGCGTGTGTCGGTGGTGAGTTGCAAACGCTGGAAGGCTGCAAGCCATGGCCTGGAGCCGCTACGGGAGTTGCAGGCCGCCCGTGAGAAGCATGAGGCGCATGAGGCGATTTATGTTGCCGTTGGCGAGATGACCGAGAACGCACTTGGCTTTGGGGCAACGCAGAAGATTCGCCTGATGACGGGGCTGGAGTTGTCGCAGCTTTTACCGCTTCAAAAATAATCCTGTTTTGGCATCTGCCCTGCAGAGCTTATGAATAGGCGGTCTACGTGTGGTGTACGTCGTAGACCGCCATTCTGAGCGGGTTACAGAGCATTGATGTTTATAGAATCATCCCCGCGCCAACCGTGTTGTTGCTCGACTCATCAATGACGATGAAAGCGCCCGTTGCGCGATTGGCCGCGTAGCTATCGACAAAGAGCGGTTGTGCGAGCTTGAAGCTGACCTTGGCGATGTCGTTCATGGCCAGTTTTTCGGCAGGTTGATGTTCCATGGTGTTGACGTCCATGCGGAACTCGATGCCGGCGAGCATGGCCTTGCTGTCGCGCGTGGTGTGGCGGATCAGGTATTTACGGCGCGGGTCGAGCGGCGATTCGGAAAGCCAGCAGAGCATGGCGTCGATCTGCTTGGTGACATTCGGTAGCTCGCCGCTTTTCACGATCATGTCGCCGCGCGAGATGTCGATTTCGTCTTCGAGCAGGATGGTGACGGACTGCTCGGCAAAAACACTGGTCAGGGAGTCGCCATTGATCTGGATGTCCTTGACGCGGGTTTCGCGACCGGCCGGCAGCACCGTTACGGCGTCACCAATGGCCAGCGATCCGGATTCAACGCGGCCCATGAAGCCGCGGTAGTCGTGCAGCTCGGGGTTGGCGGAGTCCTGCGGCCGGCAGACGAACTGCACAGGAAAGCGGAAAGGTTCGGCGTGGTCGACGTGCGAGGCGGTGGCGCCTTCAAGCAGATCGATTAGCGTCGGGCCTTTGTACCAGCCGAGGCGTTCGCCGCGCTCAACGACCATATCACCGTTAAGTGCCGACATCGGAATGAAGTGCACATCTTCGATGCCCAGCTTGGCGGCAAAGTCCAGGTAATCGGCCATGATCTTGTTGAACACGTCTTGCGAGTAGTCGACCAGATCCATCTTGTTGATAGCCACGACCACGTGCGGGATGTTAACGAGGTGAGTGAGGTAGGAATGCCTGCGCGTCTGCGTCAGCACGCCTTTGCGCGCGTCGATCAGGATGATCGAGAGATCAGCGGTTGAGGCTGCAGTGACCATGTTGCGCGTGTACTGCTCGTGCCCCGGTGCGTCGGCAATGATGTACTTGCGCGTGCCGGTTGTGAAGTAGCGGTAGGCGACGTCAATGGTGATGCCCTGTTCGCGCTCGGCCTGCAGGCCGTCGGTGAGCAGCGAGAGGTCCACGGCTTCCATGCCGCGCTTTTTTGAGGTGCGCTCGATGGCTTGCAAGGTATCGGCCAGAATGGTCTTGGAGTCGAACAGCAGACGGCCGATCAGCGTGCTTTTGCCATCGTCGACGCTGCCGCAGGTGAGAAAGCGTAGCAGGCCGTTATCTTGAATCTGGGCCGGGATGTTTTCAATTGCGGACATAAAAATCTTTCAATAACGAAAAAGCGAACCACCAAGCCACAAAGGGCACCAAGTTACACCAAGAAAACCAATCAGAAAAAATCTTGTTGCGATGACCTTGTTTTTGTATTTCTTGGTGAATCTTTGTGTTCTTGGTGGCTCTGCACTTCCTTCGGTCGACTTGGTGGTGGGTTTTGATTCTCAGAAATAGCCTTCCTTCTTGCGTTGTTCCATCGACGCATCCGAGGTCTGGTCGTCGAGGCGGGTGGCGCCGCGTTCAGTAATGGTCGTGGTTGCCGTTTCAGCAATGATCTTGGCGATGGTGTCGGCGTCGGATTCAACCGGTGCCGTACAGGTGATGTCGCCGACGGTGCGGAAGCGTACCTGCACCGTCTCAATCGTGTCGCCGGGTCGCGCCGGGGTAACGTCCGTTACCGGCAGCATGCCGCCATGGCGGCGAACAATCTGGCGCATATGAGCGTAGTAGATCGACGGCAGTTCAAGGTTTTCGCGCTCGATGTATTGCCAGACGTCAAATTCGGTCCAGTTCGAGATCGGGAAGACGCGGATGTTCTCGCCCTTGAAGCTGCGCGCGTTATAGAGGTCCCAGAGTTCCGGGCGCTGGTTCTTCGGGTCCCACTGACCGAACTCGTCGCGGAAGGAGAAGATGCGCTCCTTGGCGCGGGCCTTTTCCTCGTCACGGCGTGCGCCACCAATACAGGCATCAAAACCGAATTCCTCGATCGCTTCGAGTAGCGTTACCGACTGATGCTTGTTGCGCGATTCGTCGTCGGATTTCAAGACCACCGTACCGCGCTTCATCGAATCCTCGACCGAGCGCACGATCAGGCGCTCACCGAGTTCAGCGGCACGCTTGTCACGAAAATCGGTGACTTCCTTGTAGTTGTGGCCGGTGTCGATGTGCATCAACGGGAAGGGAAACTTGCCGGGGCGGAAGGCTTTTTCGGCGATGCGCAACATGCAGATCGAATCCTTGCCGCCGGAGAAGAGCAGCACCGGGTTCGAGCACTGGCCGGCCACTTCACGCATGATGTGGATAGCCTCGGATTCGAGCCAGTCGAGGTGGGTCAGGGTTTGTTTAGTTAGGGTAGTCATTTTTCAATTTAGAAAAAGCGGTTTAACCACAACGTGCACAACGAACACGACGAGAAACAAAATTGCAAAACATTCAAAAAATCGTTTGGAATACGTCAAAGAAATGCTCGAATGCTTTTCGTTGTGCCCGTTGTGTTCGTTGTGGTTAATCAGGTTTTACGTGCAATCCACATTCCTTCGATTCGGGCGCTTCCCACCACCACCGTCCAGAGCGCACATCCTCGCCCGGCGTGATGGCCCGCGTACACGGCGCGCAGCCGATGCTCGGGTAGAACTTGTCATGCAGGGCGTTGTACGGCACACCGTTGAGCTTGATATAGGCCCACACTTCTTTTTCTGTCCAGTCGGCCAGCGGGTTGAATTTCTCCAGCCCATTGCTCTCATCGAAACTCTGTACCGGCAGGCCGTCTCGCGTCGCCGACTGCTGTGCGCGCATGCCGGTGATCCAAGCCTTCTTGCCGGCCAGGGCGCGTTGCAGCGGTTCAACCTTGCGCGCATGGCAACAGCCCTTACGCAGTTCAACCGATTCATAAAACGCGTTGATGCCGTTCTGGCGCGCATAGGTTTCGATCAAGTCATGGCGCGGGAAGTACAGTTTGAGCGCGAGACCGTAATGCTTTTTTACATCGGCAATCAGGTCGTAGGTTTCCAGCGGCAGGCGGCCGGTATCGAGCGAAAAAATCTCGATGGCGAGTTTTTCGCCAAGGATCAGGTCAGTCAGCACCATGTCTTCGGCACCGAGACTGTTGGCAAAGACGGCGGGCGAAAAGTCAGCGGCGATCTGCGCCAGCAGGCTGCGTGCCGCTGCCGTCTTGGTAGCGACAGAGGCCAGCAGGGTCGGGTCGTCGAGATTAAATAGCTTGATGCTCATATCGTGGTCATGTCGTGCTTAGGCCGTGCGACGACGGAAGAGCGGCTGCGGTTGATCAACTGCAGCCTGATAGGTTTCGGAAAAATCGTTGAGGCCGGCCAGCGCGGCTTCGATGTCTTTGTCGGTGCGAATGGCGTAGGCATCGATGCCGCAGCGCTTCATGTAGAACAGTTGATCCTGCAGCACATCACCGATGGCGCGCAGTTCGCCCTTGTAGCCGTAGCGCTCACGCAGCAGGCGTGCGGTGGAGTAGCCACGGCCATCAGCGAATTTCGGAAAGTTGATGCCGATCACGGCAAATCGGGCGAGGTCGCCGGCAAGCGATTGTGGGTCTTCACTGCTATCGAGCCATACGCTGATCGGGTTGTGACCTGCGAGTATCTCTGACTTGCGCGCCAGCCAGACGGCGAGCGGAAAAATGACGGGTGAGGGCGGTAGCGTCACTGACTCAGGCGTTTCCCCTTCGGCGAGTCTGAGCACCTGCCACGAATCGTCGACAATCTGGCAATTTTTGATTATTCGGCTCATGCGGCCTCCTGCTTCGGTGCGCTGCGACGACGGTCGCGGCCTTCATAGGCTTTTGTCTTGAAGGGCTCGACGCCGATCCGGGTGAAGGTGTCGATGAAGCGCTCCTCGGGGCGGCGCTGTTCGACATAGACCTTGATGACCGCATCAATCACGTCGGCCACTTCGCTGGCGTAGAACGACGGGCCGATCACTTTGCCGATGGTCGCGCCGTTGCCTTGCTGGCCGCCCAGCGTGATTTGGTACCACTCCTCATCGTTCTTGTCGACGCCGAGGATGCCGATGTTGGCGACGTGATGGTGGCCGCAGGAATTCATGCAGCCGGAAATGTTGACTGATACATCGCCGAGATCGAAGAGGTAGTCGAGGTCGTCGAATTTCTGGTTGATCGAATCGGCAATCGGTATCGAGCGCGCATTGGCCAGCGAGCACAGATCGCCGCCGGGGCAGCAGATCATATCGGTGAGCAGGCCGACGTTGGGTGTCGCCAGGCCGTTGGCACGGGCGATCTTCCACACCTCGAAGAGATCGGCTTTATTCACGTCTGCGAGCACCACGTTCTGTTCGTGCGTGACGCGCAACTCGCCAAAACTAAAGCGGTCGGCCAGATCAGCGACGACATCCATCTGCGCATCGGTGATGTCGCCGGGTGCTACGCCGGGCGCCTTGAGCGAGAGCGTTGCGGCGGCATAGCCAGGTACCTTGTGGGCGTGCAGGCTGCGTCGAATCCACGCGGCAAAGGCCTTGTCGCTGGCCAGAGCGGCGGTGTAGGACACGTCGTCACCGGCGAACGTTTCGTAGGCCGGCGGTGCGAAATGGCCGGCGATGCGATTGAATTCTTCGTCGGTCAGCGTGGCCGGGCCGTCTTTGAGGTGCGCCCATTCGGCCTCGACCTGACGGGCAAATTCCTCGATGCCCAACGCATTGACCAGAATCTTGATGCGCGCCTTGTACATATTGTCGCGCCGGCCGTAGCGGTTATAGACACGCAAGAGCGCGTCGAGGTAGGTGAGCAGATGTTTGCGCGGCAGGAATTCGCGTACCACCTTGCCGATCACCGGCGTGCGGCCGAGGCCCCCGCCGGCAAAGACGCGAACGCCCCATTCGCCTTCGGCGTTGCGCACAACTTCCAGCCCCACATCATGCACGCGGATGACGGCGCGATCCTCAGCGGCTGCGTTGACGGCGATCTTGAACTTGCGCGGCAGGAAGGCGAATTCCGGATGGAAGGTCGACCACTGTCGCAGCACCTCGCACCACGGGCGCGGGTCGGCGAGTTCGTCCGGCGCGATACCGGCAAACGGGTCGGTGGTGATGTTGCGCACGCAATTGCCCGAAGTCTGGATGGCGTGCATCTGCACGCTCGCCAGTTCGCCCAGAATGGCTGGGGTTTCCTCGAACTTCGGCCAGTTGAGTTGCAGGTTCTGGCGTGTCGTGAAGTGGCCGACGCTGTGGTCGTAGCGGCGCGAGATGTCGGCGAGCTTGCGTAATTGGGCTGAGGAGAGCGCACCGTAGGGGATGGCGATGCGCAGCATCGGGCCGTGGCGCTGGATATACAAACCGTTTTGCAGACGCAGCGGGCGTAGTTCGTCGTCCGAGAGCGCGCCGGACTGGTGACGTTCGATTTGCCCGCGATACTGGGCGACGCGCTCGTCGATGATCTGCTGGTCAATGGTGTCGTAGCGATACATTGTGTTGTTC
>JANNGP010000132.1:0-9097 GCA_031403915.1 Betaproteobacteria bacterium
CTACTTCGTCAACTGGAAATACCTGTCCGAAGTCTGGTTGCTGAGTTAAACCGGCATTTCCCCCACGTTCCGGCGTGGGGGCTTGCCTCAATCGGGCTTGACACTCAGGCCCGATTCAAGCAAGTTCCACCCCTTGACGAACTTTACTTGCACCCCACGCCACCCACCCCCATGCCATCGACACCGCCTGTTCCCCAAGCCTCCGGACTTTCTTTCCGTGCCGTTATGGGCGTATTCAAACTGCGCATCGGAATCGTCATCACCTTTACTGCACTGGCCGGATTAGCCGTCAGCCCGGGAGCCGGCCTGAACCTGTGGCAAATGATTGTGCTGACGCTCTCCGTGCTGGTGTCTTCAGCCAGTGCCGGCGCCTTTAACCAATATTACGAGTACGATCTCGACCCGCTGATGGCGCGTACCTGCAAGCGCCCGTTTGCCACCGGCGAAGTCAGCCACGGCCCGGTCTGGCTGGTGGTTATTGGCGGGCTGTCGCTCCTTTCCGTCGGTGCCGCGTGGATCGCTCTTAATGCCTGGTCGGCGTTGTTTGTATTTCTCGGCGCCTTCTTTTACGCCATCGTCTACACCGTCTGGCTGAAGCGCCGCACCTGGCTCAATATCGTTTTTGGCGGGCTCGCCGGAAGCTGGGCTGTGCTGGCCGGAGCAACCGCCGCTGATCCACACATTGGCGGCGCGCCACTCGCGCTAGCCTTCGTTCTCTTTTTGTGGACACCGCCGCATTTCTGGAGCCTGGCCATTGCCTTCCGCGATGATTACGCCGCCACCGGCGTTCCCATGCTGCCCGTCGTCGTCGGTGACAAACGTGCCGCGCAGGTTATTTTTGCCAGCACCCTGGCTCTCGTCGCGGCTTCCATGCTGCCCTTGTTCTTCGGGCTCGGCGCAATTTATTTTGCCGGCGCAGCGGCTGGCGGCCTGCTGTTTATTCAGAAGTCCTGGCTACTGGCCCGGGACGCCAACCGGAAAACGGCCATGGCCTGTTTTCATTCTTCACTGGTGCAGTTGACACTAGTGTTACTGGCGGCGATTATCGACGTTCAATTCTGAACGGACGGTCTTCGGTGGCTCATTCCCTTGCTTGTGCCGTACTCGCAGCAGCGCTGGGGATTATAACCAACCCGCTGTTCGCTGCCGATACAACGGCAGAAAAACCAAAACTGACCGCCCGCCCGCAGGGCATCAACTCGACCCTGGCACTCACCGCGCTCGATGAAAAAGCCGCCTTCCAGCTATCGCAAAGTGCGCTTGGCAAACCGCTGGGTGATTTCGTTCTGCTTGACCGTGAAGGTCGCCCGGTGGAACTCTCCCGCTATCGCGGCAAGCCACTGCTGGTCAGCTTCGTCTACACCGCCTGTTTCCAGGTGTGCCCGACCACCACCCGCAACCTGCAGAAAGCGGTTCAAAACACGGTCAGCGTACTTGGCGCGGATCGATTCAACATCATCAGCATCGGCTTTAATCAGCCTTTCGATTCGCCACCGGCAATGAAGAACTTTGCCACGCAATATGGCATCCATCTGCCCAACTGGGAGTTCCTGAGTCCGGCTCCGGCCATCCTTGATGAACTTACGCGCAACTTCGGTTTTAGCTACGTCGCGACGGCGGCCGGCTTTGACCACCTGAACCAGATCACGATTGTCGACGCCGAGGGTAAAATTTTGCGGCAGGTTTATGGCGAAAAGTTCACGGCAGAAGATATTGCAGAACCCCTTAAATTAATGATTACCGGCTCAGCCATTCCGCCGGAGGTTGGCACCCTGAAGGAAATTATGGAGCGCGTACGGATCATCTGCTCCGTCTACGACCCGGTGACCGGACGCTACCGCACCAATTATTCCCTGTACTTTCAGTTTGCCGGCTTCCTGACCTTCATGGGTTTCATGATCTACCTGAGTTTCAATTTCTGGAAGAACCGGCGGCGGAGCGAGAAGAATCCCCCCTGAAGCAAAATCCGGCACATCACTGCACAGCACGCTATCTTCCCCGAATTTGACACGGGTCAAGTCACCCTCTTGCCGCGACCCATATAATG
This sequence comes from Betaproteobacteria bacterium, assembly GCA_031403915.1. Lineage (GTDB taxonomy): Bacteria > Pseudomonadota > Gammaproteobacteria > Burkholderiales > Rhodocyclaceae > Propionivibrio. Next base: position 2,048 of record JANNGP010000132.1, read on the forward strand.
AGCGGCTAATGCTTATCCATCGTGCTGGTTTCCGGGCTCCACTCTCGTGAGTTTTCATGCTTCCTTGCGCCATGCTGCGCAAACCCTGTTTCAACACGCCGAAGAATCGTTCGATGCGGTATTCGGGGGGGACAACAACCCGCTGCGCCATCTCGGCGCCATGGGTTTGTATCTGCTGTGGATTATCATAGGCACCGGACTCTATCTCTACACTGTGCTCGACACCAGCATCCACGGCGTGTACAGCTCGATCGGTGATCTGTCTCGCGAGCAGTGGTATCTGGGTGGCATTCTGCGCAGCCTGCATCGCTATGCGTCCGACGGCTTCATGCTGGCCATGGCGCTACATCTGGCAAGGGAATGGGCGTACGGCCGCTACTTCGGGTTCCGCTTTTACTCCTGGGTGACCGGCGTACCGATCATCTGGCTGGCTTACGTTTCAGGGATCAGCGGCTACTGGATTGTGTGGGATCAACTGGCACAGTTCTCGGCCATTGCCACCACTGAATTACTCGACTGGCTACCGTTCTTCAGCGAACCGGCGGCGCGAAATTTCCTGACGCCGGACTCGATCAATGACCGGTTTTTCACCATGCTGGTGTTCATTCACCTCGGCATTCCCTTGCTGCTCATCCTCAGTCTGTGGGCGCACGTGCATCGCATCAGCCGGGTGGACTACCTCCCGACCCGCAAGCTGATGCTCGGCACCCTCATGTCGCTCCTGCTGCTGGCGATGCTGCAACCCGCCCTGAGCGACGTACCGGCTAATCTGGCGAACACGCCACTGCCACTCCGCTTCGACTGGTTCATCCTGTTTATTCACCCGCTGACCGATCTCAGTTCACCGGCCATGGTCTGGACACTGCTGCTCTCCGCAACCGCTTTGCTTTTTATTCTGCCATTCCTGAAACACCCTGCGCCGGAACCGGTCGCCGTCGTCGACGCCGCTAACTGCAGCGGGTGCGACCGTTGTCTGTCCGACTGCCCCTACGCCGCAATCTCGATGGCACCCCATCCGAGCCGCCCTGGTTACAAACTGGCTGTCGTCGATGCTGCACTGTGTGCAGGTTGCGGGTTGTGCGCCGGCGCCTGCCCGTCATCGACGCCCTTCCGCCGTCAGGAAACACTTCTCACCGGTATCGACATGCCGCAACAATCTGTCCATGCTCTGCGCCAGCAACTGGAAGAAAATCTGGCGCAGCTCAAGGGGCAAAGCAAAATCCTTGTCTTTGCCTGCAACCGCGGCGCTGAGACAAAGACCTTGGCCGCACCGGATACGGCGGTGATCAATCTTCTGTGCACCGGGCTGCTGCCGCCTTCCTTTGTGGAATACGCTTTACGCAGCGGTGCTGATGGCGTGCTGGTCAGCACCTGCCGCGCTGGAGGCTGTGATTTTCGACTGGGCGACAGTCTGACCCGAGAACGTCTGAGCCGTCAGCGCGAACCGCATTTGCGCAGCACAATACCGGCAGAACGATTTCAACTGGTATTCGCATCAGACAAAGACAGCGATGCTCTGGCAACAGCCTTAAACGAATTCAAACAACGAATCGAAACCCTGATGGTTTCTTCTGATAGCCTTCAACCTTACCTGCGGAGATCGCCTCATCATGCCTAAGCCCGTCGCCATCATTGGCCAGATCATCCTCTACGGTGCGTTTGCCGTTTTCATCGGCTATTTTTCCACCTCGCCCCGCTACAAACAGATACCGGACGATGCGGCACTGATCAAGCTGTCGATGAGCCATCTGGGCGACCGCGAATGCCGCAAGCGCAGCCCCGAGGAGCTTGAAAAAATGCCGCGCAACATGCGCGCACCGCTCGACTGCCCGAGAGAACGCTCTGACATCAAACTCGAAGTCGATCTGGACGGGAAGCCTATATTCCAGACTGTCATGCACCCGACCGGCCTGTCCAAAGATGGCGTGTCGACCGTGTACAAACGCTTTGAATTGAGGGCAGGCACCTACCAGTTGGCCGTGCGCATGAATGACAACCTGATCAAGCCCGGTTTCAATTTCGTCAAAGAAGCGCAGATCACGCTCAAGCCGGCTCAGGTACTGGTCATTGACTTCAACCCGGACAAGGGCGGCCTGTTCTTCAGGTAATGAGCCACAGCCTGGTAAATATTTTGACTCGCCACACCACATTCTTCTGAGCGAAATCCAACATGGTCAAACGTCTTCAACAAATCGTGCGCTGGTTTTTCATGCGTATCGAAAACATCTTCAACATGGCTTTTGGCGACAAGCTGAACCCCTTCTACCATCTGGGCACCATCAGCTTCTGGCAGTTCTGGCTGCTGGTCGGCACCGGCTTCTACCTCTACATTTTTGCCGACACCGGCATCAACGATGCCTACGAATCGATCGAACGCATCACCCACGACCAGTGGTGGGCCGGCGGCATCATGCGCAGCATCCACCGCTACGCCACCGACGGCATGATCCTGACCATGCTGCTGCACATGCTGCGCCACTTTGCCTATGACCGCTATCGCGGCTTCCGTTCCTTCTCGTGGCTGACCGGCGTCGTGCTGCTGTGGATGATCTATATCGCCGGGATCAACGGTTTCATGCTGGTCTGGGATCAGCTTGCGCAGTTTGTCGTCATCGCCACCGCCGAGTGGTTCGATGCGCTGCCGATGTTTGGCGGCACACTCATCCGCAACTTCATCTACCTCGAAAACGTCGGCAGCCGTTTATTCACGTTGCTCGCCTTCATCCACCTCGGCGCACCGCTGATCGTCGTCATCATCATGTGGGTGCACGTGCAGCGCGTACCGCAGGCGCACATCAACCCGCCGCGCCCGATCGCCATTGCCGTGACGCTGATGTTCGTTGTCCTCTCCCTGATCAAGCCCATTCTCAGTCAGGGTGGCGAAGCGGACATGTCGATCGTGCCGACCAATATCGAATTCGACTGGTTCCAGTTGCCGGTGCTCGCGCTTGTTTATGTCATCGACCCGCTCAAGCTGTGGCTGATCGTTATTGGTCTCAGTTGCTTCCTCTTTCTTGTTCCTTGGCTCCCGCCCAAGCGGCGCGGAACGGCGGCTGAAACGGCACAGATTACCTACGGGCCGGCCGGCAAAACGGTGAGTGCCCGCTTCGGCGAAACCCTGCTCGACGCGGGCCTGCGTCAGGGCATCAACCTGCCCTACGAATGCCGCAACGGCGGCTGCGGGGTCTGCAAATGCACCGTGGTGCGCGGCAAGGTTGACCCCGGCCTGTATCAACCGACGGCGCTCTCCGCCGAAGAACTGGCGCAGGGCAAGGTGCTGCTCTGCTCGGCCAGCGCGCTGGAAGACGTTAAAGTCGCCTATGAACTAAACGCCGTGGAAAAGACGTTCCGGGAGTACCGCGCCTCAGTGGTGCGCATGGAAAAGCTCACTCACGATGTCATGCGCGTGCTGCTCAAGCTACCGGACGGCCAGCAGATCCCGTTCAAGGCCGGCCAATACATCAATATCATTCTCGATGACGGACAGCAGCGCGCCTTCTCCTTTGCCAATCCCCCGCACGAGGCCGAGTTCATCGAATTGCAGATCCGTCTGGTTCCGGGCGGCCGTTTCACCACCCATGTATTCGAATCAATGAAGCTTGATGACGAACTGCGTTTCGAGGGGCCGCTCGGCGATTTCGCGTTACGCGAGTCGGAGCGCCCGATCGTTTTTGTCGCTGGCGCCACGGGTTTCGCGCCGGTCAAGAGCATGGTCGAGGACGCTTTCAAGCGCGGCCTGAAGCGCCCGATTCACCTCTACTGGGGGGTCAAGCAGCTCCGCGATCTATACCTGCCCGAACTGCCGTATCTCTGGGCCAAGGAACATGAAAACTTCCACTTCATTCCGGTCCTGTCGGAGCCGGTACCCGAAGACAACTGGCAGGGACGCACGGGGCTTGTGCACGAAGCCATCCTCGCCGATTTCCCTGAACTCAAGGGGCACGAGATCTATGCTTGCGGTTCGGTCAAAATGGTTGAGGCCATCTTCCCCTTCCTCAAGAAACAGGGCGCGGAAGACGGCGCGTGCTTCTCCGATGCGTTTTCGGTATCGGCGCGTTCGATGGCTTTTCAACCGAAGTAAGGATGTTCAACAGTCCACCGCAAAGGCGCAAAGGGCGCGAAGGCATCGCAAAGAAAGGCCATAGCGTCGGCATTCAGGAGTTCTTTGCGTAATCTTTGCCCCTTTGCGTCTTTGCGGTGGACTTGCCTTGATTACTGCCCGGTCAAGCGGCGTAGCAAGGGCTCCAGCGTGGCCTCGTCGAGCGGCCCGAGCCGGGTCATCTCGACGCGCCCGTCACGACCGATTACCAGCGTGTAAGGCAAACCCTTGATCTCCAGCGCCGGATTTGGGTTGGCAAAATCCGCCGCCAGCAAGGGGTAGGAAACCGGTGTGGTTTTGACAAAAGCCTGCATTTTGCTGACTTCATCCATGCCGATCCCGACAAACTGCACACCCCATGGCGCATAGTGGCTGTGCAAGCGGGAAAATGCCGGCATTTCCCTGATACAGGGCGGACACCAACTGGCCCAATAGTTCACCACCAGTACTTTCCCGCGCCACTGCGAAAGCGCTTGCGGACGGCCTTCGAGATCAGGCAACGTCAGGGCAAACAGGGCATCGACCGCTTTCCGGGCGGCTTCCGGCGAAAGCTGTTGCGTCGACACCAGGCCCGGAGGGATGCCCTCAACCGGCTGGGTGCTGTGAACAAACAGCCTGTACCCCAGCACCCCGATTGTCACCAGCGCAGCCACGCCAGAGAAAACGGCCAAGCCAAAAGCATGGGACGGCTTCATTTTGCCTTGCGCGCGGACATGGCTTTCAGACAGACCAGAACAAACATCAGGCCACCGATCACCGCAACCAGGCCACCCAGCCCCATCATGCCCATGCCTATTTTTTGCGGCAGCGTGGTCAATAGCTGTTCGGCACCCGCTACTTTGCGCTGCACGCCATAGCCACCGGACCAGGCCAGCCCAAGCACGTGAATCAACTGGCCGGCGCCATAAACGTAGGGCTGCCAGAGCGCCATTCTGCCCTCCACTTTAGCAAAACCAATGTTGGGCAGAAGAACGTAGGTCAGCCCCATGAAAGCCAAGGTCACGCCGACGGTCGAGCCGTGATAATGCGCCGGAATAACGACATTGACGCCCTGAATCATGTAACCCAGCACACCACCCAGCGCAAACAGAATGAAGGAAGCCACAAATGCCGATTTGGCCGGATTTCCGGCCGCCGTACGAACACCCCAAAGCGACAGCGCGCCCAGCAAGATCAATGGCCCCATGTAGGGATGGCCCCACAACATCAGCTTGGCAAACAGTTCCATGTGCGGCAGGGAACCCGGCGGAACGGCCAGATAGATTAGTGGCACAGCCAGCAGTGGCAACGCAGCCACGACGAACAATACGGACAAGGCGCGCGGTGAGGCGATCGATGGCCGCCCCAGAGAATCGGCGATCCACAGCCAGGCGAGCACCATCAGCAAGGCATGCTGAAATTGCAAAACATGTCCGCCACCCCAGAACAACACTTCGTAGTAAATTTTTTCCTCGATTGGCGGCACGACGACCCACGACCAGACAAACGCAGCAAGCGCAAAGGACGCTGCGACAGCGCCTAAGAAAGCGCCAAGGCGCATCGGTTCGGCCAGCAAGCGGCGTGGCCAGGTGGTGATCAGCGCGCGCAATACGGCGAGGCTGAAGCCCGCGCCACACATCCAGAGCGAGGCAAAAAACAGCGGTTGCTGAAGCACCGGAATGTAGTTGTTGAGTACCGGCTCAGCCCCGGGAAAGAAGGGGGAAACAGTCATCACAGTCGTGCCCAGCGCGGCCAGCCCGAAACCACTCCAGCCCATCCAGGCCAGACCGGCACCGCCGAGCGCACTCCAGATCACCGCGGCAAACGCCATGAACCAGACGGCCACCGAGAGATCCACATGCACCACCAGCGCCGCCCGGAAAAATTCCTTGAGCGGGAAGACATCCTGTATCCCCGGCGTACGCGACAAGACCAGAAGGATGGCCAGCAGACCGGAGCCAATCAGCGCCATCAAGCCCAGCCACAACCACGCCCGCGCCAGGGTGGCGGGCGTCCCGGGAGAAACCGTTGTCATTTGCGAATTCACATTGCCTCGCGCAAAAAGGAGAAAGTATAAGGCCAGGCCGCGGGATACTCCAGCCAACGAATCGGATTCGTTGAATACGCCTCGACGCTTGCCACATTCACAGACTAATGCGACCATGGCGCGTCACTTACAGTAGCCATTGTGGAAACCAGACATGCAGGGAAATCAGGGCGTAAACATCGAGGCACTGCTCTCTCACGTGCCACTGTTCAACGGGCTGGAGCCGGTCGAAATCGCCCGCATTGCTCGTGGCACCCGCGAGATCAGCGCGAAGCGGGGCGACATCCTGTTTCACAAGGGTGATGCCTCCAGCGGCTTCCATCTGATCGTTTATGGCCAAGTGAAGCTGGCCTTCACCTCGTCGCAAGGCGGCGAGAAGGTGGTGGACATCCTCAGCCAGGGGCAGACCTTCGGCGAGGCCGTGATGTTCATGGAAAAGCCCTACATGGTTTATGCCCAGGCCTTGAGCGACTCGCTGCTGTTGCACATCTCAAAAACCGTCATCCACGACGAACTCGACAAGGACCCAAAGCTCGGGCGCAAGATGATTGCCGGACTCTCGATACGGCTGCATCACCTGATCACCGATGTCGAATCGTACTCCCTGCATTCCGGCCGACAGCGCATCATCGGCTACCTGCTACGCGAAAACATGGAGAGCGACGAAAAATCGATCACCATTACCCTGCCAACCAACAAGGGCGTTATCGCCTCACGCCTCAACCTCACGCAGGAACATTTCTCGCGCATCCTGCACGAACTCTCTGAAAAGGGATTGATCGTCGTTGAAGGCCGCAAGATCAAGATTCCGGATGTCGAGAAACTGCGCTGCTACGACCTCTGATGTTCGCTTGAGGAAATACCCTTGAAACAATCCCCGCCTACCATGCCCCCTTTGTCAGAAGAAACGCGCATGGATCTATTA
>JANNGP010000133.1:0-21733 GCA_031403915.1 Betaproteobacteria bacterium
AAAGGGGCGTCAAAATTTTTTCCACATACCGTGGATGATCGCTGTAATACTTGGATCCTTCTATTTCTTCATCGGCCCACGGCAAGGCGCTTGAATGCGTGGCCTCGGGCGAGATCAAGTTCGTTCCCGAAAACTGGGTGAACACCTATAACCAGTGGCTGAACAACATTCAGGACTGGTGCATCTCGCGCCAGCTCTGGTGGGGCCACCAGATTCCGGCGTGGTACGGCAGCAACGGCGAAATATTCGTCGCCCACGACGAAGCCGAGGCAAAAGCGCAGGCCGCTGCCGCAGGCTACACCGGCGCGCTTGAGCGCGACCCGGACGTGCTCGACACCTGGTACTCCTCCGCGCTGTGGCCGTTCTCGACGCTCGACTGGACGCCGGAGTATCCTGCGAAATCCAATCCAGCGCTGGACCTGTATCTTCCCTCAACGGTGCTGGTCACTGGTTTTGACATCATCTTCTTCTGGGTTGCCCGGATGATCATGATGACCAAGCACCTAACCAGCGGCTTCAATGCCGATGGTTCGTACACTCCCGGCAAGATTCCGTTCAAGCACGTTTATGTGCATGGCCTGATCCGCGACGCGGAAGGCCAGAAGATGAGCAAGTCCAAGGGCAACGTGCTCGACCCGATCGACCTGATCGACGGCATCGGTATCGAAGAACTTGTCCAGAAACGCACGACCGGTCTCATGAACCCCAAGCAGGCGCAACAGATTGAGAAGCGCACGCGCAAGGAATTCCCGGAAGGCATTGCCGCCTTCGGCACCGACGCGCTGCGCTTCACCTTCCTCTCGCTCGCCTCGCCCGGACGCGACATCAAGTTCGACTTGCACCGCTGCGAGGGCTACCGCAACTTCTGCAACAAGCTATGGAACGCCACGCGCTTCGTGCTGATGAATGTCGATGGGCAGGATTGCGGCATCGACGCGTGTACGCCGGACGCCTGCTCGAAGCAGCTCGACTTCTCCTTCGCCGACCGCTGGATCGTCAGCAAGCTGCAACGCACCGAAGCCGAAGTCGCGCAACACTTCGCCGACTACCGCTTTGACCTGCTGGCTCGCGCCATCTACGAATTCGTCTGGGACGAGTTCTGCGACTGGTATCTGGAACTCGCCAAGGTGCAAATGCAATCCGGCACGCCGGAACAGGCACGCGCCACACGCCGCACGCTGCTGCGCGTGCTCGAAACCGTGCTGCGCCTCGCGCACCCGCTGATTCCCTTTATCACCGAAGAGCTGTGGCAGGCGGTAGCGCCGCTCGCCGGGAAAAAGACGCACGAATCGATCATGCTCGCTGCCTACCCCAAGGCACAGCCCGAGAAGATAGACGAAGCCAGCGAAGCCAAGGTGCAACAGCTCAAGGACCTGGCTTACGCCTGCCGTAACCTGCGTGGCGAGATGAACCTCTCACCGGCCGTCAAGGTACCAATGATCGCCAGCGGCAATGCTGAAGAATTGGCCGGCTTTGCGCCCTACCTCAAGGCGCTGGCCAAACTCGCTGACATGCAGATCGTCGATGTCATGCCGGACGACGCCAATTCACCCACCGCAGTGGTCGGTGAAACGCGCCTGATGTTCAAGATCGAGATTGACGTCGCCGCCGAGACCGAGCGCCTGACCAAGGAAATCGCTCGCCTCGAAGGCGAGATCACCAAGGCAGAAGCCAAACTCGGCAACGAGAGCTTTGTCGCCCGCGCCCCGGCGCAGGTGGTCGAGCAAGAGAAGAAGCGGCTGGCCGACTTTGCGGCGACGGTTGAGAAACTGAAGCCGCAACTTGAACGAATTAAACAGGGCTAACTCGCAGCCCAATAGGCACGGCCATCTTCATGAAATAAAGGCCAGAAGCCAATATTCATGCGGCTTCTGGCGCATGTCGTTTTTTAATTCTAGGCTCTCCCAAAAGACCACCGTCTTTTGTCACTATTTCATAGCTCGCTGACATCTCCAATGCCATAATCAGTCCATCGCCACGCCATCTCACTCAAGCCAGAGGTCAAACATGCGTTTGCACATCTTCAAATTGTTCGCTGGCTTGTTGTGTTTTCTGGCAATCACTTCCACCGCTTGCCTTGGCGCTGATCTTGCCACTGTTCCGACAGCAACTCGGCACACTGCGTGCCAAAAGGCCGATGCCATGTGGAATGAGAAAATCATTCCCTCGCGCTACGCACAACTCCCACCGCTTACGGGTGTTGGCTTTTTTGATCTGCTCAAGCTGGCAAACACCAGCTTTTCCATGAAGGTTCTGACGTCCAATAGCGATGAACTTGAAGAAGGCCGTCGCAAGCGGGTCCATGCATTTGGGGCGGAAGCGCAACTGCGCCTGGTGATTCTTCCGGGTGCCGCAGACAGTTACAGCGGGATTTTCAAAAGCGGGGCTGACTGTGTAATTGGTCGATTTTCGTTGGCCAACAAGCCGACAGCCGAAACGTCAGTTCCGGCACTCGCTTTGAAAATTTTCATCGACGGGGAGCATCCCTCGGTCAATTTGCAGCTGATGTACTCAGCGGATGGGCAGGAAGGCCTCAATTTCTTTGCGCAGCCTTTCAGCAACATCCTGCCTCCGGCTCAATCCTATGCTACCCGCCAACTAGACAGATTCTTTGGCGAAGTCGCTGTGGAATTTGGTGCAAAAGACCCGAACCCTGGCCGCTTGACGCTTGAACATGTCGCCAGCACCCTGCCAAACGGCCAGCCCGTCACCGCGCCAAAAACACCATACCAGCTGATATTCAAACCCACAGCGGCAACACAGGCACTGATGCAAGGGACAACTGCTGAAGACGATTTCCGCATCAAACTGGCCACCTTGCCGGTCGGGCAGACCCTGTATGACATATACACGCTGCCTGAGAACGAACCTGCCGGAAACGCGAAACTTCTTGGACAACTGATGCTTGCCTCACCGGTCGTATCCTCGCGTTACGGCGACGAAAAGCTCTACTTCCAGCACAACATGGCAAGGAATTGACTAGGGCTGAACGCCCAGCAACCACACCATCCCGGAGAAGGTGAAAAAGGATAAGGTCGTAGACACCATGATGACACGCGCAACGCGGTCGGAATCCGCGCCGTAACGCTCGGCGAGCATGGAAACATTACTGGCGCTGGGTAGTGAGGCGATGAGAATAAGCGCCGTAAGCGCCTGCGTCTCAAACGGAAAGCCGAGAGCCTGTGCCGCAAGCCCGAGCAAAAAAACAAGAAGTGGATGCACAAAGAGTTTGGCCAAAGCCACCGGCACGTAATCCATTAGCGGGCTGCTGTGGGTCGCCTTGACGGCATTGCGGGCGAGAATCGCTCCAATCGTAAAGAGGGCGACCGGCGATGCGGCATCCGACAGTAAGGCGATGGTCTTGCCAACCGGTTCGGGCATTGCAAGTTCCGACCAGCGAAATAGTGCACCCGCCGCGATCGCCCACGGCAAGGGATTTGAAGCGGCACCTTTGAGCGAGCGGACAAAAGCCGGCGCAAGCTTGCGGAGCCTTCGCGCACCGGCGTCTGTGCCTTGCTTCTCGGGCATTTGAGCCAGGGAAAGACAGATCGAACTGGTCAGGAAAAAGTCGACCAGAATAGTCACCATCACAACGCCCACCGCCTTTTCCCCGAGCAGCGCCAGAATCAGCGGGATGCCCATGAATCCACTGTTGGGAAAGGCGGCAACCAAGGCCCCAAAGGCCGCATTCTTCATACTCATCTGCTCATTCTTACTGGCCAGAATAACCACCACAATCAGCAGCAGTGCACAGATCGAATACAGCACGATCAGCGGCAAATCAAGCAACTGCGCCAGAGGTGTTGATGCGCCAAAACGAAACAGCATGGCAGGCAACGCAAAAAACAGGATGAAGGCACTCAGCCCCGGAATCGCATCAATCGGAAGCATGCCGCGCCGCGCCGCAATGTAACCGCACAGTACCAGCGCAAAGAACGGGAAGGTGATCGCCAGGATGGATAGCATTGTTACTGGCGACGCCCTCGGCGTGCCGGCTCCTTGCGCAGGAATTGCCAGGCCGCAATGCAAAACAACCCGAAGAAACAGAACGCCGACCAGTTGGCCAGCGAAAACCCGAGGAAAATCCATTCCTTGTTGGTGCAAAACCCGGTGACCATAAACATGGCCGGCCATTGTGCTCCCAGCCAGTTGATCAGTTGTTCGGTCAGGGTCGGATCGCCAAAGCCGCATTCAATCGCCTGTTGCGGGGCATACTGCATCCAGCTTTGTTGTACGGCCGCAATCACACCACCGGCCGCACCGAGCGCAAGCAGAGCGCTCCAGATTTTTCTCCAGCCCGGCAACAGCACGCCAAACAGGGAAAAGACGCCAAGCACCATGTACAAAAGTCGCTGAAGGTTGCACAGATGGCAGGGATGCAATCCGGCCAACTCACCGAGAAGCAGGCCGGCTGCAATCAGGCCGAACGAAGCGAATGAGAGGAATGCAAAAACAAATCGGGTAGACAAGCGCATAAACAATTCAGGCCGATAGCATGGTCAAGCCAACGAATAGCTGCGCAAACGCAGTGAGAGTTCCTGCAACTGGCGAACGCCCGAATCCTCGGCACGCTGGCACCAGTCCTGCAATTCCTTGAGCAACTGCTCACGGGAAGCGTTGGAACGCGCCCACAGCGCCACCAGCTCTTCGCGCATGGTGTACGCTGTTTGCAAGGCACTGCTTTGCTTTAGAAGCAACTCAAGACGTTCGCGCAGGTTCTCGGGCACTGCGCTCGCTTCAACGGCCAGCCAGCGTTTCAGCCCCTTGAATTGCTTGCCGTCCTGCAGTTTGGCAATTTCCTCCCGATACATCTGCTTCAACGATCTGGCATAGCCGGCAAGAACTTCGTAGCGGTTGGCTATCACCGCCTGCAGGGTTTCAAAATCAACGTTAGGGCGCAAGGCTCCAACACGCGGAACGGGCGCCACTTTTTTCACCTGAGCCATGCCCAGCATGGAAAGAATGCAGATATACATCCAGCCCAGATCGAACTCGTACCATTTGTTCGACAATTTGGCCGACGTGGCATAGGTATGGTGATTGTTGTGCAACTCCTCCCCGCCAATCAGAATCCCGAGCGGGAAGATGTTGGTACTGGCATCCGGCGAATTGAAGTTCCGGTAGCCCCAGAAATGGCCGAGACCGTTGATGACGCCGGCCGCCCAGAAAGGAATCCAGGCCACCTGAGCCGCCCACATCAACGCCCCGGGAATCAGGCCAAAGACGGCCACATCAATAAGCAGCATGAGCACGACACCGAGTTTCTGATGCGGCGTGTAAAGGTGATTCTCGATCCAGTCATCCGGTGTGCCGTGGCCGTAACGCTTGAGCGTCTCGGGGTTGTGTGCTTCCTTGACATAGAGGAAGACCCCGCCCCACAACACCCGGTTGATGCCATAGAACTGCGGACTATGCGGGTCGTCAGGCGTTTCGCATTTGGCGTGATGCTTGCGGTGGATGGACGCCCACTCCTTGGTGCCCATGCCCGTCGTCAGCCACAGCCACAAACGGAAAAAGTGGGCGGGGAGAGGATGCAATTCCAGCGCACGATGCGCCTGATGCCGGTGCAGATAGATGGTCACCCCGGCAATCGTCACGTGGGTCAAGCCCAGCGTTGCCACTACATAAGCCCAACAGGGCCAATCTACGATACCAGCGTACATAATCTTCTCCAATACGTTCCACCAGATTTTAATTCAATCGATTGAACAAGCGGAACGGTCGTTTTATCCACACATTCACTCCACTGCAAAGGATATTTTTTGCACCGACGTTTATCCTGCGACCACAACCCGTTATCATTGTGCTATGAAAACACGAATCCTGCTGGTCGAAGACGATGAGCGCCTCGCCGACCTGACCGCCGACTACCTGCGCAAAAACGATTTCGACGTCACCATCGAAGCCCGGGGGGATACCGCCGAAGCCCGGATTCTGAATGATGACCCCGAACTGGTGATCCTCGACATCATGCTTCCCGGGAAAGACGGCTTTGAAGTCTGCCGCTCCGTACGGGCGCAGTACAAAGGCGTGATCCTGATGCTCACCGCACGCGACGAGGATCTCGACCAGATTCTCGGCCTCGAACTCGGCGCAGATGATTACATCTCCAAACCGGTACAACCACGGCTGCTTCTGGCGCGCATCAAGGCGCTGTTACGCCGCTTTCCGGGCACCAACCCGGCTGAGGATAGCGCAGAGAGCGGCGAGGCGGATCAACTGGCCTTCGGCTGCTTCAGCATCAGCCAGGCGACACGCAGCGCCCACCTGGGCGCTGACGCCATCGACCTGACCACCGCCGAATTTGACCTGCTGTGGTTACTCGCCCGCCACGCCGGCACCATCCTGTCACGTGACGACCTCCTGCAGCAATTGCGCGGCATCGGTTTCGACGGGCTGGATCGTTCAATTGACGCCCGCATTTCGCGACTGCGCCGCAAACTCGGCGACGATCCGGAAAACCCGACACGCATCAAGACCGTGCGCGGCAAAGGCTATCTGTTCAGCAAGCATGACTGGCAATAACCGCAACAACAAACTGCTGTCCATACTCGGGCGCTACAAGCCGGCGCCCTGGCGTGGCCGATACAGCCTGTCACGTCTGTTCTTCAGTTTTTACCTGATGGTGATGGGCTCCTTCGTGGTCATCGCCTTCTTTGCCGATTTTGTCATTTCAACCGCCGTCAAAGGCATTACCGACGACTACACCAGTCGTTTCATGCACGGCACGATCGTCCTGATCGAAGAAGATCTGTTTCGCAAGCCGCGTTCGGAATGGCCAAAAACCATCAAGATACTTGCCGACAAATTCGTCTACAAGCTGGATATCGTCGACCGCTGGACGCTCAAACTACCCCACAAGCAGGCCGAACGACTCGACGCCGGCGAACTGGCCATTGATTCGGAAGGCGACATTCTCTACCACCGCCTGAAGCAAACGCCTCAAATCCTCGTGGTCGGCCCGCTATCGCCTGATGCCGACCCAAACCGACAACGTACCTTGCCGCTTGAACTGCGCATCCGCCTGCTCACCTGGAGCCTGATCGGACTCATTCTGGCTATTGCCGTTTGGTTCTGGGTACGCCCCGTGTGGCGTGACCTTGAAGCCCTGCGCCAGACGGCACGCGCCCTCGGCGACGGCCACTTTGAAACACGCGCCCCGGTGGCACGCAGCAGTGCTTTTGAACTGCTCACCGACACCCTCAACGGGATGGCCGAACGCATCCAGCGTCTGATCGCCACACAAAAAGAATTATCCAGCGCCATCTCGCATGAACTACGTACGCCGATTGCCCGCCTGCGTTTTGCCCTTGAAATGTGCTCGGAAACCAACGACCTGGAGGAACGTGCGCGACTCTGGGAAATGATGGTTGTCGACCTCGACGAACTCGACAACCTCATTGATTCGAGCTTGACCTATGCACGCTTCGAGCGCGAGCAACCCGAGCTGAATCTGACGCCGGTTGAACTTGCCCCCTGGATTGAAGAGGAAGTTGAATCGATGCGCATCCTTGGCCGTTCGCTCGAACTGAGCGTCGACACCAGCGCCCTGCCCGCAGCGCAACACGTCGAGCTTGATCTGAAAAGCATGCCGTATGCCGTAACCAATCTGCTGCGCAATGCCATCAAATACGCGCAAACAAAGATCGTGGTCAGTGCCGAAGTTGCCGGCGACCGCGTCCTGCTGCACGTTGACGATGACGGTGTCGGCATCCCGCCCGAGGAGCGCCAACGCGTCTTCTTCGCCTTCACCCGGCTGGATCGTTCACGCGATCGAGCCACCGGCGGTTACGGCCTGGGGTTGGCAATTGTTCGGCTGGTTCTGGAACAGCATGGCGGCTCGGCCAGCGCCGATGCCTCCCCACTCGGCGGCGCACGATTTACGCTTAACTGGCCGCTGTTACAGAACGTCACTTAATCCGGACGAAAGCGCTAAAGACGCCAGAGCATCTCCCGACTACCATCGCTGCATTAGGGAAGCGCTGATTAAGTCTTAAATTGTCATTCCGGCGAAAGCCGGAATCTAGGGGAATCAAGGCACTGGACACCGGCCTTCGCCGGTGTGACGGCTTATTCAGTGTTTCCTTTGATGAATAGCCTGACGGAGTAGCCCGATATGCCCCAAACCGAACAGATTCGCGAACGTTTCCTCGCCAATGCACGACAGCATTTACTTGATTGTTACGCAGCCCACGGCAAATGCCATTGTGCTTGCGGACAAGATAGCCTGGCCTCACCCGGCATTGAAGCCGACCAGCGCTCCGGAAAGACAAAAGATTGAATGCCGTGGAGGCACCACACAATTCGCCCCACGTCACATTCCCGATTGCCGAAGGTATTGGCGTTTTCGTCGGAGTTGTCGCCTGGGATCTGCTGGCCGACGGGAGCATGGAAATCCTCAAGGCTGCACTCATCGCCACAACATGTTCACTAATCTGGTATGGCTTGCGCCTCTGGCAGGAAAAACCCTGGAACAAGCGACATTGAGTTGCCAGTAACAAACTCTTGCCAAAGCCCGCACAGTTAGCGGGCTTTTTGCTGAGGAAAACGTGTTACAGACAGTCACGTAACTGCTGAACAAGCGCAACAGACAAGGCATGAGCCAATCCCTAGAATGGCCTTGTTGCTTCAGCATCCCCCGCTGGCAATGTTTGACCCTCCCTGACCCATCGCCAATGATGGGACTTTGAATCCCGCGCCTCACGGCGTGGGATTTTTTTTGCCCTGCTTCGTTACTTATGTCGGCAAGGCGCTCCCGACTATGCGCAGTTCGCGCTGCGGGAAAGGGATCTCGATGTTATTGGTACGGAATGACTTCCAGATCAGCAGGCTGATGTCCGAACGTACAGCGCCAGTCCCTTTCTCCGGATCGGCTACCCAAAACCCAACTTCCAGATTAATGCCGCTATCGGCAAACTCGGTGATCAGTGCCACAGGCTCCGGATCACCGAGCACCCTGTCATGCTGCCGCGCTGCGTCAACCATCATTTGCATGGCTTTTTCCAGATCACAGTTGTAAGCCACCTGAATGTTAACCACTACACGGACACGCGGATCTGAAAACGAGAGATTGCGTACAATATTGCTCACCAAATACTCGTTGGGAACAATCATTTCGGTCCCGGTCAAGGTTTGGAGAACGGTGTAACGCGTGGTGATCAAGGTCACCGTGCCGAAGGTCTTGTCATCAACGGCGACCAGATTTCCGATGCGAATCGAGCGATCAAGCAGGATGATGAAGCCGCTGACGTAGTTGCTGGCGATCTTCTGCAGGCCGAAACCGAGGCCGACGGCCAGCGCGCCGCCGAACACCGACAGCGCCGTTACATCGATGCCGACCAGCGACAGGCTGAGCAATAGTGCCAACACCGACAGCACGGCCTTAACGATGCGCACCAGCACGACGCGCATGTTCGAATCCATCTGCTCGGCGGCGCTCAGCCGGCCTTCGATCAGACCGGCCACCCACAAGGCGAACAATACCGTAGCAAAAATGGTCAGCGCGCCGTGCAACAGTATCCACAGATCGAGCTTCTGTTTGCCGATGCTGAAACTCACCTGCTCGAGCATCTCGATCAAGGGGTCGGACAGGCCGACGATGTAGATCGCCAGGCAGATCCAGATGCTCATGGCGATCAGGCGTTCGGAAGCGGCCAGCCAACCGCTTGGTGAAAAAGCGCGGCGCAGTACGTAAAGCGTGACCCGTACCAGCGCCATCGACAACAGCAACGGTACCGCCAGATCGAGCAGACTGACGCCCCCCCAGTGCTTGAGCACCTTGCGCGCGATGACAACGAGCAGCAGCGCGAGCAGCGGAAAGGCGACGCGACGCAGCCCGGCAGCCCCGAAACTTTTCAGCGCACTGCGCGTTTGCGGCGAATGCTCGTGTTCGTGCTTCAAGTGCAGATGCCGCGACACCCACCAACCGACCAGCAGGCTCAGGCTCAACGCCGCCACCTGCCAGAGGAAATCTGGCTGCTGGAAATCGCGCCACAGCTCGTTGATCAACGCGAACATCTGTTTCTCGTTCATCGCCGCTCCATAACCGCCGCAAAGAAACCATCGGTGCCATGCCGGTTCGGCAACAGGCGCATGCGCTCGCCGCAGTCGATGACGATCTCCTGCTTGCACAGCACCTCTTCTGCCGACAACGCGACGAATTCGGAATGTTTCGCCAGAAAGTCGGCAACCACCGCCTCATTTTCCGCATCGAGCAGGCTGCAGGTGGCATAGACGAGCCGGCCGCCCTGCTTCACCAGACCCGACGCGGCCTTGAGAATGGCGGACTGCTTGGCCGTTAGCTCGGCAACACTTTCCGGTGTCTGCCGCCATTTGAGATCCGGGTTGCGGCGCAGCGTACCCAAGCCGGAACACGGCGCGTCGACCAACACGCGATCCAGCTTTCCGGCGAGCCGCTTGATCTTGATGTCATTCTCGGACTCGATACGCACCGGATGCACGTTCGACAAGCCGGAACGCGCCAGACGCGGTTTGAGCTTGGCCAGCCGTTTCTCAGCCACATCGAAGGCGTAAAGCCGGCCTTGCGAGCGCATCAAAGCACCGAGCAGAAGAGTTTTGCCGCCAGCTCCAGCGCAAAAGTCAGCGACCATTTCACCGCGCTTCGGCTGCAACAGAAAGCCGAGCAATTGACTGCCCTCGTCCTGCACTTCAAAACTGCCATTGAGGAACAAGGGGTGACGCGAAATTGACGGTTTGCCGTTCAAGCGGATGCCGATCGGCGAATAGCGACAAGGCTCAGCCGCCAAACCATCGGCGTTGAGCCTGGCCAGCACCTCCTTGCGTTCCGCCTTGAGCACATTGACGCGCAAATCAAGCGGCGCGGACTGATTGAGGCTGGCTGCCAACGCCTCCAGATCCGGCGCATCAAACTGCCCGCTGAGCGCTTCGTAAAGCCAGTCCGGCAGATCAAGGCGAACTGCCGGCGGCAGATCGTCCAGCTTGACGGCCTTGGCCTGCGCCAGCCACTTGCCTTCAACTTCAATTAACACGGCATCCAGTTCGCGCCGGTTCAAACCCTGCACACAGGCCAGCGTGGCCAGCAACAAACGGCGGGACGTCACGTCCTCAAAGCATCTGGCCGAGAGCGAACGCTTACGGCGCAGCACGGAATAAACTGTTTCGGCGACAAAACCGCGATCCGCATGGCCCAGTTCATGATGCTGGCGAAAGTAACGCGAGACCACCAGATCGGCGGGGAATGTGGAACGCAGCAATTCGGAAAGCAGCGCTTCGGTATGATTGAAAAGGGCAGGGGTAAAGCGCATTAAAAACCTCTATGAAATAACCACAACGGGCACAACGAAAACATTTTTTTCTTGGTGAAACTTGGTGTTCTTGGTGGCTCTGCACTTGCTCTGCATTCCCTTTGGTCACCTTCGGTCGCCTTGGTAGTTCGCTTTTCCTGCTACTGCCCCACCTGAATCTCGGTCGCCATCTGCACAAAGCTGTCACCCTTGGCATCAACATGCCGGATTTTAACCGGTAGCAGCAAGTAATCATAAGCCAGCCACAACTCGGTGGTATTTACACCCGGAGCACGCAGATGCAATGTACGCATCAGACCGGCGGGCACCTCGATTTCCTCGTCGCCCAGCACTTCAAGACGATAGACCCCGTACTTCCGCCCGGTAGCAATCGGCAGCGTTGTGCCCACCTCGGGGTGCGGCATGAATCCGAGTTGGTAGTTAAATGACAGCAGATCCTGTGCGCCATAGGCCAGCGCCTGATCAGCGCGATCGCCAACGCGTACCGTCATCTTTTCCCAATCGAACGCCGCCTTCTCCTTGGTCTCCTGACCATTGCGCCGGATAGAAAAAGAGTCCGGCCGCAAGCCTTCCGCTGTCATCTGGCCACGGCTTTCCATATCCATGCGATAGGCTTTAAACAGCCACACTAGGCCCGTCGTTTCAAGCACTGAGCTCAGGCGATAGCGGCCATCGATAATTTCCCACTCATGCTGTGCAAATCCGATCTCGAAGTTCGAATCGCCACGGTCGACGCGATAACGTATTTTTCCCCGATCAGGCATGCGGGACACAACTTCGGTTGCAGACGGCACTGGTGCAGCAGGCGCCGGCGCATTGAAGGTCGTGGCCGCGCTCGACGATGCGTCAGGAACACTTAACACCGGGGTTGCGCTTGGCGTCGCTTCGCTCTTTTGTTGAGGTTTTGGCTTTACAACATCGCGCTTCGGAGGTTTGGCCTCCTGTTCAACCTGCGGCTTAGGCATCGGTCGCAGTTCAGCCACCAGGGGCATGGACTCCGGCTCGGTCGACAGATCAATATCCGCGCCGAACAAGGCCGCCGCGTGGATGCCAAGCGAAGCAGCAAAAGCAAAGATAAGCGCGAAGGGCATGCGACGCCTTGAGAGAGAGTTACACCGACGGTGAAATCAACGCACCTTTAGCGTCCTGAGGTGCATTCAACTCAACACGACCGTCAACCAAACGCAAACGATCTTCAGCAAACCAGCGCACGGCCAGCGGATAGACCTGATGCTCCTGTGCCAACACGCGCGCGGCAAGACTGGCTTCATCATCGCCATCAATGACCGGCACGACAGCCTGCACAATGACCGGGCCGTGATCCAGCGCCGGCGTCACGAAATGTACCGTGCAGCCATGCACGCGGACGCCTTCCTGCAGAGCGCGTTGATGCGTGTGCAAGCCAGGAAAGGCGGGTAACAGCGAAGGGTGGATATTGATCAAACGCCCTTCAAATTGGCGCACGAAGCCCTCGGTCAGAATGCGCATGAAGCCGGCCAGCACAACGAGATCGGGCGCAAAGGCATCAATGGCTTCGGCCATCGCCGCATCAAAAGCCTCGCGGCTGGCAAATTGTTGGTGATCAACCACACCGGTCGGCACACCATGCGCAGCGGCGGTTTCCAGCCCTTTGGCATGCGGCCGGTTGGAGAGCACAGCGGCCACGCGCACGGGCAGCGCTCTGTCAGCGACGGCCTTGAGCAGCGATTCCATATTGCTGCCGCGCCCGGAGATAAGAATAACAATCGATTTCATAGTCTTTATAAGCCACCGACCGGCAGGAAGAGCGCCGTCGCCAGGCTTTGCGTAAAGCGTGTAATCGTTCGTCCGTGCTTGTCGGCCGTGATTTTGGAAAGAAAATCCAGCAGACCGATGACACGGCCGAACTCGCGCTCGAAACTCAAGTTCGGGTTTTTCGGATCCAGCTCGTTGGAAAGCAACAGAAACTCACCGTTAGCCTCCTTGCTGGAAGACATCTTCCAGACGGCGATTTCCACGTTGCGGGCGCAATTGTAGAGCTTCTGCTCGTTCAAGTCGTCAAGCACGTAGAATTCCTGCTTGTGCTCGAAGGCCGCATTGACCATGCCGAGCAGCCCGGCCATCACCGCCAGCACGCGGTCGCCCTGATAATTGGGACTGAAGGCATACAATGCCGCTGCGCCCTCGCGCCGCCCCTCCAACTCCGGAAAATCGAGCGAACCGGCAAACAGCCGGTTGACCGCGGCTTCCGTGCTCGCCTGGCCGGCCTTCTTCCACTCTCTCGGGTTGCGCTTGTAGAGCTTTTCGGCGATCCGGCGCAACCCACCAACTACCTCGTCGCGGTTCGCCTCGATCACGCGGTCGATCTCAGTCTTGGCGATATAGCGGGGGTCAAAGCGACTCTCCTTCTGCCCGCCCGGCCCGACCTTGGTCATGCAGGCCGTCACCGACACGGCAACGGCCAAAGGCAAAACGATCAAGGCAAGGCGATTAACCATGCCGCATCATTCCTTAATCCTTGCGATGCTGCAACCAGCCGATAAGGATCGGAATGAGTGAAATCAGAATAATCCCCAGAATCACCGCCGTCAGGTTCTGTTTGACCCACGGCAGATTCCCGAAGAAATACCCGGCCAGTGTGATCGACACCACCCACAACGCCGCTCCGATCAGGTTGAAGAAGGTAAAGCGCACATAATCCATCTTGCCAACCCCGGCTACGAAGGGCGCAAAGGTGCGGAAGAGCGGCAGAAAGCGCGAGATCACCAGCGTCTTGCCGCCGTGCTTCTCATAGAAGCGCTCGGTCTTCTGCAAGGCCGCCTTGTTGAAGAAAATCGAATCGTCCCACTTGAACACGCGCGGCCCGATAAAGCGCCCGATCTGGTAGTTGAGCATGTTGCCGGTGGCCGCCGCAACGACCAGCGAACCGGTCAGCACCACGATATCCATCCCACCCACCGCCGCCAGCGCCCCGGCGACAAAAAGCAGCGAATCACCGGGCAGAAAAGGCGTCACCACAAAGCCCGTCTCGCTGAAAATGATGGCAAAGAGGATGACGTAAATCCACACGCCGTACTCCGCCACCAGCACCGCAAGATGCTTGTCGAGGTGCAAGACGATGTCGATAAAGGTGGCGAGGTATTCCATAGCGGCCAAGGCAGGGGCAAAGACGCGATTCTACCGGAGCAAGCACCGCCAAGACAGCCGGTATAATTCGCCCATGACCGGATCACAAGACGCACTGCCATCAATCCACCTGCTGCCCGACCTGCTGATCAGCCAGATCGCAGCGGGCGAGGTTGTCGAACGCCCGGCGTCGGTACTCAAGGAACTGTTGGAAAACGCGCTCGATGCGGGGAGTTCGGCGATCCGTATCGAACTGGAGGAAGGCGGCGTCAAGCTGATCCGTGTTTCTGACGACGGTAGCGGTATCGCCAAAGATGAACTCGCGCTGGCGCTCACCCGCCATGCGACCTCGAAGATTGCGACGCTCGACGATTTGGAGCGCGTGGCAACTTTAGGTTTTCGTGGCGAGGCGTTGGCCTCGGTTGCTTCGGTCGCACGCCTCACGCTGACCAGTCGGCAGGCCGGTGCCGCCCACGCCTGGCGGCTTAATGCCGAGCCACACGCCACCCCGGAGCCCGCTGCGCTGTCAGCCGGAACGGTCGTCGAGATGCGCGACCTCTACTACAACACCCCGGCACGGCGTAAGTTTCTCAAGTCCGAAGGCACAGAATTCGCGCACTGCGCCGAGGCCGTCAAGCGCATTGCGCTGGCGCACCCCGACGCGGCCTTCACGCTCTCGCACAACGGGCGCGTCAGCCTGCATCTGGCGAAGGCCGTTGCGCGCACCCGCGCCGGGGCGATTCTCGGCGATGATTTTCTGGCTGAATCGCGCGCCGTTGATACTGGTGCGGGAATCATCCGCGTCTCCGGCCATTGCGCCCTGCCTGCGCATTCGCGTGCGCGCAGTGACGCCCAGTATTGCTACGTAAATGGCCGCTTCGTGCGCGACAAACTGCTCTCGCACGCGCTGCGCGAGGCCTACCAAGACATGCTGCACGGCAGCCGCTACCCGGCCTACTGCATCTTTGTCGAGATCGATCCGGCAACGGTTGACGTCAACGTTCACCCGGCCAAGACCGAGGTACGCTTCCGCGATGGCCGCGCCGTGCATCAATTCGTATTTCACGCCGTGCAACGTGCGCTTTCGGTCACCCATTCAAGTACGCATACGGCTGCACAAGAAGCACAGAACACCAGTGCTTACGCCCCATCCTATGCCCCCCCGCGCAACACCTTCAGCGATTGGGCGCCGCGTCAGGAAAGTTTGCGCGTTAACGAACCGGCGACCTCTGCTTATTTTTCCTTTGCCCAGTCGGCTAGCACGGCAGCACAGGAACACGTGCCGATGCCCATACAAGCCGCCGGCGACGCACCGCCGCTCGGCTATGCGCTGGCGCAACTGCACGGCGTCTACATCCTTGCGCAAAACGCGCAGGGACTGATTGTGATCGACATGCACGCGGCGCACGAACGCATCCTCTACGAAAAGCTCAAAACGGCGCTCGACAGCCGGCAGATCGCCACGCAGGCTCTGCTCATCCCGGCCGTATTCGCCGCCGACGCGCTTGATGTGGCTGCGGCCGAAGAACAAGCTGACGCACTGCGCTCACTCGGCTTCGACCTTGCGCCGATGGGCCCGACACAACTGGCGGTACGCGGCGTGCCGGCGTTGTTGCAGGCGGCCGACCCGGCGGAACTGGCGCGCACGCTGCTCGCCGAACTGCGCGAACACGGCGTCAGCCAACTCATGGCCGCGCGGCGCAACGAACTGCTGGCGACGATGGCCTGCCATGGCGCGGTACGCGCCCGGCGTATCCTCAGCCTGCCGGAAATGAACGCGCTGCTGCGCCAGATGGAAGAAACCGAACGCGCCGACCAGTGCAACCATGGCCGCCCGACCTGGACGCAGCTCTCGATGGCCGAGCTGGATCGCTTGTTTCTCCGTGGCCGCTAAAAGCATGAACCACGAAGGGCACGAAGAGCACAAAGAGAAGCGAAAGACAACAATACAACATACCAAAGCAGGCACAACATTACACAAATTATCTTGCCTTTCTTCGTGCCCTTCGTGCTCTTCGTGGTTTGATCCAACACATCAATGACCCTCCTCCCACCCGCCATCCTCCTCATGGGTCCGACCGCCAGCGGCAAGACCGCCGCCGCGATGGCACTTGCGCGCCGCTTCCCGGTTGAGTTGATCAGCGTCGATTCGGCGCAGGTCTTCCGCGATATGAACGTCGGCACCGCCAAGCCCGATACCGCCACGCTGGCCGAGTTTCCGCATCACCTGATTGACATTCTCAGCCCGGAAGAAACCTATTCGGCCGCACGCTTCCGCGAGGAAGCGCTGGCACTAATGGCGCAAATCACGGCGCGCGGGAAAGTGCCGCTGCTGGTTGGCGGCACCATGCTTTACTTCAAGGCGCTGCTTGAAGGATTGGCAGAATTACCACAGGCCTGCGCCGCAACGCGCATGGATATTGACTCGCAGGCCGCAGCACACGGCTGGCCCTTTGTTCACGGGCTTCTTGAGAAGGTCGATCCGGAAACGGCCGCCCGCCTGCACCCCACCGACGCACAGCGCATTCAGCGCGCATTGGAAATTTTTCGCGTCTCAGGCCGGCCGATGTCGGCGCTGATTGCCGAGAGTAGCGCCCAGGCTCCGCTCTACGATTTCCTTTCCATCGGCCTGCTGCCCTCGGATCGCAGCGTGTTGCACGCGCGCATCGCCGAACGTTTCAACGCCATGCTCGCTGCCGGACTGGAAGACGAAGTGACCATGCTGCGCGAGAAATACACACTCAGCCTCAATCTCCCGTCGATGCGCTGCGTCGGCTACCGGCAGGTGTGGGAAGCGCAGGACGGCCTCTCGCCACGCGCCGAAATGCACGAACGCGGCATATACGCCACGCGCCAGCTCGCCAAACGGCAAATCACCTGGATGAACAACACGCTCAAGCCACAAACTCTGGATTGCCTGGCGCCTGATTTCTCCGCACAGGTCAGCAACTGTGTGAGTAAATTATTCGCCTGAAACGCGCGTCATTGAGTCGTCAAAAAACCGGTAGCCGTTGCGCCCGGAGTCTTTGGCGGCATACATCGCCGCATCGGCATTGCGCAGAAGCTGGTTCACTTCCTCGCCATGCCGAGGGTAGATAGCAATGCCGATGCTCGCAGAAATATTTATCGTGTGAAGACCGATGCTATAGGGCAGACTGAGCGCGTGGAGTATTTTTTCGGCAACGGCGACTGCATCCTTCTCCACATTGATGCGTTGCAACAGCAACACAAACTCATCTCCGCCAAGGCGTGACGCCGTATCGGACTGTCGTGTGATCACGCTACGCAAACGAACGGCCACTTCCTTCAACAACAAATCGCCAATATCGTGCCCGTAGGTATCGTTAACCGGCTTGAGATTGTCCAGGTCAAGGAACAAAACGGCCAGCTTCCCTTTGTCGCGTCGCGTCTGCGCCAAGCCTTGGCGCAGGCGATCGGTGAGCAGAAGGCGATTGGGCAGGTCCGTCAAGGCATCGTGGTGCGCAATGTGATGCATCATCGCTTCTGACGCTTTTCGTTCGGTAATGTCTCGCGCGCAACCAACTGTTCCGATCACTTCGCCTTGATCGTTGATAAAACGAGCCTGATGTACATCGAGAAAAACAAATTTGCCGCGAACGGTACCTGCTTCCTCAAAAATTGTCGGCTCTTCGCGACCAAGCGCGTGGCGGTGAACATCCTGAGAAAACTGTCCGAGGGTATGCCACTCCGGGTCGTCAGGCCGTCGACTTTGTTCGCGCCGGGCAAAGAAATCGTACGTCTTGCCCAGCGCCTCGTCCGGGCTCGAAATATTCAGTATCTTTTCGCAGAGCATCATATTAACAAAGGTGTAGCGCCCGTCGAGATCCTTTGCCCAAATCATGTCGGGCACGTTGTCGCACATCAGGCGCAACATGGAAGCCAGCCGGCGCGACTGATCTTCGTTAATCTTCAGCGCTTCTTCAACCAACTTGCGCTCAATTATTTCATCGCGCAAACGTTCACTGGATTCTATCGCACCAACGGCTAAGCGCGACACCTGAAAGGCCTTGCCCACAACAACGAACTGCCAGAGGACGGCGGCAATCCCGATCAGCAAGAAATTGAAGTCTTGCGTAACAAAATATCGATAGAAGCAGAATGCGGTGAATGGAAAAAGAGTAAGTACATTGATCAGTATCGAGTAAGAAAAGACCGTGGCATAAACCATGTAGCCGACCGTCATTACGGTAGTCAAGATGACGAATACGAATACATGCGTCGTCCCTGCTGCGTGCTGGGGCAGAAAAAATACTGAAATACCAAAGAGGCTGCAGTTTAGACATCCCAGAAGGGCGCGGATGCGGAAACAATGGGTTGCATTGGCCGTGGTCAGACCCATGCCTATGACGTGTCGCAGATAAAGGGTGAGCGCCCCGGCAGCCAGAAGAAGCAGCATGAACCAGGCAAGCAGCCAAGCATCAGGGGTACCTGCGCCACGCAACACCAGAGCCAGTAGCGCCCCGCCCGCCAGGATGCTCAGCGGATTCGCAGCGGAAACCTTAAAAAAAGACTGCATCCTAATCAGACGCACCCGATCATCAAATGGGGTACTGTTTTGCTCGTTCATGTCTGGCCAAGGAAAGAACCCGTATCCAATTCTACATCGGCACTTGAGCGCATGTTCAAACAAAAAAGCCCATGCTTTGATTTGCATGGGCTTTAGAGACTTCTACTCCGGCACACCAGGCCAGAGTTATCGGCTGTTAACCGGTATGGTTGCTACACGATCATCTTTAAAGAGCGAATACAACCTAGAACCATAAAGTCCCCAGAGAGCACGGCTGGCACAACATCAACGCGCCGGATTCGCCGCAGATCGCAGCACACTGTTACTCTAGACCATGTGCCGAAAAAAGCCAGGCACTTTTTTCAGTGCTCATGGTAAGACGTGGCCAAGTTCCGTCAGGATTTTTGCGCCAGCCGGCGATTGAACAAACTTGATAAAACGCTCCACAGACGCCTTTTGCTTCCCGGTTTTGGTGACCATCAGCAGGCTGGAAGAGAAGGGATACGTTCCGTTGGCCAGATTGGCCACTGTCGGTGCTACGCCTTCAAAATTCAGCGGCTTCAAGGCTCGCTTTTCCGAGAGAATCAAAGCCAGCGCAGTACCGCCAAATCCCCCGTCAAGCGCCTCAATTTCGCGCGCCGCTTCCTGGTCACTCATAACAAAAACAATACCATGGCGCTGCTCAGCTTGCGTTAATGCGGCGCTGATTTGAGGCGAGATCGACTTAACCAACAGAGTGGCGTGATCATTGGCCTCGCGTAGTACCAAACGTACGCGCTTGCCATCTGGCCACTGGCTTTGCGCTGTGGAATAAAAATTGACCAGATCCTGTTTGGTCACTCCGGTTGCGGGATTTTTAGACTGGACAGCAAAAACATAAGGTGTGTTTGCATAGGTAACCGCCTGCGCACCCGCGGCACGCTCCTCCTCCTTCAGAGGCCGGGCGGACAAGGCCAGATCAATAGCACCTCCGAGAAGTGCCTTGATCCCTCCCCCACTACCCAGACTCGGCAATACCTTGACCACAACGCCCGGGTTTTTGGCGTTAAAGGCCTCAGCCAGACGCTGCATGGTACCGAGCGCAATTCCCGTTCCGCCCACATTGATTTCCTCGGCGGAAAGCACCGCGCCAGGCGAGGCGGCCAGGCACATATAGAGGCAAGAAAAAACCAGCCGAAGAAAATAGCGACAGCGCATCGTGGTTCTCCCGAGTATCCGTAAAGTTATACACAGACTACCACCTTGCAAATTTCGAATCTACAATTTTGCTACCTGCTATCGTTGGGGATTCCGGACTTTTTTTGTGCCAGCAGGGTGTACACCGTCGGCACCACAAACAGCGTAAAAAAAGTGCCGAGCAGCAAACCGCCGACAATCACCCAGCCGATCTGCTGACGACTCTCTGCGCCGGCACCGCGCGCCAGCGCCAGCGGGATGGCGCCCAGCACCATCGCGCCGGTGGTCATCAGGATCGGGCGCAAGCGCAGCTCAGACGCTTCAATCACCGCCTGTTTGATGTCACGCCCTTTTTCCTGCAACTGATTGGCGAACTCGACGATCAGGATGCCGTGCTTGGTAATCAGACCGACCAGCGTAACGAGACCAATCTGGCTATAGACGTTGAGCGTTCCACCGGTGAGCAGCAGCGCCAGCAGCGCACCGGTCATCGACAGCGGCACCGAAAGCATGATAATGAAAGGATCACGGAAACTCTCGAACTGTGCGGCCAGCACCAGATAAATGAAAGCCAGCGCGAGCACGAAGGTCAGCGCCAGCGAGGAACTGGAGGTGCGGAACTCGCGCGACTGCCCGGCGTAGTCGATCGCATATCCTGGCGTCAGCACACTGTTTGCCGCCTTTTCCATGAAAGTGAGTGCTTCGCCCATGGTATAGCCGGGCGCGAGGTTGGCGGTGATGGTCACGGCGCGGCGCTGACCGAAGTGGTTGAGTTCGCGTGGGCTTACCGTCTCATCGACCTTGATCAGATTGCCCAGCGGAATCATGCTGCCATCCTTGGCGCGCACAAAGATGTCGCGAATATCGGACGGCGTTGTACGTTCGGCATCCGCCACCTGCACGATCACGTCGTACTGCTCGCCGTTCTGCTTGAAGCGCGTCACCTGCCGCCCGCCCAGCATGGTTTCCAGCGTGCGGCCGACCGTCTCGATCTGCACACCGGTGTCCGAGGATTTGTCGCGATTGACACTCACCGAGAGTTCGGGCTTGTTGAGTTTGAGATCGGTGTCGACGTTGGTCAGCCCGGGATTTTTGGCGACTTCTGCAAGAATTTTGTTGGTCATCTCCAGCAGTTCGGGGTAGGAGGATGATGTCACCACCACGAAATTCACCGGGCGCTCACGCGGGCTCTGGCCGAGCGAAGGCGGCTGCACCGGGAAGGCCAGCACGCCGGGAATGCCCATAAACTTGGGGAACAACTCCTTGACCACCTGGCCGGCGCTGCGCTTGCGTTCCTTCCAGTCAGTCAGGCCGATGAAGGAGATACCCTGACTCACCGTCGGATTGCCAGCCACCACGAAATAGCGCTCGACGTCTTTGGTGTTGCTGTAAATCCCTTCGAGTTGGCGTGCGTACTTGTCCGAGTAGTCGAGCGTCGCACCTTCTGGCCCGACAAACACGCCGAGAATGACGCCCCGATCTTCAAGCGGCGCCAGTTCGGATTTGAGTAGCTTGAGGAAGACACCACTCAACGCGGCAACCAGCGCAAAGGCCAGCATGACGATCCAGCGTTTGGCCAGCGCCAGCGTCAGCACCCGACGATAGCCCTCGGTCATCCAGGTCAGGAAGTTCTCGATTG
>JANNGP010000134.1:0-15915 GCA_031403915.1 Betaproteobacteria bacterium
CAGCACCATCGCCCGATAAACCAGCCGAGAGTTCGAAGAGTTCGGAGAATTCGTAATGTCCGCCAAGCTTGAAGTGCTTAGCCAGAACCTGCAAAAACATCTCGGAGATCGACTCGGGGCGCTTCGGCTTGCGCTGGGTGAAATTACCATCGATGTCGATTCCACTCACTATCTTGACGTGATGACCACGCTGCGCGACGAACCGGAGTTGCGTTTTGAAGAGTTGATGGATCTTTGCGGGGTTGATTACTCAACCTACGGAAATGGCAAATGGACCGGCAAGCGTTTTGCTGCGGTGAGCCATCTGATTTCAATTTCGAACAACTGGCGTCTGCGCGTGCGTTGCTTTGCGCCGGATGACGCGTTCCCTTCGGTGCCCTCGGTGGTTTCGATCTGGAACTCGGTTAACTGGTTCGAACGTGAAGCTTTCGATTTGTACGGGATTGTTTTCCCCGGGCATGCCGATCTGCGCCGGATTCTGACCGACTATGGGTTCATTGGGCATCCTTTCCGCAAGGACTTCCCGATTTCCGGTTATGTCGAAATGCGTTACGACCCTGACCAGAAGCGCGTGATTTATCAACCTGTGTCCATCGAGCCGCGTGAGATTACCCCGCGTATTGTTCGGGAAGAAAGCTACGGGGACGTAGAAAATGCCTGATATCCAGAACTACACACTTAACTTCGGTCCGCAACACCCGGCCGCGCACGGTGTGTTGCGCATGATCCTTGAACTTGACGGTGAGGTCGTACAGCGCGCCGATCCGCACATCGGCATGCTGCACCGGGCGACCGAAAAACTGGCTGAAACCAAAACCTGGATACAGTCATTGCCGTATATGGACCGTCTCGACTACATGTCGATGATGTGCAGCGAACACGCGTACTGCCTAGCGATAGAAAAAATGCTTGGGGTCGAGGTTCCGGTTCGTGCCCAGTACATTCGCGTGATGTTCGACGAGATCACCCGGGTTCTAAATCACCTGTTGTGGATTGGCGCGCATGGTATCGACGTTGGTGCGATGACCATGATGCTGTACGCCATGCGTGAGCGGGAAGATCTTGTCGACTGCTATGAAGCCGTTACCGGTACGCGCTGGCATGCCGCCTATTACCGTCCGGGTGGTGTTTATCGTGATCTGCCGGACACCATGCCGCAGTACAAGCCATCGAAGTTCAAGAGTGCCGCCAAGCTGAAGCAGATCAATGAGGCACGCAGCGGCACCCTGCTTGATTTTCTCGATGACTTCGTGACACGTTTCCCCAAACTTGTTGATGAATACGAGACTTTGCTGACGGATAACCGGATCTGGAAGCAGCGTCTGGTCAACGTGGGCATCGTTACACCTGAGCGTGCCATGCAGTTGGGTTTTACCGGCCCGATGCTGCGCGGTTCTGGAATTGCCTGGGATTTGCGCAAGAAACAGCCCTATGCTGTTTATGACCGACTTGATTTTGATATTCCTGTGGGTGTGACCGGCGACTGTTACGACCGCTATCTGGTGCGAGTCGAGGAAATGCGTCAATCGACACGCCTCATCAAGCAGTGTATCGACTGGTTGCGCGTCAATCCCGGGCCGGTGATTACTGACAATTACAAAGTGGCAGCACCGCCGCGGGCAAGCATGAAGGCGAACATGGAGGAATTGATCCACCATTTCAAGCTGTGCACCGAAGGCATGCATGTTCCCGAAGGCCAGGTATATTCGACTGTTGAGCATCCCAAGGGCGAATTCGGCATCTACCTGATTTCAGATGGTGCGAACAAGCCGTATCGTCTGAAGATCCGTTCGCCGGGTTTCGTCCACCTGTCGGCCATGGACGAGCTGACACGTGGCCACATGATTGCTGACGTGGTAACCATGGTCGGCACAATAGACATCGTTTTTGGCGAGATTGACCGCTAATGTTGACACCAGAATCCTTGAAGAAAATTGATCGCGAGATTGCCAAGTACCCGGCTGACCAGAAACAGTCAGCGGTGATGGCGGCCTTGGCAATTGCCCAGGAAGAGCAGGGCTGGCTGTCGAGTGAGGCGATCGAATGTGTCGCCAACTATCTCGGCATGGCACCTATCGCAGCCTACGAAGTGGCCAGTTTCTACAATATGTACGACCTTAAACCGGTCGGAAAATACAAGCTCACGGTGTGTACCAACCTGCCGTGCATGCTTTCAGGTGGCGTTGATGCCGGTGAGTACCTCAAGAGCAAGCTGGGTGTAGGTTTCAACGAAACGACCCCGGATGGCAAGATTACCCTCAAGGAAGGCGAGTGCATGGGTGCTTGCGGTGATGCGCCGGTGATGCTGGTCAATAACCGTCGCATGTGCAGTACCATGCTGCCCGAGCAAATCGACAAACTGCTGGCGGAGCTCGAATAATGGCGATCCTCGGTGCAATCAACCCGATGCTCACCGTCGGCCTAGAGGGCGGCGACAAAACTTGGCATCTTGACGACTACGGCAAGCGTGGCGGCTATTCGGCGCTCAAGAGAATTCTGGCTGAGAAAATACCGCCGGAGCAGGTGACCAACGAGGTCAAGAAGTCCGTTCTGCGCGGCCGCGGTGGTGCTGGTTTCCCGACCGGTCTGAAGTGGAGCTTCATGCCGAAGGAGTACAAGGGCGACACCTACATCGTCTGCAACTCTGATGAAGGTGAACCGGGGACCTTCAAGGATCGCGATATTCTGCTTTTCAATCCGCATTCGGTGATTGAAGGGATGATTATTGCCGGCTACGCCATGGGCGTGGGAACCGGCTACAACTACATTCACGGCGAAATCTGGGAAGTTTACAAACGCTTTGAGGAAGCGCTGGATGAAGCGCGTGCCGCAGGTTTTCTGGGCAAAAACATCCTGGGCTCCGGTTTTAATTTCGAACTCTTTGCGCATCATGGCTACGGGGCCTACATTTGCGGCGAAGAAACTGCTTTGCTTGAGTCGATCGAAGGCAAGAAGGGGCAGCCGCGTTACAAACCGCCTTTCCCTGCCAGCTTTGGCCTGTATGGCAAGCCGACGACGATCAATAACACCGAAACATTTGGTGCCGTTCCGTTCATCATGAATTTGGGGGCCGACACCTATCTCGAAGCTGGCAAGGCTAACAACGGCGGTACTAAATTATTCTCGGTCTCCGGCCACGTTAACAAGCCGGGTAACTATGAAGTTCCGCTCGGCACGCCGTTCTCGACTCTGCTTGAAATGGCCGGCGGCATGCGCGGTGGACGCAAGCTCAAGGGTTGTATTCCCGGTGGTTCGTCGTCGCCGGTGGTGCCTGGTGACATCATGATGGACTGCACGATGGACTACGATTCCATCAGTAAGGCGGGCTCAATGCTGGGCTCGGGAGCGGTCATCGTGATGGATGAAACCACCTGCATGGTAAAGGCGCTTGAGCGACTTTCCTTCTTCTACTACGAAGAGTCCTGCGGGCAGTGCACGCCTTGTCGTGAAGGCACCAACTGGATGTACAAGATCGTACATCGCATTGAGAACGGTCAAGGACGCCCCGATGACCTGGATCTGCTCGGCAGCGTTACGACCAACATCATGGGTCGCACCATTTGCGCGCTGGGTGATGCGGCATCGATGCCGGTACAGAGTTTCATCAAGCATTTCCGTGATGAATTCGCGTATCACATTGAACACAAGAAGTGCCTTGTCCCGCTTGATGTTCAGCGTGCAGGCAGTGGCTTCTTCAAGGCAACGGTCTAACGGCAATGTGTAAAGCCATTGCCGTTTCCCTCACCCCCGACCCCTCTCCCGGAGGGCGAGGGGAGGTTCGAGAGTCGCTTGCGCGACTTTCACGTTAAGGCTGCGATATGCTAGAAATCGAAATCGACGGCAAGCAGGTGCAGGTGCCTCCGGGTAGCACCATCATGGATGCTGCCCAGCTTGTTGGCGCGTATATCCCGCATTTCTGTTATCACAAGAAACTTTCCATCGCGGCCAATTGCCGGATGTGCCTGGTGCAGGTTGAAAAAGCGCCCAAGCCTCTACCTGCCTGTGCAACACCGGTAAGCAATGGCATGAAGGTGTTCACGCACTCTGAGTTGGCGGTTACTGCCCAGAAGGGCGTGATGGAGTTTCTGCTGATCAACCATCCGCTCGATTGCCCGATCTGCGATCAGGGCGGCGAATGTCAGTTGCAGGATCTGGCGGTTGGATACGGTGGTGGTGCTTCCCGTTATCAGGAAGCCAAGCGCGTTGTTTTCCACAAGGATGTTGGCCCGCTGGTTTCAATGCAGGAAATGACGCGTTGCATCCACTGCACCCGTTGTGTTCGCTTTGGTCAGGAAATTGCCGGCGTGATGGAACTCGGCATGGCCAACCGCAACATGCATTCCGAGATTCAAACCTTTGTCGGCCGTACCGTCGATTCCGAACTTTCCGGCAACATGATCGATTTGTGCCCGGTCGGTGCATTGACGTCCAGGCCTTTCCGTTACTCTGCCCGCAGCTGGGAATTGTCGCGGCGCAAATCGGTTAGCCCGCACGACAGTCTGGGTTCGAATTTGACAGTGCAGGTCAAGAACAACCGCGTGATGCGTGTTTTGCCGCGCGAGAATGAAGACGTCAACGAATGCTGGATTTCCGATAAGGACAGATTCTCTTATGAGGGGCTGAATTCTGCCGAGCGTTTGCAAAAGCCGATGATTCGTGTCGATGGTGCTTTGCGTGAAGTCGATTGGAGTGTGGCGCTGGACTACGTCTCGCACGCCCTCAAGGATGTTGCCAAGACCCATGGCGGTGAAGCCATTGCGTCGTTGGCTTCCCCCGGCTCAACGCTTGAAGAACTCTATCTGCTGCAGAAGCTGACGCGTGCTTTGGGTTCAGGAAGCGTTGATTTCCGCCCGCGTCGCCGTGATTTTTCGACCGATGGAAAGCGCGCCGGAACACCCTGGCTGGGTCTAAAGCTTGCGGAGATCAAGGATCTCGACTCGGCATTGGTCGTTGGCAGTTTCCTGCGCAAGGATCATCCGCTGTTTGCACAGCGTTTGCGCCAACTGGCCAAGAAGTCGGGCAAAGTCAGCCTGATCTCGGTTGCCGGTGATGACCCGCTGATTAATCTTTTTGCCCAAATTACCGTCTCCCCGTCTGATTTGAGTGTTGCCCTGGGTGCGGTATTAAAAGCCGTGGCTCAGTTGAAGAGTGTTGCTGTTCCGATGGGTCTGGAATCCATAGAGCCGTGTGCTTCAAGCAAGGCGATTGCTGCGAGTCTGCTGGAAGGCGAAGGCGGCACCAACAAGCGTGCCATTTTCCTTGGTAATGTTGCCGAGCAAAGCGCACAGGCCGCGCAATTGCATGTGCTGGCCTCCGAACTCGCACGTCTTACCGGTGCCACTTTCGGATTTATCGGTGAAGCAGCGAACAGCGTGGGGGGGTATGTTGCCCAAGCCCTGCCGACTGCGCTGAATGCGTACGAAATGTTTGCCCAGCCGCGCCAAGCCTACATTCTGCTGGGCGTTGAGCCGGAACTTGATTGCCACAATCCGCAACAGGCGGTCGCAGCTCTCAAGCAGGCCGCATTGGTAGTCATGCTGTCGCCCTTCAAGAGTCAGGCCGCACTTGATTATGCCGACGTATTGTTGCCGACGACACCTTTTACTGAAACTTCGGGAACCTTTATCAATACCGAAGGGCGAGTGCAGGGCTTCAATGGTGTTTGCCGCCCTCTCGGGGATGCGCGTCCAGCTTGGAAGGTACTGCGTGTTCTGGGTAATGTACTAGCGCTATCGGGCTTTGATTTCGACTCCAGCGAGCAGGTGCGTGATGCCATCATCTCGTCCGAGAGCCACTTCGCCGGAGGTCTTGATAACGCTCTGAACGGCGTTTCTATTTCTCTTGGCGCTACAGCCAACGGTTTGCAACGCATTGCTGATGTGCCGATTTACTTCGCTGATGCTCTGGTGCGTCGTGGGCTTGCTCTGCAGCAGACACAGGATGCGCTTGTGCCGGCCGTGCGCATGAGCGCAGCAACACTGGCGCAGTCAGGTATCGCTGCGGGTTCTCAGGTACGTGTCAAACAGGGGCCGGGTGAATCACTGCTGTTGGTCAAAGCGGATGAGAATGTACCGGCCGGTTGTGTGCGGGTTGCGGCGGCACATGCCTCGACGGCGGCACTGGGCGACATGTTCGGATCAATAATCGTGGAGCGTGCGTGATGGTGGATGCGCTGCAGCAACTGTTGCCGGGTTTCTTGATCCCGTATCTGAATTTGCTGATGCAATTGGGGCAGGATACCTTCGGCCCGACGCTATGGGCGAATATACTGACCGTGGTGTGGACCGTGATCAAGGTCATGCTCATCATTGCACCATTGCTCGGGATTGTGGCCTACGTGACATTCTGGGAACGCAAGGTCATCGGCTGGATGCAGGTGCGTATTGGGCCAAACCGTGTCGGCCCGTGGGGATTGATTCAGCCGATTGCTGATGGTCTCAAGCTCATGCTGAAAGAGGTTGTGATTCCGTCCGGTGCGGACAAGCATGTTTTCCTGCTGGCGCCGGTTTTCGCCTTTGCGCCGGCACTTGTTGCTTGGGCTGTGATACCGTTCAATGACGTGATGGTCGTGGCTAATGTCAATGCCAGCCTGCTATACATCATGGCGGTGACATCGATCGGCGTTTACGGGATTATCCTCGCCGGCTGGTCGTCCAACTCCAAATATGCGTTTCTTGGCGGCATGCGCTCTGCGGCTCAGCTGATCTCCTATGAAGTGGCAATGGGACTTGCACTCGTCGTCGTGCTGATGGTTTCAAACAGTCTAAACATCGGTGATATTGTCAAAGGCCAGGGTCAGGGTCGGTTCGCCGAGATGGGTGTCGGGTTCCTGTCGTGGAACTGGTTGCCGCTGTTGCCGATGTTCGTTGTGTATGTGGTTTCCTGCGTGGCTGAAACAAACCGAGCGCCTTTCGATATGGCGGAGGGCGAATCCGAAATCGTCGGCTTCCACGTTGAGTATTCTGGAATGGCCTTTGCCGTATTCCAGCTCGCAGAATACTCCGCCATGATTTTGTGTTCGGCCTTGATCTCGCTGTTGTTCTTGGGGGGCTGGCTGTCGCCAGTAAGCTTCCTGCCGGACAGTATCTTCTGGTTGTTTGCCAAAATATCGTCACTGATTTTCTTCTTCTTCTGGATTCGCGCTACCTTCCCGCGTTTTCGCTACGACCAGATCATGCGTCTGGGCTGGAAAGTGTTTATCCCCGTGTGTCTCATCTGGCTGCTTGTGGTTGGTTGCTGGATGATGTCGCCTTGGAATATCTGGAAGTGAGAGGCTAGCCATGGGTTCGATGAAAGAAATTTTCAACAGCCTCCTGCTTAAGGAGTTGTTTAAGGGTATGTCGGTGACCGGGCGTTACATGTTCGCACGCAAGATCACCGTTCAGTATCCCGAAGAAAAAACACCGCAGGGCTTCCGTTTCCGCGGTCTGCATGCCTTGCGCCGCTATCCGAATGGCGAAGAGCGTTGTATTGCCTGCAAACTCTGTGAAGCCGTTTGCCCGGCCATGGCCATTGTGATTGAGTCGGCTGAACGTGACGATGGCTCGCGTCGTACAACGCGATACGACATTGATCTGAACAAGTGCATCTTCTGTGGCTTCTGTGAGGAAGCCTGTCCGGTTGATGCCATCGTCGAGACCCGCGTTTTCGAGTATCACGGCGAAAAGCGCGGCGATCTTTATTACACCAAGCCCATGTTGCTGGCCAACGGCGATCGCTATGAAGCTCAGATCGCTGAAGACCGCGAGCTTGACTCGAAATACCGCTAACAGGCGCTGATACGATGGAATTCAAGACCTTCGTTTTTTATTTTCTTGCCACGATTCTGGTGTACGCCAGCTTGCGTGTCGTTACCTTGCGTAATCCGGTTCATGCGGCGCTACATCTTGTATTGGCATTTTTCAGTGCAAGCGGTGTGTGGATTCTGTTGCAGGCTGAATTTTTGGCCATCGCACTCGTGCTCGTCTACGTCGGTGCGGTGATGGTGCTCTTCCTTTTTGTTGTCATGATGCTTGACATAAACCTTGATCGCTTGCGTGAAGGTTTCTGGAGCTACTTGCCGCTGGGTGCTGTGGTTGCCTTGCTGATGGTCGCAGAAATGAGCTTGGTTCTTGGCGCCAGTTACTATGATTTGCTCGAGAGCAATGTTGCGCAGACCGCTGGCGGGTTCAGCAATGTCAAGGCGGTTGGCCGGTTGTTGTTTACAGAGTACGTGTATCCATTTGAACTGGCGTCGATTATTCTGCTCGTCGGCATTATCGCAGCAGTTGCGCTGACCTGCCGCGGGAAGCGCAAGAGTAAATCAGTGAGTCCGTCAGAGCAGGTTTTCGTTAAAGCGAAGGATCGTGTTCGTGTGCTGCAGATGCCGTCAGAAAAGCGCGAATAATATTTCGTTATTGAAACTGTATTTGAGAATTTGAAATTTGATGTGGTGGCGCCGGGCGCTACCACTTGCAGAAGGAACCAGGGAGGCACCTTGCTTACACTGTCCCATTATTTGATATTAGGCGCGATCCTGTTTGCCATCAGCATCGTCGGTATTTTCCTTAACCGGAAGAATCTGATCATCATTCTGATGTCGATCGAACTGATGTTGCTCGCGGTGAATATGAACTTCATCGCTTTTTCGCATTACATGCAGGATCTGGCCGGGCAGGTTTTCGTTTTCTTCATTCTGACGGTTGCTGCGGCGGAGTCGGCGATTGGCCTGGCGATTCTCGTCGTGCTGTTCCGTAACCTGAAAACCATCCACGTGGATGATCTGGACAGCCTGAAGGGTTAACATGGAAATGCAAAACCTCTACTTGCTGGTTCCGCTAGCACCCCTCGTCGGAGCCGCCATCGCCGGCCTGTTCTGCCGCATTATTCCGCGCTGGGTGGCGCATACCGCCGCCATTGCCGGTGTGGCCATTGCGTTTATCGCCTCGGTTTTCATCTTTCAGGATGTGATGGCCGGCAATACCTTCAATGGGTCGGTTTATCAGTGGCTGAGTTCGGGGGACTACACCTTTGAGGTAGGTTTCCTGATCGACCAACTGACAGTCACTATGATGCTGGTGGTTACCTTTGTTTCGCTCATGGTGCATATCTATACCATCGGCTATATGCAGGATGATCCAGGTTATAACCGGTTTTTCAGCTATATCGCGTTGTTCACCTTCTCGATGCTGATGCTGGTGATGAGCAACAACTTTATGCAGTTGTTTTTCGGCTGGGAAGCCGTTGGTCTCGTTTCCTACTTGCTGATCGGTTTCTGGTACACCCGCCCGACAGCGATTCTGGCCAACATGAAGGCCTTTCTGGTCAACCGCGTGGGTGACTTTGGCTTCATTCTAGGCATTGGCCTTGTTCTGGCGCATTTCGGAACGCTGGATTACAAAACAGTTTTTGAGCACGCTCCCGAGATGGCCAAGTCAACGATTACGCTTTATGCCGGTTGTGAAGGCGGCACGGTGATGCTGATGAGCGCCATCTGCATCCTGTTGTTCATCGGCGCCATGGGTAAGTCGGCACAAATTCCATTGCATGTGTGGCTACCGGATTCGATGGAAGGCCCGACGCCGATCTCCGCACTGATCCATGCCGCAACCATGGTCACTGCTGGTATCTTTATGGTGGCGCGCATGTCCCCGCTGTTTGAGCTCTCAGATACGGCGCTGACCTTTGTCATTGTTATCGGTTCGATCACCGCGCTGTTCATGGGTTTCCTTGGAATTATCCAGAACGACATCAAGCGCGTGGTGGCGTACTCGACGCTCTCGCAACTGGGTTACATGACGGTAGCGCTCGGCGTTTCGGCCTATTCGGTTGCTATATTCCACCTGATGACGCACGCTTTCTTCAAGGCACTGCTTTTCCTTGGTGCCGGTTCGGTCATTATCGGCATGCATCACGAGCAGGATATTCGCAATATGGGTGGCTTGCGCAAGTACATGCCAATCACCTGGATAACCTCGCTGATTGGTTCTCTGGCCTTGATCGGGACACCATTCTTCGCCGGGTTCTATTCAAAAGATTCGATTATTGAGGCGGTAGCCCTGTCGCATCTGCCGGGTAGCGGCTTTGCCTATTTTGCGGTGATGGCCGGCGTGTTTGTGACGGCGTTCTACTCGTTCCGCATGTACTTCCTGGTCTTCCATGGCGAAGAGCGATTCGGCAAGGCACATGAAGGTGCTCATGAAACACATGCCAAACAAGATGATCACGCCGCTCATGACGATCATCATGCGGATGCAGTTCATGAAGAGCATCATGGGCTGGCGCCCGGTCAAAAGCCCCATGAGACGCCGTGGGTCGTAACACTGCCGCTTGTCCTGCTGGCAATACCTTCAGTGTTCATTGGATATGTCGGTATCGAACCGATGCTATTTGGCGATTACTTCAAGGGCACGATATACGTCGATGCCAGTGTTCACAAGGTAATGGAAGAGCTTGCGCAACATTTCCACGGCCCGTTGGCGATGGCGACGCATGCGGTCAGTACGCCGGTTTTCTGGCTTGCGTTGGGCGGTGTCGTGCTGTCGTGGTTTTTCTATCTCAAGCGACCGGGTATTCCTGCGGCGATCAAAGCAGCGAGTGGCCCGATCTATACGCTGTTGGAAAACAAATATTACTTTGACAAGTTTAACGAGGTTGTTTTTGCTGGCGGAGCACGCCTGCTGGGTAAAGGGCTCTGGAAGGGCGGGGATGTTGGCGTAATCGATGGCTTTATCGTCGGCGGTTCTGTCCGGTTGGTGGGTCTGGCCTCCATGATGGTGCGCCTCTTCCAGTCGGGTCACATTTACCACTATGCTTTTACGATGATTTTTGGTGTTTGCGCGCTGCTCTCCTTCTGGATTTTGCGCGGCTGAACTGTATAAAGAGACTGGGAACGATATGTCAGGTACACCACTTCTCTCACTCGCCATCTGGGTTCCGATTTTATCCGGACTGGTTGTGCTGGCGACGGGTTCTGATCGGAATGCGCCTTTGGCACGCATGCTTGCTGTGCTCGGTGCCGTAGCCGGTTTGTTGGTCACTATTCCGCTCTACACCGGTTTTGACATGACAACGCCGGCGATGCAGTTTGTTGAACTCTCGTCGTGGATTCCGCGCTTCAACATCAATTACCATCTGGGCGTGGATGGCATCTCGATGCTGTTCGTCATGCTCAACAGCTTTATTACTGTCATTGTTGTTCTTGCCGGGTGGCAGATTATTAATAACAAGGTAGCCCAGTACAACGCCGGCTTCCTGATAATGTCGGGCTTGTTGAATGGCATCTTTTCCTCACTCGACGGCATGCTGTTCTATGTCTTCTTTGAGGCGTCACTGATCCCGCTCTATCTGATTATCGGCGTGTGGGGCGGTCCGAACCGCGTGTATGCGGCATTCAAGTTTTTCCTGTTCACCTTGATGGGTTCTCTGCTTTTCCTGATCTCGCTGATCTATCTGTTTGTGCAGTCGGGTGGCAGCTTCTCGATTCTGGATTGGCACCAGATGCCCATTGCCAAGACACCCCAGATGTGGATTTTCTTGGCCTTCCTGGTGGCGTTTGCGGTTAAGGTTCCTATGTGGCCGGTGCATACGTGGTTGCCGGACGCGCACGTTGAGGCGCCTACAGGAGGCTCCATCGTGCTAGCGGCCATTGCCCTGAAGCTTGGCGCGTACGGTTTCCTGCGTTTCTCGCTGCCAATTGCGCCGGATGCATCGCACGAGTTGTCCGGGTTCATGGTCGGCTTGTCCCTGATTGCTATCGTTTATATCGGTCTGGTTGCATTGGTTCAGGAAGACATGAAAAAGTTGGTGGCGTATTCGTCAATCGCCCACATGGGCTTTGTAACGCTCGGCTTCTTCATGTTTAGCGCGCTAGGTCTTGAAGGTGCGCTGATCCAGATGATTTCGCACGGCTTTATCGCCGGTGCTATGTTCTATTGTATTGGCGTCATGTATGACCGGGTGCATTCGCGCCAGATTGCTGATTACGGTGGTGTGGTAAATACCATGCCCAAGTTTGCGGCTTTCTTCATGCTGTTCGCCATGGCTAACGCCGGTCTGCCGGCAACCTCCGGTTTCGTTGGCGAATTCATGGTCATTCTGGCGGCCGTCAAATTCAATTTCTGGGTGGCGTTTGCAGCGGCAACAACGATGATTGTTGGTGCGGCCTACACCCTGTGGATGTACAAGCGCGTTATTTTTGGAGCAGTAGCTAACCATCATGTGGCCGAGCTCACTGATATCAATGCACGCGAATTCCTGGTTCTGGCGCTGCTCGCCGTTGGCGCGCTGGGCATGGGTTTGTACCCGCAACCTTTCACTGAAGTTATGCACAGTTCGGTTAATGAACTGCTGCGTCACATCGCCGTAAGCAAGATCCTATAATTGGTATCCGCTATGACGCTTGCCGAAATGCAATTTGTTCCGCCCGACCTTCGCCTTGCCAGTGCGGAGATATTTCTCGTGGCGATGGCCTGTCTGATTTTGATCGTTGACCTTTTTGTCAAGAACAAGAAACGCACACTGACCTTCGTTCTGACACAGCTCACACTGGTCGGGGCGGCAGTCATTACGTTTATGACGAGTACCGGGGAGATTCTGTACACCTTCAGCAACATGTACGTTGGTGACCTGATGGGCGACCTACTCAAGGTTATGCTTTACGTGACCGTGATGGTCGTTCTTTTTTACTCACGGGGCTATATTCAGGACCGGCCGCAAATGGCCAAAGGCGAGTATTACACGCTGACATTGTTTGCTACGCTGGGCATGATGGTAATGATTTCGGCCAATCATTTCCTGACCATCTATATCGGTATTGAACTGCTTTCCCTGTCGCTCTACGCCATGGTGGCTTTGAACCGGGATTCTGTTCCCGCAACCGAAGCGGCAATGAAGTACTTTGTGCTGGGTGCACTCGCCTCCGGGCTGTTGCTCTACGGCATGTCGATGATCTACGGCGCCACCGGTACGCTTGAAATATCAGCCGTTGCGGACCGTCTGTTTAGCGGGCAGGCTCACAAGACCATTCTTTCCTTTGGTGTTGTCTTCCTGGTTTGCGGCATCGCCTTCAAGCTGGGTGTTGTTCCTTTCCACATGTGGATTCCGGACGTCTATCACGGCGCCCCGACAGCGGTGACGCTGTTTATCGCCAGCGCACCTAAACTGGCGGCCTTTGCCATTGTTATCCGCATGCTGGTCAACGGCCTGATTGTCGTCTCGCAGGACTGGCAGACGATGCTGCTCTTCCTCTCGGTGTTGTCGATGGCCGTCGGTAATTTTGCCGCCATTGCGCAAACCAATATCAAGCGCATGCTGGCCTATTCGGCTATCTCGCACATGGGCTTCATGCTGCTCGGCCTGGTGACCGGTGTTGTGGGTGGTGATGCGCGCTATGCTCTTAATGCTTACAGTTCATCGATGTTCTACGTGATGACCTATGTGCTGACCAGTACCGGTACTTTCGGGATGATTCTGCTGCTGACCCGTGCGGGATTCGAGTCCGAAGAGATCAGCGACTTTGCCGGTTTGAACAAGCGCAGTCCGTGGTTTGCTGCTGTCATGATGATGATGATGTTTTCCATGGCGGGGATTCCGTTTTTTGTGGGCTTCTTTGCCAAGTTCTCCGTGTTGCAGGCTGTGGTTGCAGCTGGTTATCTGTGGCTGGCCATTGCTGCCGTGTTCTTCTCGCTGATTGGTGCCTTCTACTACCTGCGTATAGTCAAGATCATGTACTTTGATCAGCCTGCCATCACGGCACGCATTGAGGCGCCAATCGACATGAAAGTTCTCATGTCGGCCAACGGTCTGGCTGTCGCACTGCTTGGGATATTCCCGCAGACATTAATGTCACTTTGCGCATTCGCGCTACTGCGTTCCTTGTGATTCTTACGCTTCAGCGTAATAGACGCCCCGCTGGTCGGGGCGTTTTTGTTTGAGAGCTTCATATGACTAAATCACTTAACGATGACCATGGGCATCTGTGCGAGACACAGATTGAAAGCACGCAGGTTTATCACGGAAAATTGCTTGATGTTCGTCTTGACCGGGTACGTTTGCCGGATGGTCATGAAAGTCTACGAGAGTACGTTATTCACCAAGGTGCGGTGGTCATCATTCCTGCCTTGGATAACGGGGATTTAATCTTCGAGAGGCAGTTTCGCTATCCGCTGCGTAAGGCGTTTCTCGAGCTACCCGCTGGCAAGATCGAGCCAGGAGAGGACATCCTCAGCACAGCAGGCCGCGAGTTGCTTGAAGAGACGGGGCACAGCGCAAGCGAGTGGCGCTATCTGGGTGTGATGCACCCTTGCATCGGTTATTCCAACGAGCGTATCGAAATATTTTTGGCTCGGGGTCTGCGGCGTGAATCAGATCAGCAACTCGATCACGGTGAATTTCTGGATGTGTTGCCCCTGAGTCTTGATGAGGCCATAAACGCAGTTCGGAATGGCGAAATTACTGACGGCAAGACCATTGCTGCGCTATTTTGGGCAGAGAAAATTATTCGCTCGGGGTGGTAGAGGCTGTTGCCGTAATGTAGCCATCATGCTGATGCAATTTATTCACGGCTCACGGCTGGAAATACAAAAAGGCCAATCTAAAGATTGGCCTAAGTGATTGTTTTTACTGGTCGGGGCGACAGGATTTGAACCTGCGACCACTAGTCCCCCAGACTAGTGCGCTACCGGGCTGCGCTACGCCCCGACAGCCGCAAATTATAAACTAAATCACGTGGTCTTGGCTCAGATTCTGAGTGTTTCTGCGATGTTCAGCAGTTCTCCACGCAGAAATCCAGGTGTCAACAACGAGGGTTTTGCATCGCCGATAACATCATCCAGACGATTGCGTGCACCGCTGATGGTAAAGCCCTGACTGTACAGAAGTTCACGGATACGACGGACCAGCAGAACTTCGTGATGCTGGTAATAACGACGATTTCCACGGCGCTTTACCGGTTTGAGTTGAGTGAATTCCTGTTCCCAATAGCGCAGGACGTGCGGTTTCACACCACACAGTTCGCTGACTTCCCCGATGGTGAAGTAGCGTTTGGCCGGGATGGGTGGCAGAGGCTCCTTGCCGGTATCTTTAGGACTGGGTTCCATCGTAAGAAAGCTCCACTTCACCCTTCAACTTTTGGCTGGCATGGAAAGTGACAACGCGCCGCGCAGTGATCGGAATTTCCTCACCGGTTTTCGGGTTGCGACCCGGGCGCTGTGGCTTGTCGCGCAGCTGAAAATTGCCAAACCCCGATAGCTTGACGCCGTCACCGCGCTCAAGCGCGTTACGGATTTCTTCGAAGAAGGCTTCGACCATGTCCTTGGCCTCACGTTTATTGAGGCCAACTTTTTCGAACAGTAAATCTGCGAGTTCTGCTTTTGTGAGTGTCATGTTCTTTCCCTGTCAGACGCGAAGCTGGGCCGCGAAAGCCTGTTGCAAATAGGCAATCAGTTGTTGCACTGCAGCATCAACTTCCGTGTCTTGCAAAGTCCTTTGAGTATCTTGCATAACTATACGAAATGCAAGACTTTTCTTCGCGGAATCAATGCCTTTCCCGGTGTAGACATCGAACAACTGAATGTCCTGAACAATGGTTGGCAGATGGGCAGCCAGGCCATCAATGAGTTGCTGTAG
Source organism: Betaproteobacteria bacterium (assembly GCA_031403915.1). Classification (GTDB taxonomy): domain Bacteria; phylum Pseudomonadota; class Gammaproteobacteria; order Burkholderiales; family Rhodocyclaceae; genus Propionivibrio. The sequence goes on from JANNGP010000134.1 coordinate 15,607, forward strand.
TTCAATCTTGTGGTCAACCACAATGGCCAGGTCGCGTATAGCCGGGGGTTGGCGTGAAATTTCTGCATATTCCGGCAATCTGGCCAGTAAGAGAGTGTCCAGATCAAGTTCGAAACAGACCGGAGCCAGTGGCAAGTCGTATTTCTGAAGCCATTGCGGATGCAGTTCCCCGACAAAGCCTATGTCTTTACCATCGACGATGACACGTGCGCTGCGCCCCGGGTGCAGGGCAGGGTGCGATGCTTTCTCGAAACGGGCAACGAGCGGGGCAAGAAGCAGTTCGACTTCGCCCTTGATATCGAAGAAATC
>JANNGP010000135.1:0-16779 GCA_031403915.1 Betaproteobacteria bacterium
CTTTTTACGAACGCCAAGGCTTTGAAGGCCAGTCGTTTACTACTGAGCGGCGTGTTGATAATTTCGAGCGCTACGGTTTCAACGATCGCGCTTCGTCAGTCGGAGTGCTCGGCAAGCGCTGGGAAGTTTGTGATCACTCGGGCATGCGCGGCAAATGCGTTGTCTTGCGTCCGGGACAGTATTCATCGCTCGCCGCGATGGGGTTGAATAATCGCATCTCGTCAGCCCGGGCTGTGAGTCGGAACGCGCGCATTGCCGATTCTCGTTACGCGCCCTTGCCGGGTGCGATTCACGACAACAATCGGAATGCCGAGATCACTTTCTTTGAAGGCGAAGGCTTCTCCGGTCGCTCCTTCACAACGTTAGACCAGGTCAGCAATTTTGGGCGCCATGGTTTCAATGACCGCGCATCGTCGGTCGTGGTGCCAGGCGGGCGTTGGGAAGTTTGCCAGGACGTCCGTTTCGATGGACGTTGCGTTGTCCTTCGCCCGGGTCGTTACCCCTCATTGGCGGCCATGGGGCTCAATGATCGCGTCTCATCGGTTCGCCCGGTGGAGCGTGATGCACGCATAGACGACAATCGCTATGCGCCTGATCCCTCCAGAAATCGCGATTTTCGCCGTGTTAACAATGAGCGCTTGTACGAGGCCGATGTCACTTCTGTGCGCGCTGTTATGGGCACCCCGGAACAGCGCTGCTGGGTCGAGCGCGAACAGGTCGTTCAGGAGCGCCGCAACAATGTTCCGGGAGCGATTGCCGGCGCCGTAGTTGGCGGCATCCTCGGGCATCAGGTCGGTGGCGGACGCGGCAAGGATCTGGCCACGGTCGGTGGAGCGGTTGCCGGAGCCTATGTTGGCAACAGCGTAGGCAGCGGGCAGCAGACCATCACTCAGGACGTACAGCGCTGTGCCGATGTTCCCGGCAATGCCAAACCGGCCTACTGGGATGTGACCTACCGTTTCCGCGGTCAGGATAATCACATGCAGATGACTACGCCTCCGGGCGCGACCGTGTTGGTCAACGAACGCGGTGAGCCAAGGGTGTAATTGCACTGTGTGATGCATTCAACATGATCAATCAAAGCGGCTCTGCGGAGCCGCTTTGCATTGGTGACACAAAGATCGATCTTAAGCGTGCTAGCGAACAGAGAGGATCAGGGTGCTCAGGTAGTGTTACAGCTAACGGTGATGATCAACATGATTTGTAAACGTTGATTTTGAACCGCTTTTGTCTTGGTGTTGGCCTGATCGACCTTCGCTGATTCTTGTCACCAGAAGCTGATTAAATCTGTAGAGCTGTGCGCTAATAAGTGTGTGGTTCTTATGAACCAACAAAGGAATCATCATGAAAAAATTACTAATTGCAGCAGCAGTGATCGCAGCGACAAGCCATGTATTCGCGGCCGATGTTGCCATGTCGGTAAGTATTGGGCAGCCGGGTTTTTATGGCCAAATCGACATAGGCGATTATCCGCAGCCACAACTTATTTACCAGCAGCCGGTATATATCGAGCGGGCAGAAGTGTACCGCCAGCCAGTCTATATGCGCGTACCGCCGGGGCACGCAAAAAACTGGCGCAAGCATTGCCATGCGTATAACGCCTGCGGCGAACGCGTCTATTTTGTGCAGGACAACTGGTATCAGCGTGAATATGTTCCGCGTTACCAGGAACGTCACGCTGAGCGCAGGGATGATCACAGGGATGGCCGCAAGGATGACTATCGTGACGACAAACACGATAACAAAGGCAAGCACGGGAACAACGGGAACAATGGTAAAAATCGCTAGTCATTCAGCGAGAAAGTGCGAACCACCAAGTCACCAAGTTCACCAAGAGAGCACCAAGTTTACTTATTGTTTTTCTTAGTGAAACTTTGTGTCCTTTGTGCCTTGGTGGTGAAGCTTTTATCCATACTCGATTTAGAACGCAATTGCAGGGAAATTAGGAGATGGAAATGAAAATCCAAAATAAATCCGAAAGTAGTCACGAAGATCATTGCATGAATGAAAAAGAAATTGCAGAAGCCTCGGAGTTCCACGCCAAGCGGATAAAGCGTGAAGCAAAAATCGAGACTAAAAAGGAATCGTCAAGCAAGCCTTCCGGCGATTACGAATATGAACAATTAGTCGCGGAAGATGCTAATTTCAACACCAAGCCAATGATTGAAGAGGCCGCATTTTTTATTGCAGAACAGCGTGGCTTTGCGCCCGGCAGCGAGATGACCGACTGGCTTAAAGCTGAAGCTGAAGTGGAAGGTTTGTTGCGCAGTACCAAATGAATGTATTGCCGGGTAAAAAAACGGCGTGAACAACAGAGTTATTCACGCCGATCAACCTCACATTAACAACCCGGTAACTCCAACAGATAGCCAGGGCATTGCCCGGCGCGGCTCTAGTGGAATTTGGATTGCGCAGCCGTCAGGCCAGTCTTGAGATCTTCCCAGACTTTGTCAGCCGTGAGCTTGACCTGATCCCATGCTTCGCCCGTCGCCTTGTCCAGTTCTTTCATTTTGGTGGAGGCGACAAGTTGCTTGGCACGTAAATCACGCATTTCTTCGGCATGCTTAACTTTTAGGCCAGCGCCGACCTTCTTGGCCTTGGCTTCCAGCAAGTTAATCTGAGCGTCCCAGACTTTCAGTTGCGCAGCCATTTTCTCTTTATAGGCGTCCTGAACTTTCATTGTTCTCTCCTAAGTTTTTGCTGATTATTCAAGCTCATTTAACCAGTTTGAGAACCAGCTGGTTTTGTACTTCTTTTACACCAGACACTGCAGCAGCCAGTGCTTTTGCCCTGTCACTGTTTGCCAGAGAGTCAGCCGATCCGCTGAGTGTCACGACACCTTTCACGGTATCAACACTGATTTGCAATGACTTCAAGCCGGGTTCGGAAAAAATGGCGGCTTTGACCTTGGCCGTGATTTCAGCGTCATCAATTGCCACACCGGCTTGTGCACTTTGATCACTGAGCTTTCCGCTGACCTTTTCAACTGTCTTATCTACTTTGTTGCCGGCCTCAATTGCCGTCTGGTCGATTTTCTTCCCCACACTTTCCGCAGGCCCTGGCTGTTTCGTGTCGCACGCAGCAAGCCCGGCAACGAGTAGCGCCGAGATTCCGAGTAGCTTTAAATTTTTAATAATTGTCATTTTATTTCCTTTAAAAGATTATTCGTCTCGCCAATAAACATCTCCGAATTTGATTGGCGAATCAAATTCAGTCTTCTTCTGACTGAACTATTCCACTTCCCCTCAGGATTTTCAGTGCGCTATCGAACATAGGCTGAAGCCGGGAGAGTTCCGGCCTATGTGCGCTGGCGGACAGACTCTGATGATGGGCTGGAAAGACAATGAGCAGATGAACAGAGGATTCGGCAGTTCGCCGACTCGGTGCTTTTTGATGCTCTGTATGCACAAGCCCATGGTTAATTTCTGAAGCAGCCCATGTGTAATCTCCTGTCAGCGTTCGCTACGCAGACCCATCAGCAAAGGCACCACACGTCATGATTAAATTTGATCTTCGGCTATGGAAGCGTTTCAAGGCGATAGCTTCTCCGTATTGGTTTCGCGAAGAGAAATGGCAAGCTCGCAGTCTGCTGGTTTTGCTGGTTATGCTGTTGTTGGGGCAGACGGGGTTTTCCGTATTGTTCAATCAGTTGACGGGTGAATTCACCTCGGCGCTGGCGGCAAAAGAAGCGGACAGGTTCTGGACGACGATCCTCGAGTGTCTTGCCATTCTGGTCGTTGCCGTACCGATTTATGCGTTCTACTACTTCGTGCGGGATAAGCTGGGACTGCTCTGGCGGCGCTGGCTGACCCGCAGTTTTCTGGGCAGCTATTTCAGCAATCGCTCGTATTACGAACTGAATGCCAATGCCAATGCCGAAATCGACAATCCGGATCAGCGTATTGCTGAAGACATCAATACCTTTACCCAGAAATCACTATTCTTCCTGCTGGTACTGGTCGGTGCCGTGCTGCAGTTGGTCGCTTTCTGTGGCGTGCTCTGGTCAATCTCCATAGAGCTGGTCGTCTTTCTGGTCATTTATGCGATTGCCGGAACAACCTTTACGTTGCTGGTCTTTGGGAAAGTTCTGATCGGTTTCAATTTCTATCAGCTCAAACGCGAAGCTGACTTCCGCTTCAGTCTGGTGCGCATCCGCGAAAACGCCGAAGCCATCGCCTTCTATCGGGGTGAAGCTCAGGAGTCATTGCAGATCGGCCAGTATTTCAATGAAGCCTTCAGCAATTACAACAAACTCATACGGGCTCAACTGAATCTGAACCTGTTTCAGTATGCCTACAGTTTCATGACCATCATTTTGCCCAGTGCAATTATTGCCGGTCGGGTTCTCTCGGGAGAACTTGAGGTCGGGCGTGCGGTTCAGGCTGCCGGTGCATTTGCTGCCATCTTGACGGCGTTAACGGTGATTGTTGATAACTTCGAAAACTTCAGTCGTTTTGCTGCAGGGATTGATCGTCTTTACAGTTTCAAGCTATTCATTACCGGCAAAGCGAGCGCATCGACCAGGAAATTGGAGAATATTGATCTGGTGCAGGCTTCCCGTCTGGCTATCGTAAAACTCACCCTGGAAACACCCAACCACAAGCGCATCCTGATCAAGGATCTCTCTCTGGAAATCAAGCCGGGTGAAGGATTGTTGATCGTGGGGGCCAGCGGCAGCGGCAAAAGCTCGTTGTTGCGCGCTATTGCCGGTCTGTGGCGTACCGGGAGTGGTCGCATCTTGCGCCCTGCGATTGAAGAAATGCTGTTCCTGCCGCAACGCCCCTACATGCTGCTCGGAAGTCTGCGTGCCCAGTTGCTCTATCCGCAACAGGACAGGGAAGTCACGGATGAAGAACTCCTGCAAATTCTGGAGGATGTAAATCTGCCCAATATTGTGGACCAGTTCGGTGGCCTGGATGCTGAGCTGGATTGGGCAAAAGTATTGTCAGTGGGTGAGCAGCAACGCATGGCATTTGCGCGCGTGCTGGTCACCGCGCCACGATTTGCAATTCTCGACGAAGCGACGAGCGCCATGGATATCGGCAATGAGGACAGCCTGTACAAGCAGTTGGCAAGCAGCACGACAACGCTGATCAGCACCGGCCATCGTCCCTCCATCAAGAAGCATCACTCGCAGGTTCTGGATATCACTGGTGGCGGAAACTGGAAGTTGTATGCTGCTGGCGAGTACCGGTTTGGCCGCTAGGCTTTCGCAATCAGGAACATTAAAAAGAAGTGCCGATGTGCGCGTCAGCGTACATACCCCGCAATGAATACACGTTAAAAAGACAGTTCCTTAAACAGAACGTCAGGAGTAGATCATGATCAAAAAAACCATAATTGCTGTAATTTTTGCGGCCTCTCTCGGCAGCGTCGCTACGCTAGCCAGTGCCGCGATCATTATGCAAGTTGCACCACCTCCGCCCCGTGTAGAGATAGTTCCCGCGCATCGCCCGGGTTATGTCTGGGTTGATGGACACTGGGGTTGGCGCAATCATCAGCACCAGTGGGTGCAAGGAAAATGGATACGCAATCGTCAAGGCTATTACTACAACCAGCCCGTTTGGGTTGAGCGTGATGACCGTTGGCATTACCAAAGCGGTAACTGGCGGCGTGGTGATCGCGATCATGACGGCGTCCCGAATGGCCAGGATCGCGCCCCGAAAAACCCGAATCGTTACTGATACGAAATGCAGCAATAGCAGCGGAGTGTGTGCCTGATGTTTAATTCAGGTATCAATCTCTGTTGCACAGGAGGAATTATGAAAAAGTTAGTTATTGCACTGATGACTGTCAGCAGTCTTTTGTCCGGCTGTGTGGCTTACCCCGTGCCAGTTAGAGATCAAGGCGTCTATCATGGCGGAGATCGTGACCATCGTGACCAAGACCGGGACGGTGTGCCTAATCGTGCGGATCGTGACCGCGATGGTGATGGTGTTCGAAATAGCCAGGATAGCCGTCCCAACGACCCTCGCCGCTACTAGTAGGTAGTCAACATGAAACAACGGGAAACGATGCCATAGACTTAGCCCTCACCCCAGCCCTCTCCCGCGGGAGAGGGTGCGCGGTAGCGCGGTGAGGGCGCTGGGATTATGCTTCCTCAGTCCATCTGTTTCAAATGACGAAGCGTAGCCGAATTGTCCATCCAAATATGAACCGATCAAGCTACACCACAAAATCCTTCAGAGAATCGCCGCGACATGTCGATTGAATCAGAACATGATGAGATCAGCCAAAATACCGACGCTGTTCTGGAGTTCTACTCGCGTGAAGAGCAAAAAATCAGCCGCTCTCAACGTGTCCTGGAACGTATCAGCGGTTTTATCGGCCAACCGATCTTTCTTGGCATGATTCTGTTGTTTGTTGTGGTCTGGATAGTCACAAACGTCGTATTGCGTAAGTTTGGCTTTACAGAGTTTGATCCGGCGCCGTACTTTTGGCTGCAAGGGATTGTTGGCCTGAGTGCGTTGATGACCGCGACCATAGTTCTGACAAAACAGAACCGGTTCGCCAAGCTCGCGGAGCAGCGGGCGCATCTGGATTTGAAAGTGACCCTGCTGACCGAGCAAAAGGCGGCCAAACTGATCGACTTGCTGGAAGAGTTAAGGCGTGATTTGCCCAACGTGATAGACCGCCATGATTCGGATGCGGCAGTCCTCCAGCAGTCCATGAATCCGGATCGCGTGCTTGCCACACTGGACGAACACAAAGAGAAAGTTGATCGATTAAAGACCTCCGCAGAAGCGGCGGAGGAATAACGCTGATTGCCGCAAGGAAGCGCTGAAGAATGGAAATCCGGCATTTTCAGTGGGTAGCAATTAATGAACGTATCGGCCGTAATCTCTCAGCTTATTGATTTGTGTTCCAGTTGCGATCGACACGATCCCACGCTGCACGCGCTGCCGGCCTTATCTCTTGCCAGTCGGGATCGAGCTCTGACCTGGTGAGAATGTATTCCGACAGTAATTCAGGTTCAGCCTCTTCAAACGTGCGCCCATCGTGACGCACACGGCCTTTCCATCCCGCTCGAAAACCCGGAGCGTAGTATTCATAGGCTCTGCCTTGGACATAATAGGGTTCCCGAATGAAGGTCTCTCTCCAAAACACCTCTTCAGCAGTTGGATTGACCTCTTCAGCTGTGCTCTTGCCCACCAAACCGCCCATTACTGCGCCTGCTGCCGCTCCAATCACAGCGCCGATTGGTCCTGCTGCTGTCCCGAGAGCGGCTCCGGAAAGCCCGCCGAAAACCGCGCCAGCGCCCGTGCCGAGAGGGTGAGCCCCCGGTGTTCCCGTGATTGGATCGCGATTCAGATCTTCCTCGTTAGCTACAATTTTTCTCGTAATCAATTCCGACATTCCCGTTCTCCTTCATCAATTGTCAAGACTCCAAGTTGGCCTTCATAGCTAACCGCCGCGCCAAACTTGATCAGTGCGTTAGAACACCATGGCGGTAGCGGCACCAACAGAAGCCACAATGCAGGAAAACACAAAGTCTGGTCTGTGCGGCATCAAACATTCAGCAGACAAACCATAGCGTAATCTCGCGGATCATGTCCGCGATGGGGATGGTGTTCGTAATAGCCAGGACAGCCGCCCCAACAACCCACAGCGATAATAGTAAAAATCCAGCATCGTTTGATGCTGGATTAATATTTCCGCCATCAGTCTCGCGCAGGCAGTGAGTTGACAGGTGGTAGGGTAGAAGGCCTCAAGACTTCAGGAATTCCAGTAGGTCAGCATTGAGCTGCTCTTTGTGTGTATCTGCTAGGCCGTGAGGTGCGCCTGCGTAAATTTTCAGCGTGGCGTTTTTGATCAGCTTTGACGAACTGAGCGCTGCGGCGCCAATCGGTACGATCTGGTCGTCATCGCCATGAATAATCAGTGTGGGTATGTCGAATTTCTTGAGGTCTTCCGTGAAGTCTGTTTCGGAAAACGCCTTGATACAGTCCAGCGTGTTCTTGTGACCCGCCTGCATTCCCTGCCGCCAGAACGAATCAATCATGCCTTGCGAAACCTTGGAACCCGGCCGGTTGGCGCCGAAGAATGGACCGCTGGCAACATCTTTGTAGAGCTGGGAGCGGTCGGCGACAGACCCCTTGCGTATCTCGTCAAATTTTTCAATCGGCATGCCGCCCGGGTTGGCTGACGTTTTGAGCATCAGTGGCGGAACGGCCGCAATCAGTGCGGCTTTCGCCAGGCGTTTTGTGCCGTAACGGCCGATATAGCGAGCCACTTCACCGCCACCTGCCGAGAAACCAATCAGGACAGCCTTCGTCAGGCCGAGCGATTCAATGAGTTCCGCAAGATCATCGGCGTAGGTATCCATGTCGTTGCCGACCCAGGGCTGGCTGGAACGCCCGTGGCCGCGACGGTCATGGGCAATGCAGCGATATCCCCTGGATGCCAGAAACAGCATTTGCGCTTCCCAGCTGTCGGCGTTGAGCGGCCAGCCATGGCTGAACACCACAGGCTGCCCGGTGCCCCAGTCCTTGTAATAAATTTGCGTACCGTCTTTGGTGTTGATTGTGCTCATCGTGTTTCTCCTGTAGGTGTTTTCTTGCTGGTGTTATTTCACAATGCATTGGGAGGTCATGGCTTCACGTCATCTTCGTCGACAAGCATTGCCTTTAAACCGACATAGGGCTTTTCAGTGACAACTTCCGGCTCCACTGTCCCCGATTTGTGAGTCATCAGTGCCAGTTTGGCGAGCAACTCGTTCTTGTTGTTCTGAAGGTCAGCCACTTCTTTCTCCAGGTCCGTGACCTGACGACGCAGACGCGCTGCCATCCACTGCCTTCGGATTACGGTGGGTGAGGACATTAAACCTGTGATGAGTACTCCAAGGCCAAGTGCCAGCAGCAAAACCAAGGCCAATGATCCCTCGAATTGCCACATAGCCATTGTTACGACGACGGAAACATCGTTCTGCAGGGCAAAAGAGACGGCAGCGATGGCGAAGACGATACCGAAGATCAGCATGAGTTGCATTGTTTATCCTTTGGCAGACATGGGTTACCTTGGCGAAGAATTCGAAGATGACCTTGTAAGGCTGTGCGGCCGTTATTTTTACGAAACCGACAGGTAAAGCATGAACGATGAGCAGACCTTGTCTCTGTGCGCTGGCGCACAGTTCGAAAATTCATGTGATGCCATTCTTTGCCCAACAAATTTGAGGGGTATCGAGAGTGGATGAGATAAAAATTCTGGGTATTGTGGGCAGCTTGCGCAAAGATTCATACAATCGCTTTGCACTCAAGGCGGCGCAGGAAATGGTGCCTGAAGGTGCAGTCCTGAACCTGATCGAACTGCATGGCATTCCGGTCTTCAGCCAGGATGACGAAGTGGCACCTCACCCCGCGGTGCTTGAGTTCAGGCGTCGTATTCAGGCGGCTGATGCCATCCTGTTTGCTACACCGGAGTACAACTATTCACTTCCTGGCGGACTAAAAAATGCTATCGACTGGGCGTCCAGACCCTATGGTGAAAGCGTCTGGCTGGGCAAACCGGCAGCGGTGATGGGAGTTTCAACTGGCAGTCTGGGAACGGTGCGTGCTCAATACCATCTACGGCAAGTTCTCGTCGCGCTGAACATGCCCGTGGTCAACCAGCTCGAAGTAATGATCGGCGATGCAGATCAGAAGTTTGACAAGAACGGGAATTTGACAGATCGCCAGGCCAGGCAATCCATTCAGCACCTGCTTGGTGCGCTGGTACAGCTGGTAAAAGTGAACCAGGCCGTTTAATAAGCTGGAGACTTAAGCATGAAAACTGAAATCCTGTGCGACAAGGAGGCGTTGCGCAAAGCACTGACCCTCGGATGCAGTCTGTGGGCACCGGTCATTCTTCCTGAGGGTGAGGTAAAGAAAGACGTAGGCTCGGATGCGGTCGTGCCGGGCAGCCCGATGGATAAGGTGAAAGTTACTCTGCCTTCTTCGCCACAGCGCTAAATGGAATACAAGGACTACTACAAGATCATGGAGGTGGCGCGCGACGCGACCCAGGCAGAAATCAAGCGTGCATACCGTCAGCTGGCGCGCAAATACCATCCCGATGTCAGCAAGACCCCTGATGCTGAAATCCGGTTTAAAGAGCTCGGCGAGGCTTATGCAGTGCTCAAGGATGTGGATAAACGGGCCGCCTACGATCAGTTGGGCAGCAACTGGAAAGCAGGTCAGGATTTTCGCCCGCCGCCCGATTGGAATGCGGGATTCGAGTTTTCCGGCGCTGGTGGCAGGGGTGGAGATGCGGGTGGCGATTCCGCTGGATATGCCAGTGACTTCAGTGATTTTTTTGAAGCACTTTACGGGCAGGGTTTTGATCCCGGGAGGCAAGGCCGTTCGACGCCGCATGCCCGGGGTGAAGACCATCACGCCAGGATAATGATTGATCTCGAAGATGCCTACACGGGTGCCATGCGTACCGTCACACTGCAACGGCCAGAAGTGGACGCAGAAGGTCGCGTATCAATGCGCGGTCACCAGCTCAATGTAACGATTCCGCGCGGCGTTCATGGCGGGCAGCATATCCGTCTGACGGGGCAAGGTTCGCCGGGTGCAAGGCAGGGCAAGCCGGGAGACCTTTATCTGGAAATCGGTTTCAACCCGCATGCACATTACCGTGTTGAGCAACGCGACGTTTATCTCGACCTGCCCGTTGCGCCCTGGGAAGCTGCTTTGGGTGCTACGGTGAAAATGCCTACTCCAAACGGGATGATCGAACTGAAGGTTCCTGCGAAATCCGTTGCAGGTGGCAAGCTGCGACTGAAAGGGCGCGGGATACCCGGGAACACGCCGGGTGATTTTTATGCGCTTATACAACTTGCTTTGCCACCGGCAGACAGCGAAACGGCGAATGCCTTTTACCTTTACATGGCTGAGCAGTTCCCCTCGTTCAACCCACGCACCAAACTCGGGGTGTAATCATGGACAACGATAAACTCCTGCCACAACTGACTGGAAGCATTCTGGAAGAGCAGACCGAACTGACGCTGGATGAACTTGGCTGCGCTTGCTCGGTTCATGTGGATTGCATTATTGAACTGGTCGAAGAGGGTGTGCTCATGCCTGTCGGGGGTGAGCCTCTGTTCTGGCGATTCAGCGGCATCCACATGCGACGCGCCACGGTGGCACTGCGCTTGCAGCGCGACTTGGGGGTTAATCCTGCCGGGGCAGCGCTCGCGCTTCATCTGCTGGATGAAGTCGACGAGTTACGGGCGCGGTTAAGAGTGCTTGGCGCTTATTGAGTTCGGGGCACATCCCCGTTGGTCACTTGCGTCACATTTGAAAGCACAAAACCTACCACAGAGACACAGAGGCACAGAGCAACGCAGAGAAAACCGAATTTCCAGATTTTTCTGCCCGCTCTGCTTTGCATTTCATTTTGTGGTCTCTGTGATTCCTCTGTGCCTCTGTGTCTCTGTGGTGGACTTTGAAGTTAAATGCGATTGCTCTGAACCATTGATCTCGCCAGCAGGCGAGATCAAATGAACACGCTAAATCCTGCCCATCAGGAACAGAACAAGCAGAATCACAAATACCAGCCCAAGGCCACCGCTGGGACCGTAACCCCATCCCCGGCTGTGGGGCCAGGCCGGGATTGCGCCAATAAGCATGAAAACCAGAACGATCAGCAGAATTGTTCCTAATGACATTTGATGTCTCCTTCAGTGTGTTGTAGCCGTACAGGGTCAGAGCGTGTTATTGCGGCGCACCAACTGTTTCCGGTGACTTTTTCCGGCCCCTGTTCCTTTGTCAGACTGGACGGTGATCGCTGAATATTCCGGCAAGCATCGCCAAGTCCTTGCACACCATACTACTCAATTGCAGAGGGTCGTCTGTTCGCCAGCACACACTCAATAAAGGTGCGTGCCATGAGTACGCTGGCGCACAGACGGCCAGTCCGGAGAAGGTCAGGATATAAGGCAGAGGAAGGTCGGATTTGCTTAAACCCCTCTTTCTCGCTTAATGGCAATGCTGTGCTGGTTTCTCCAGTCGAGATTGCCTGCCGACTACCAACCCGCCTCAGGAGGCATGATGAATACGGAAATTACTGCAAGTCGTGGTGCTGTCGAAGTAAAGAAGGAAAAGCTGGTCAATGACATCAAGACCGTTGTCGACGATGCCGACAAGCTGCTCAAGGAAGTGGCCAATTCAGCCGCCGAAGAGTTTGCCGGCGCCCGCACGAAGTTCGAAGCACAGATGGGTGAAGCAAAGTCCAGACTGCACGATGCGCGCGTCACGGCAGCAAATAATGCATGCAGTGCCATGAACGCTACCCAGGATTACGCAAGGCAGAATCCGCTGAAAATTATTGCTGTGGCCGCGGCCGGACTGATTGCTGTGATCTGCCTGAGTCGCTGTTCTTCAAAATAAGACGCAGGACGGAATAATCAACTTATGTGCGGCAACGTACGGACTGTGCCTAAGCGGGCGATTAGCCTGAGATTGTTGGCAGGATCGATAAGGGATGCTGAATTGGCAATTTCGCCAGAAGCATCGGGAATTGAAGCTTATAAAAGGAGTTTGATATGAACTGGGATATCGTTGAAGGAAACTGGAAACAATTCAAAGGCAAGGTAAAAGTACAGTGGGGCAAGCTTACTGACGACCAGCTTGATGTGATTGCCGGCAAGCGCGTTGATCTGGCAGGGAAGATTCAGGAAAGTTATGGCATCACCAAAGACGAAGCCGAAAAACAGATCAAGCATTTTGAAGAACTCAACAAGGATTACCGTCCGAAGTGATCTGCCTGACTGTTTGGCTTGAATACGGCGATCGGGCGCGGACAGTGTCAGGGTCGCCATTTCGGTTGATTATATTGAATGGGTTATTTCATGATTAATTACAGACGCTTCTTTCTGCCATTTCTCCCCAATATTAATTCAGGTGATTCTTCCGGTGGGCTTGCGTGCCCATGCTGTAATTCTTCGGTATTTCGTGTCTCGCGTCGGTTGCAGGACATGTTGGTGAGCCTCTTCGTGAGTATTCGCCGCTACCGTTGCATCTCGATGAGATGCAGCTGGGAAGGCAATCTGCGCGAGAAAAAAGGCTACCTGCCAGGCCGGGTTCTGGTCGATACAAATCGAGGAGTGAATAATATCCATGATTTGAAACAGATTAACCGGATCTCGTCATTGGGCAAGTCGTCACGATGAGAAGTTTGAATAGTCGTTTTTATAGACCAGTCACCGGGAGAATGTGATGTCCAGTATTGCTTACCATGAGTCTGTTGATGAGTTGTCCGCTGAAACGCGTGACATGCACCGTGCCATTGTTTCCCTGATGGAAGAACTGGAAGCCGTTGACTGGTACAACCAGCGTGCCGAGGTGTGTGGCAGCCCGGATCTCAAAAAAATTCTTGAGCACAATCGGGACGAGGAAAAGGAACACGCGTCCATGCTGCTTGAATGGATACGACGTAACGATACAAAATTTTCCAAACACCTCAAGGATTTTTTGTTCACCAAGAAAGCGATTGCTGACAAGTAAAAAGCCCTGAACTGCTCGATTCTTGCACCTGCAGCTATTCCTGCCATGAGCAATGCGCCGACCACGGTTCTTCTCATCGAAGACGATCCTTCTGATGCCAGATTGATACAGGAGGCGCTCGTAACTGCCGGGAGCATGTCGTTCCTCGTTGAATGGGTGACTCAACTCTCCGGCGCGCTTGTTCGACTAAGCGAGGGGGGCATCGACGTTGTTCTGCTTGACCTTTCACTTCCCGATGTCCAGGGTATCGAGGCCTATGATCGGGTATTCCAGGCAGCGCCCGGTGCCCTGATTCTGGTTCTCAGCGGCGCGAGCGACGAAGAAATTGCGCATCTGGCCGTGCAGCGCGGTGCGCATGATTATTTCGCCAAAGGCCATATCGATGCGCACTGGCTACCACGTGCGCTTTGTTACGTCATCGAGCGCACGGTTACCCGGGGCGAGTTGCAGAACAGTGAAGCACGTTTCCGTGCGATAAGCGATGCTTCACCACTGGGCATCTTCGTCTCCGACGGGTATGGGAGTTGTGTCTACACGAACACGGCCTATCACAAGATTTCCGGGCTGACCTTCGAACAGGCCCTGGGTTCAAACTGGCTTACGGCAATTCATCCAGAGGATAGGGAGCGTGTTCTCGACGAATGGCGTGCCGCAGCGAGAGGTCAGGAACCTTTCGAGACCGAATACCGCTTTTTGCAGGAAGACAGAAGCATCGTCTGGACGCGCGTCAGCAGCGCCCCAATGATCAATGGGTTGAAGCCGTACGGTCGGGTGAAGACCGTTGAGGATATCAGCGAACGCAAAGCGGTAGAGTTCAGCTTGCGCGCGGTGGAAGAATCACTGTTTGAAGAAAAGGAACGTGCCCAGGTGACGCTTAACTCCATCGGTGATGCTGTGCTGACCACCGACCTCCAGGGTAATGTAACCTATCTGAATCTGGTGGCCGAAGCGATGACTGGCTGGTCATGCGAGGACGCTTTCGGGCGGCCTCTTGCTGAGGTATTCAGGATTATTGACGGAGCGACACAACAAAGCGTCGAGAATCCGGCACAGCGTGCCATCAATGAGAACCGGACCGTCGGCTTGGCTGCCGATTGTGTGCTGGTTCGCCGCGACGGGCTCGAGTGTGCGATCAATGATTCAACAGCGCCCATTCATAACCGGGACGGGCAGGTTAGCGGTGCCGTAATCGTCTTTCACGACGTCAGCGAATCGCGTGCCATGGCGCTTAAAATGGCTCATCTGGCTCGACACGATTTTCTTACGGGTTTGCCCAACCGGATGCTGCTAACAGAGCGGCTATCCCAGGCGATCGGCTTGGCCCAGCGGCACCATAAACAAGTTGCGCTGCTCTTCCTTGATCTGGATTATTTCAAGCATATCAACGATACGCTGGGGCATGCCATTGGCGATAAATTGCTGCAATCGGTAGCGGAGCGCTTGTCGGAGAATGTACGTGCGACGGACACGGTTTGCCGCCAGGGTGGCGATGAATTCGTGATATTACTGGCTGAAATCGAGCAGTCGCTCGATGCGGCGATTATTGCGGATAAATTGCTTACCGCCTTTGCCGTGCCGCACCTCATCGGCGGACAAGAACTCCATGCAACCCTGAGTATCGGCATCAGTGTCTACCCGGATGATGGTAAGGATCTCGACGCCATAATGCAGAGCGCGGATACCGCGATGTATCATGCCAAGGCGTGTGGTCGCAATAACTTCCAGTTCTTCAAGGTGGACATGAACACCCGTGCTGTTCGCCGCTTGACGGTCGAGAACAGCATGCGCCGCGCTATCAAGCAGGGAGAATTCCTGCTGCATTACCAGCCGCAAATTGATCTTGTTTCTGGAGTGATAAACGGTGCCGAGGTGCTTATCCGCTGGCAGGATCCGGAATTGGGTCTCGTACTCCCAGGGCAGTTCATACCAGTTGCAGAAGAGAGTGGCCTCATCGTGCCAATCGGCCAGTGGGTGTTGCGCGAAGCCTGCAGGCAAGTCAAATCATGGCTGGATGCCGGTCTGCACGTCGTGCCCGTGTCAGTCAACATTTCCGCTGTGGAGTTCAGGCACAAGGACTTTCTGGAAAGTGTTGCCCTGATCCTGAATGAAACAGGTTTGCCACCCGCCTACCTTGAACTGGAACTGACCGAAAGCATTCTCATGCATGACGCTGAAGCGTCGGCGCGCGTGCTTGAAGCACTCCAAGGCATGGGCATCAAGTTGGCTATTGATGATTTTGGCACCGGTTATTCAAGCTTGAGCTATCTGAAGAGTTTTCCAATTGATACTTTGAAGATTGATCAATCCTTCGTGCGTGACATTGCGACTGATGCTGACGACGCCACCATCGTCAGCGCGGTCATCGGAATGGGCAGAAGCCTCAATCATCGGGTTATTGCCGAAGGTGTTGAAGCACTTGAGCAATTCTCATTCCTCAATACCCGGCAATGCCCTGAGGGACAGGGTTACCTCTTCAGTCATCCTCTGGCCGCTGAAGACTTCGCACGCCTGCTGGTCAGCGGGATGATTGATCTGCCAAAGTCACCATAAGCGCCCAGATAAAACCGCCCTGATGCTCTGTGCGGCACCGCACCGACATACTCCGGCTTTCTTCCTATTCTGTTCCTGAGGTCTCGAAACGTCGTACCGCGCCGTACCGGGAGTCTCATTCTCAAACAGGTTCAGGAGGCAGTCATGTCGTTATCAGCATGGATCGTTCTAGGGCTCATCGCCGGGTTTGTTTCCAGCAATATCGTCAATGGAGTCAGTCCGGGTGTTGTTATGGATGTCGTTCTCGGTTCTGCCTTGCTGATCGTCGCCTACTACGCCGTTTCTCGTTACACATTACCGACGGATTAACGTAATACAACCATCGTTCAGTTCTATTCACATTTGGAGAAGTCAATCATGAAACAACTTGGCAAATATCTTTCCGCACTATTTATGGCCGTCATGCTGGTGACCGTTGTGGGCTGTGCGTCAACGTCAAAGCAGGAAGGCACTGGCGAGTATGTTGATGACACCGCCATTACCACGAAAGTAAAAGCGGCAATATTCAATGAGCCGACCCTGAAGTCTGCTGAAGTCAATGTCGAAACCTTCAAGGGTGTTGTTCAATTGAGTGGTTTTGTGAGTTCGCAAGCCGCAGTGAACAAGGCTGTTGAAGTGGCGCGTACTGTTTCTGGCGTGAAATCCGTCAAGAACGATATGCGCATCAAGTAACTGTTAATTGCCCGTGAGTCATTGCCGGAATTTGCGTTCTGGACTGGCCACGGGCAAGTTTATGCCTGTT
>JANNGP010000136.1:0-9583 GCA_031403915.1 Betaproteobacteria bacterium
CAACTGAGCAACCAGGATGAGTCCTTCGCAGTCACGATACCGCCAGTCACCACCTTGCCGCTGAACGGATCACGCTTGGCGATCTTCTGGATGTACTTCGGGATGCGCTCATCAAGCGTGGTGACGGTGGCCGACTCCCATTTGGTCTCGGGGATGTGTGAGCCGAACACCTCCGGGTGCCCGAACGCTGGATCCTTTGCGGCGATGCGCCGCCAGAGATCCCATGCCGGCGCAGGCCCTACATTGAGTTTTGCCGGTGTGTGGTGGTCCCCGTTGTCGGAGTTCTCGGTGAGCGAGCCGATGGTCATGAACACCAGATCGTCGGTGCCCAGATCGGCGCCGCCTTCGATGCTGCCTTCAACACCCTTCGTGCGCCAGTGGATGCGCTTGGCCTGTTTGCGTCCGGGTTCGATGTTGAAATCGACATCGGTCACCTCGGTCCCGTAATGGAACACTACGCCATGATCCAGCAGCCACTTGACCAGCGGCAGCACCAGCGACTCGTACTGGTTGTACTTGGTGAACTTCAGCGTGGAGAAGTCAGGCATACCGCGGATTTGGTGGATGAAGCGGTGCAGGTATAGTTTCATCTCCAGCGCCGAGTGCCACTCCTCGAAGGCGAACATCGTGCGCCAGTACAGCCAGAAATTGCTGCTCAGGAATTCCTTCCCGAATACCTCGTTGATGCGCGTGTTCTCCATCTCCTCGCGGGTGGCCAGGAAGAACTTGATGATCTCCTTCTGCGCCTGCTCGCTCAGCGTGAACAGTCCGTCGGTATGCGCGTCCTCACCGCGACTCACAGTGGCGCGCTGCAAAGAGGAGTTCGGATCGTCCTTGTCAAGCCAGTAGAACTCGTCGAGCACGCTAGCACCCTCGATCTCCAGCGACGGGATCGACCGGAACAGGTCCCACAGGCATTCGAAGTGATCTTCCATCTCGCGTCCGCCGCGGATCACGAAGCCCTTCTCCGGCTCCTTGATGCCGTCCAGCGCACCGCCGGGCAACTGTTGCTGTTCCAAGATAGTGATCCGGTTACCTGGCATCTGGCCGTCGCGGATCAGAAAGGCCGCGCCCGCCAGTGCCGCCAGACCCGAGCCGACAAACCAAGCCGTTTTGTTATCTACTCCTTTGGGTTTGCGCGGGCGTGCGAACGCTTCGTAATTTCCATTGCTGTAGTACATGTGGTTTCCCTTAATTGAAAATGCAGCGACAGAAGCGTTGCACAGGGTGAACCGTGCAAGACCGTGGGGTTGCGTGCAGTTGCAGGTTGCGCGCCACGGTTCGCCCGGTCTGTTCGGTGGCGCACCTTGTACCCCTGTTTTGCCTATGCCCGCTTCACTCTGAAACCTGACGCCGAGGTCGTCGAGGGTTGGATGACCGCTGAGGGTCGATTTTTCGCATTCACAGAATCTGAAGTGGACATTCGCCGATGGCTCTGCAAGCCACTATTCATGCGCTTCTTCGGGGCATGCCTTGAAGATGGCCTTTCTGCGCGCCCTGAGCGATGTTCAGCATCGCGAAGAAGTGCCCTTGGGGTGAGGCTTACGGATTTGTTTTTTCGGCGGGGCGTAGGTGGGGTAAATAGTCCGCCACCAGTTGTTCAACCAGTGCCGCCTGTAGCTCGTCCCGCTGCTTTTTCATCGGGTCGCGATCCGGTTGCGCTGCCATCCAGCGCTTGAACGTGGCGAATGCTGGCGGCGAAATCGTCTGCATCCGCGCCATGTGGCCGGACGGCGAAACGATCATGCTCGAAAAAGACTCGGCGCTAAGCAAGTTGCCCGCCCGTTTCGCCTGAACAACCCAGAAGTCACCTTCGTTATCGGTCATTCGCAGGGGGTGAGGGTCGCCCTCGTGCGCCTCGCACCGGATGATGTCGACTTCAAACCCCTTGCCGTTGGTTGCCGTGTAGAGTTGGTCGTCGCGAATCTCAAAGCTTGGGTCGACTTTCTTCAACACACCGATCATCGAAGAGCCGAGAAGCTTCATTTGCGTTAGAAAGCTGACCCGTCTGCGCGTGTCCCATAGCAAATCGACATCGCGCGTTGCCAGAGCGTCAGCCGGTGAGAAGCGCACGCCAGCGGCCGCCTCGTAGGCATACAAGGCGTGCGTGCCCACTACCGTGAAGTGCTCGGCCAGCCCGGCGCGCGACAACGCATTAAGGATGTCGACGAGAATTTGTGGTGCCCGGCCAACAAACAAAGCCCGGTTCATACGCTGCTGGCGCACCAGTTCAGCCGCAAGATCGGCTACGCGCGCCTCAAGTGGCGCTTTGCGTTCTACAAAGCGTTGATACACGGACTCGGTTTCCGCTGAGCGTGGACCCAGACTTTTTTGGGCGTTGGACGGTGAGGTTCTGATCAGATACTCGGATTTGCCCTGCGCCTTCCAATACATGCCGCCACGAACCTCGGCGGCACTTTTGGTGGCAGCCTCCCAGGCCGTAAAAACCGTTTGGGCATCGATGAATTGACGCCGCGCATCGTTGCCGATGTCGGCCAGAGCATTTTTCGGTACGTTTTCCATATTTGATGTTTTATACGGAAATACGTTATTAGTCAATGGTATGTATGTGAAATAATCGGCTTGCGTGCTTGAAAATAACAGGCGGCCTACGAGCCCCTATTCATGGGCTTCTTCGGGGCATGCCATGAAGGTCGCCATTCTATAAGGCTTACAGGCCTGTTTCACACACCCGGTTGCGGCCGTCTTGTTTGGCTGCGTAGAGCGCGAGATCGGCAGATCTGACAAGATCGGCGGGTGCTGCCTGGTCATCAGGAATCAGTACGGCAACGCCGAGACTTAAGGTTACAAACGGTGAGCCGGGCGAATCGGCATGGGGAATGGCGAGCTGCTCGACCCTCTTGCGTAGCGCTTCCGCCTTGGCCCGTGCGCCTGCCCTGTTGGATTCCGGCATCAGGCAAACAAACTCCTCGCCGCCATAGCGGGCAATCAGATCGTGCGAGCGCCCGAAGGCCGCTTTGAGTGATGAAGCAACCGCCTGCAGGCAGATGTCGCCGGCCTGATGGCCGTAGTAATCGTTGTAACGCTTGAAGTAATCGATGTCGATCAGAATCAGGGCGAGCGGCACGCCATTGCGCCGGCAGCGGCGCCATTCGTCGGTGAGTGCGTCGTCAAAGTGACGGCGGTTGGCGACGCCGGTCAGTCCGTCGATGAATACCAGCGAGCGCAGCAGATCGCCTTGCGCCTTGAGTGTCAGGTGGGTTTTGACGCGCGCGCGAACCACGGCCGGCGTAACGGGCTTGGAGATGAAGTCGACGCCGCCGGCGTCCAGCGCCTGCGTTTCTTCGTCCGGCGAACTCTGTGCGGTGACAAAAATTACCGGAATGTCCGCGGTTGCCGGGTCGGCCTTCAGTCGCCGGCAGACTTCCAAACCGTCCATGTCGGGCATCACCACATCGAGCAGTATCAGGTCGGGTGGGTTGTGCGCACAAATCTCCAGCGTTTGGATGCCGCTGGTGGCCATGAACACGTCATGATCGGCCTGGAATATCTGGTTGAGTACTTGGATGTTGATGGGCTGATCATCGACCACGAGCAGGCGCGAGCGAGCCGGTGTGGCAAGCGGGTCTGCCGGCTTGGCGGGGCGCGTACTCATGATGAAAGACTCGCTTTGAGTGCCTGCACTGCTGCCCGCGCCACATCAAAATCCATGCGGTTGATGGCGGATTCCAGGGCGTCGAAGGCATCGTCCGAGGCGGCGCTGTAGTGCTGTTTCAGCGCAGTGCTAAGCTCAAGCGCGCGCAGATTGTTGGTGGCCAGCAGTGGGTCAAGCTGGTCAAGCAGGGCAATGACAGCTGGCCGGTCAATCGGCATGGCGCCCGTCGCCTGAGCGCCGTCGGCATTGAGTTGCCGAACAACGTCCTCCAATGTGCATAGTGTGTCGTCAAGGTGGGCATCGAGTTGTGCCGGCATGGCAGAAAAGTCGGTGTTTTTCTTGCGCGCCTTCAGCTTGGCTTCGGCGCTGCGCAGGTATTCCTCCAGTTCCAGCGCGCCCAGCGTGCCGGCAAGGCCTTTCAGGGTGTGCAATTCGCGGCCGGCTTCGCGCGTGTTGCCGGATGTCAGGTGCTCTTGAAAACGGCTGCGAATGGCCAGTTGATCCTGACGGAAACTGTCGACCATGCGTGCATAAAGTGCACGGTTGTGGCCTATCCTTGCGAGCGCGGCATCGATTGAAAAACCGGGGATAGGGCCGATCATGTGTGGCACGCTTTCTTCCGGTGTGCCGGTCGGGAAGGGTGTGACGGTGCGCTGACAATGACGCAGCAGCGTGGCGACCAGCTGGCCGATGTCGAACGGCTTGCCGACGTGGTCGTTCATGCCGGCAGCCAACGTCGCATTCTGATCGCTCTCCAACACATTGGCCGTCATGGCGATGATCGGCAGCCCGACCAGGCCGACCTCCTGACGCAGAATGCGGGTAGCCTCGAAGCCATCCATCACCGGCATCTGGATGTCCATCAGTACGGCATCAAACGGCGATTGCGCCGAAACAACGCGGTTGATTCCCTCGCGCCCATTGTTGGCCACCTCCACGTACGCGCCCTCGTTGGACAGAAGCTCTTTCGCCACCTGCTGGTTGGTCGGATTGTCCTCAACCACGAGCAGGCGCAAGCCGCTCAGCCGGCGCAGTGAGGGGCGTGGCGTGCTGCGTCGTTCGACGCCCTCCGTGTTGCGCGTGGCCGCGCTGGCGATCGCGACGGCATCGAAAATCATTGACGGGGTCACGGGCTTGACCAAGAAGCCGTCGAGCACAACATCCGTCTCGCCCATGCGTTCGGCCAGCATCTCGCGGCCGTGGGCGGTGACCATGACCACGACCGGCGCCGGCGTATCCGGCTGCAGTGCGCGTATGCGCTGGGCGGTTTCCCAGCCGTCCATTTCCGGCATCATCCAGTCGAGCAGGACGGCATCGTAGCCAGCTGTATGGCCGGCCGTCTGCTGCAGGCGATCGAGTGCCTCACTGCCGCTGCTTACGGCCTCCGCCTGCCAGCCGATTGAAGTCACCATGCCGGTCAGAATCTCGCGTGCCGCCGGGTTGTCATCCACAATCAGGATGCGCAGCCCCGGTGAATTGTCTGCATTGGGCACGGCGGTGGCCGTGCGCAGTGCCAGACGGGCTTGTTCGTCGGCCACCGGAACGCGCGCAAATTCAAGCGCAAAGAAAAAGCGGCTGCCGACGCCCGGCGTGCTCTCGACGGCGAGTTCGCCGCCCATTGCTTGCGCCAAGTGACGGCTGATGGTCAGGCCCAGTCCGGTGCCGCCAAAACGGCGCGAGGTCGAGGATTCAGCCTGCGTGAACGACTCGAAGATGCCGGCCAGTTTGTCGGCAGGAATGCCGATGCCGGTATCACGCACAGAAAATTCGAGGCAGACACGTTCCGCCTCAATGACGCGCGCCTTGATGCTGAGCACAACCTCGCCTTGCTCGGTGAACTTGACGGCATTGCCGGCCAGATTAAGCAGAATTTGTTGCACACGCATGGCATCGCCGACAATCGAACGCGGAATGCCGGGGTCAATATCGAAGAGCACTTCGACATTCTTGTCGTGCGCGGCCGTAGAGAGAAGCACCGACAGATTGAGCAGCACTTCCTCGATGTGGAAAGGCGCTTGTTCGATAGTCAGCTTGCCGGATTCGATTTTGGAAAAATCAAGAATGTCGTTGATGATCTGCAGCAGGCTGCGCGCCGCTCGATGGGTGTTTTGTGCATAGTCGCGCTGCCGATCGGTGAGGCCGGTTTGCTGCAGGAGTTGCAGCAGCCCCAAAATGGCGTTCATCGGTGTGCGGATCTCATGACTCATGTTAGCCAGGAACTGGCTCTTGGCCAGACTCGCTGCTTCGGCTTCGTGCGTTCGGGCTTCCAGCGCGACGTTAAGTTCTTCCAGTTTCAGTTGAGCCTGTTTCAGTTCGGTAATGTCGGAAACCAGAACAAAGTATCCGCGTATGCGGTTGCCGTCGCGATCCGGAATGTAGTGCGCCCAGGTGAATCCCGTGCTGCCGTCGGCCTTGATCAGGGTGCGCTCAAAGTGTTGGGTTTCGCCGCGCAGCGCCGCCCGGATGAAGGGCTCGTTCTGCTTGAAGAGTTCTTCACCCATCAAGTCCTGCATGTGGATGCCCTGCATTTCGTCATGTGTCTTGCCGAACCACGCCAGATAGGCGCTGTTGGAAAAAGCGCAACGCAGTTCATGAGTCCAGTAGCAAACCATGCCGGGTATGACATCAATCAGCGAACGCAAAAAATGCTCTTTTTGGGCGAGCGCTTCTTCAGCGCGGACGCGATCGGTGACTTCGGTACTAATGCCGCACAAGCCGGTGATCTTGTCGTCGGTGTCGCGCAAAGGAAATTTGATCGATATGAAATAACGCTGGGTTTCAATCCCGTCCAGAATTTCCTCAATTTCAAGCGGCTGGCCACTCTTCATGACCATGCTGTCGTTGTCCATGAACTCACGGGCCTGTGGCGCGAGGAACAAATGGGCATCGGTTTTTCCGATGACCTTGTCGCGCGTGAGTCCGGTGGTCTGCTCCCATTTGCGGTTGACCAACAGGTAGGTGCCGTCGGCCGACTTGGCATAGATCAGCGTGCCGCTGTGTTCAATCAGCGCTTCCAGAAAGCGTTTGCTCTCCGACAAGGCAGATGCCGCGCTCTGTTGCGATCTGAGCATGGCGTTAAAGTCTTTGGCCAGGCTGGATATTTCAGCCGGCCCGATTTCAAGGAGG
Source organism: Betaproteobacteria bacterium (assembly GCA_031403915.1). Lineage (GTDB taxonomy): Bacteria > Pseudomonadota > Gammaproteobacteria > Burkholderiales > Rhodocyclaceae > Propionivibrio. The sequence goes on from JANNGP010000136.1 coordinate 6,743, forward strand.
GGCACATGAGCGCCTGTCCTGGTCAACTCGCGGGCACCCCCGGCGAGTTTCTGAATAGGGCGGATCAGGCCGCGCGCGATGAAATAGCCAATCGTCGCGGCCGCCAGAATGGTCGACAGTGCCAAGGCCAGTGATGTCCAAAGATCACTCATCGCCGGGGCGAGTACCTGATGCGCACGCGTGCCGACAACCACGCGCCAGCCGATGTTTGGCACTTCAGCAAATCCGGCGATGGTGTCGAGACCGCTTGCGCCAGTCGTACGCGTACTGCCATTACGTTTGCTCAAAGCGATGTCGACCAGATTGGTTCCCTTGAGATTCTTGCCTGCCCATCGGCTCAGATCAGCAGAGCTCGTAACCACAATGCCGTTTTTGTCGACCACGGTGATGAAAGTCTCTTGAGGCAATTTTTTTTCCCGAACCGGCTGCAACTTGCCCAGGTCGAGGACAAGGTTGGCTGATCCATTGAAGTTGCCATGTTCGTCCAGTACCGGTGCTGCAATAACAACAAGCCATTGCTTGATGAGCTTGCCAAAGTAAGGCTCGCTGACTACAGGTTTTTTCTCCAGCCTGACCCGCATGAACCACTCAATATCAATGAATGATGCCGACACCCTGTTGCCGGCAATAGCAGTGCAGCCGATATTTCCTTTGGCGGTTGTGTAACTAGCGCTCACAAATCCGGTGTGCTGTTCCGTAAAGTCGGCGAACAGTTCATTGCATTCCGCCGTGCCGGGCTTTTTCAGTTCAGGACGTTTGGCCAGCCCTTGAGCGTAGTAGAAATTATCCCGCATGGCCTGATCAAGGCTGTTGGCCACAACGTCAGCCAGCACTCGGTTGGTTTCCTTGGCTGCGTCAACGCGATCTTCTATGTCCTGCCAGGCGCGCAGTCCGAGATGGGCAGCAAACGGCAGGATGACGGCCGCAATCAGGAGAAAGATTCGTGTCTGAATCGACAGGCTGGACGTGTTCATCATCACTAAGCGCCGGAAATGGAGAAGCACGAAACTGTTATGCGTTGAACAGGCTGGATGTTTGATGATAGTAGATCAGGGCAACCCCCTTTATCAAACAGTTTCGGTCAAGTATGGCAGCGTGCCGGCGACTGGACTCCGGAACGTCGGCGAGCAGCACTTAACCGATGCGGTGCAGGTGCATGGCCACCGAAAGTTGTGCGCCCAGCCAGCCCAATACCGCGCCAATGGCGGCTAGTATGGCGATGTTGGCGGGGGTGAGGCCGTGCAGGACGAAGTTGCCGCTGTAGAGAGCGACAAGCTCACCCACCGGTCCGGCCAGGAGCAGGCTGCCAAGGGTGACGAGCAGCGCGGCAAACAAACCACCAAGCGCTCCCTGGAGGGCGCCGAAATACTGGAAGGGCCGGCGGATAAAGGCGTCGGTCGCACCGATCAGTTTGGCCACTTCGATCTCGGCCGACTGCGCCAGAATCTGCAGGCGGATGGTGTTGAAGGTGACGGCCACCAAGGCACTGGAGAACAGTCCGGCAAGCAGGGTGATGGTGAGTTTGCCGATGCGCAGGAAGGCGTCGAAACGTTTGACCCACGCCGAGTCAAGCTGGACATGCGCAACCTTCGGCCAGGCGGCGAAGGTTTTGGCCAGACGCTCCAGCGCTTCCGGCTGGGTGTTCGCCGGTTCGACAACAAAGGCATCCGGCAGCGGGTTTCTGGGCAGGCTGGCGATAATTTCAGCCATGCCTTCGGAAGCTTGCAGGCGTTTCAGCGCGTCGTCGCGCGAGACAAAACGCCAGTTGCCCGGATTGGCTTCGCGCAGCCGGGTTTCGATTTCAGTGACGTCTTTCTTGCTCGCGTCAATGGCCATGAACACGCTGACCTGCTGTACGCCGGAGGCGCTGCCGGTGAGGTTGCGCAGGTTGTCGAGGACAACCCAGCCGGCGCTGGGCAGTGCCAGTGCGATGCCGATAACCATGAGCGAGAGCAGGGTGTTGAGGGGCGAGGCGGCAAGCCGGCGCAGGGCGTCGCGCAGGGCGGTGAGGTGACGGGCGAAAAACGTCTTCATGCAGCACCTCCGTGACTGTCTGCGAGCAGGCGGCCACGATCCAGTTGCAAAACGCGCGGTGAGACGCGCGCCATCCACTGCGGATCGTGCGTGGCGATGACTAGCGTGACACCGACCTGATGGAAGGCGCGGAATATTTCAAGAATATCGGCGGCCGATTCGGCGTCGAGATTGGCCGTTGGTTCGTCGGCCAGCAGAATGGCCGGCCGGTTGACCACGGCACGGGCGATCGCCAGACGTTGCTGCTCGCCGCCCGAGAGGGCAATCGGGTGCGCTTTCTCGCGCTCCAGCAACCCGACCTTGTCGAGTGCGGCGCGGGCGCGGCGGGCGGCTTCCTTGGCGGGTAGGCCGACAATGGCCAGCGGCAGCAGCACGTTTTCCAGCACGCTGCGGTCGAAGAGCAGCTTCTGATCCTGAAAGATCAGGCCGAAGTTGCGGCGCAGGTAGGGGATGGCGCTCTTGCGCAGAGCAGCCAGATTCTGCCCGTTGACCACGATGCTGCCCGAGGTCGGGCGTTCAATGGCAGCCAGCAGGCGGAACAGCGTCGATTTACCGGCTCCCGAGTGCCCGGTGATGAAAACCATCTCGCCGGCGCTGATCTCAAAGCTGACCTCCTTCAGGGCTTCAAGCCCCTCGGGATAGCGTTTGGTTACGGTGCTGGCAGAGATCATGGCAGTGGCAAAATGGTAAGAAAAGAACACCCACCGCAGAGACGCAGAGACGCAGAGGAAACGCAGAGAACCCCGCAGAACAGAACTGGTTTTCTCTGCGAAATCTCTGCGTCTCTGCGTCTCTGCGGTAGGTTTG
>JANNGP010000137.1:0-3425 GCA_031403915.1 Betaproteobacteria bacterium
TTTTTCGACCCAATCCGGACTGGCATGCTGCATGCCGTACCACTTTTCCCATTCGGCGACATCGGCAATACGGAAATCGGCCGCAAGATCAATCACCCGAACGCCAGCATCAAGCAGATCAGGCGCCTGCTGCATAGCCACGCCATTCGGCGTGGCAAAGAAAACGACATCACAGCCCTTTAGATTAGCCGCTGCAGGATCTTCAAACGTTAGATCAACCCGTCCGCGCAAACTGGGAAACATCATCGAAACAGGCGTTCCGGCATCTCCACGCGACGTAATCGAAACGATCTCAACCTCAGGATGCTGAGCCAGCAAGCGCAGCAATTCGACACCCGTATAACCGGTTCCGCCGACAATTCCAACCTTGACCATCAATTCCTCCTCAACAGGTGCGCAATAATAGACCCCGCGCTGCAAAAACACAAAAGCCGCCCAAAGGCGGCTTTTGATGGGCAACTGAATCGGGATTCTGATTAGCGCTTGGAGAACTGCTTGCGGCGACGCGCTTTGTGCAGACCAACTTTTTTACGCTCAACCTCACGGGCATCACGCGTAACAAAACCGGCTTTAGACAGCGCGGGCTTGAGCGTGGCATCGTATTCGATCAGGGCGCGGGTTATGCCGTGACGTACAGCGCCTGCTTGTCCCGATTCGCCGCCACCTGCAACATTGACCATAATGTCAAAGCCTGCAGTCTGCTCAACCAGTTCAAGCGGCTGACGCACAATCATGCGGCCCGTAACGCGAGAAAAGAACTCATCGACCGGCTTGCCATTAACAACGATATTGCCTGAACCACGCTTCATGAAAACGCGGGCTACGGCGCTCTTGCGACGGCCAGTGCCGTAGTACATATTTTCAGCCATTTCGACCCCTTAGAGTTCCAGAACTTTCGGTTGCTGTGCAGCGTGTGGATGCGTACTACCGGCGTAGCACTTCATCTTTTTCAGCATGGCGTAGCCAAGCGGCCCCTTCGGGAGCATGCCCTTAACGGCCTTTTCGAGGACACGTCCAGGAAAACGCTGCTGCATCTTGGCAAAGTTCGTTTCGTAAATGCCGCCGGGGTAACCCGTATGGCGGTAGTACACCTTGTCTTCGGCCTTGTTGCCGGTAACGCGCAACTTCTCGACATTGGTCACGACAATGTAATCGCCGGTATCAACGTGAGGGGTGAATTCTGGTTTGTGCTTACCACGCAGGCGGCGAGCAATTTCGGTGGCAAGGCGGCCAAGCACCTTGTCTGTGGCATCAACCACAAGCCACTCGCGCTTTACTTCATGCGATTTGGCGGAGAAAGTCTTCATTTAAAACGCCGTCCTTGTATGCCTGATAACGGAAAGCCGAGCATCTTATTGCAAAGTGCCGAATCATGTCAATCTATGTTTTGATTTCAGGTTAAATAATGCAGATCGCAAGCGTCGCATTTAAACCGCACAAACAAGGGATAGGCACTTTATCTATTGATATTGCTAATATTTTCAATAATTTATTGCGCAATACGTATCCTATAGAATACCTCACAAACTCAGAATTTGAATCGCAGTGCCGCATGGCCGCAATTCAACTCTCTCAGAGTCACGATAGTCTTCCAGCTAAAATGGATGCTTTGTTAAAAGGAAATGTCGAATGGAGTGCACAGTCAAATGGATCGGGGATGGCATGTCGTTTCTCGCTGAAACGGGAAGCAACCATGCTGTCTTGATGGACGGCGCGCCCGAATCAGGAGGGCGGAATATGGCACCCCGACCCATGGAAATGCTGCTCGCCGGCACTGGCGGCTGCACCGCATTTGATGTCGTCATGATTCTCAAGAAGGGTCGCCACGCCATTACGGGGTGCGAAGTAAGCCTGCAGGCAGAGCGCGCCGATTCAGAACCCAAAGTTTTTACCCGGATTCATTTCCACTTTCGTGTTACCGGGAAACAACTTAAACCTGACGCCGTTGCTCGCGCCATTGAGCTATCAAAAGACAAGTACTGCTCAGCCTCGATCATGCTCGGGAAGACCGCCGAGATCACGCACGACTTCGAGATTGTTGAGGCCTAGATGTGATAAGCAGTTCGCGTCATCACACGCGCAACCCGACGCATGAGTTCCTTTACGGCCAGGGGTAACTCGCGTGCGCCCAAGGATAGTGCCGCGTCGGCATGAGACGCCTCATCAATCTTCATTTGCTGCACAATCGCCCTCGACTTGACGTCCTGCATCGGCAATTCGGACAGATGATGGTCAAGATGCGCCTCAACCTGTCTCTCAGTCTCAGTTAGAAAACCGAGACTCCAAGCATCCCCGCACTTTCCTGCGACAATACCCATTGATAACGAACCCAGATACCACAAGGGGTTCAAAAAACTCGTACGGCCGCCCAACTCATTAATGCGCTGCGCTGTCCAGGCGAGGTGCTCGGTTTCCTCGCACGCCGATTTTTCCAAGGCCTGACGCACCGCCGGATCATGGCAGGTGATTGCCTGTCCCTGATAGAGCGCCTGCGCGCAAACTTCACCAACATGATTGATGCGCATCAACGCACCGGCGTGCGCTTTTTCTGCTGCAGACAAGTCAGCATCCGGAAAATCCCGACCCGGCACGCTACGCACAGTCGGCGCTGCGACAAAAAGCGTTCGTAATGACTTGTCAAATTCTATGATTAAAGCATCTAGACTCATCAGCGAAGCCATAATTGCGGTTCGCCCGTTCGCAAGGCACGCCGAAGATCGTCGTCATTACGGAAGGGAACCGCGCCGTTACGACAAAAAAGTGTCGTAAAAAGATCGACGTGGTGATTATTCGACCCCCCGGAAATTCTGACCCACTGATTGTTTCGAGCCTTCGACCAGGACTTGTCCGAACGGCCAAACGCGTATATTCGGCGCTCACTGCTGGCACAGCGCATACCTTCGTAGCTAATGTTTTTTGCCCCCTGATCAGTCTGCACCAGCAAGGTATAGCGGACGACACCATCGATGCCAAACGATAGTGTTTTCACATCAATAAAGTATTTTTTATCACTCGGCGCACCAACTTTATACTCGACCCAGTCTTCATCTGCAGGAAAGCCGGAATCTGCACAGCGACTTCCTCCCATGGCTTTTCTTCGAAGTCGTTATCGAACAATCCTGCACTGACAAGCGACGACCAAGCGCAGGCCAAGAGCGCCACAGCAGAACGCCGCGCCCTTGAATTAAACAAATTAATTGCACGCTTTCTCAAATAAGTCATTTTTGCCCATTCGCTTAAACATCCACCCCTTTGTCATTATCATCGGCCGGCGTTTGCGGATCAGCATTGGCACGTGGACGGCGATGATCAGCGTCAAGGAAACGGGCAAGCTCGTTCAAAGCCTGTTCATAAACCTGCCGCTTGAATTCGATAACGGCATCAAGAGAAACCCAGTAATGATTCCAGCGCCACGCGTCGAATTC
>JANNGP010000138.1:0-19453 GCA_031403915.1 Betaproteobacteria bacterium
AAACATGAAAGTGCTGGCATCTGTTAAGCGCATCTGCCGCAACTGCAAGATTATTAGACGCCACGGCGTTGTGCGTGTGATCTGTACGGATCCGCGTCACAAGCAGCGTCAAGGTTGATCGCTGGTGCTCATTACATTGAGTCATCAGTCGGTTGAAGTTATAATTGTAAGTTTAGCTTATTTGGGGTGAATCGATGGCCCGCATCGCAGGGGTAAATATACCCAACCACCAGCATGCCGAAATCGCGCTAACAGCGATTTACGGTATTGGACGCAGCCGCGCACAGAAAATTTGTGATGCTGTCGGGGTAGCACGTTCGACAAAGATGAAAGACCTGACGGAGGCCGAGATGGATCGTTTGCGCGATCAGGTCGGCAAGTTCACCGTTGAGGGCGATCTGCGTCGTGAAGTTACGATGAGCATCAAGCGTCTGATGGACCTTGGTTGCTATCGTGGTCTTCGGCATCGCAAGGGTTTGCCTTGCCGTGGCCAGCGTACGCGTACCAATGCTCGTACTCGCAAGGGTCCGCGCAAAGCTATCGCCGGTAAGAAAGGGGTCTGATCATGGCAAAGACTGCCACGAAAGTTCGCAAAAAGGTAAAGAAGAATGTTGCTGAGGGCATTGCCCACATTCATGCTTCTTTCAATAACACTATCATTACGATCACCGACCGTCAGGGCAATGCCTTGTCGTGGGCGACTTCGGGTGGAGCCGGTTTCAAAGGTTCACGCAAGAGTACCCCGTTTGCCGCACAGGTAGCTGCTGAAGCTGCCGGTAAGGCGGCTGTCGAGTGTGGCGTCAAGAACCTTGAAGTGCGCATCAAGGGCCCCGGTCCGGGTCGTGAGTCCTCGGTTCGTGCGTTGAATGCGCTCGGGATGAAAATCACGGCAATTACCGACGTGACCCCGATTCCGCACAACGGCTGCCGCCCATCCAAAAAGCGTCGGATTTAAGGAGAAAGACAAGTGGCTCGTAATCTCGATCCGAAGTGCCGTCAGTGTCGCCGCGAAGGCGAAAAGCTGTTCCTCAAGGGTGAAAAGTGCTTTACCGACAAGTGTGCCATCGAGCGTCGCTCGTATGCGCCGGGTCAGCATGGCCAGAAGTCCGGACAGCGTTTGTCCGACTACGGTGTTCACCTGCGTGAAAAACAAAAGATTCGTCGTATCTACGGTGTACTGGAAGGCCAGTTCCGCAAGGTCTATAAAGAAGCCGACCGGCGCAAGGGCGTGACAGGTGAAAACCTTCTGCAACTGCTGGAGTCGCGCCTTGATACCGTCGCCTACCGTATGGGTTTTGCCGCATCACGCTCCGAATCGCGTCAAGTTGTTCGGCACAACGCGGTGCTGGTAAACGGCCGGCGTGTAAATATTCCGTCATTCCAGGTTCGTCCGGGTGATGTTGTCGAAGTTGCGGAAAAGGCCAAGAGCCAATTGCGCATCAAGGCAGCCCTGGCCGCAGCAGAATCGCGCGGCTTTCCCGAGTGGGTTGAAGTGGATGCCAAGGCAGCTAAGGGCACCTACAAGGCTCGTCCGGAACGTAGCGAATTGTCATCGACGATCAACGAAAGCCTCGTGGTCGAGCTTTATTCGAAGTAATCGCGGCCCGCTTGACTGAACGCAAAGGACAAGACATGCATAGCAGTGGACTATTAAAACCGCGCATTATTGATGTACAAAGTTTGTCGCCAGTGCACGCCAAAGTGGTGATGGAGCCCTTTGAGCGTGGCTACGGGCACACCCTGGGCAATGCTTTGCGCCGCATCCTTCTTTCCTCAATGCCGGGATATGCCGCCACCGAGGTAAGTATTGATGGCGTACTTCATGAGTACTCGACGATTGATGGTGTGCAGGAAGATGTCGTTGATATTCTGCTCAACCTCAAAGGCGTTGTATTCAAGCTGCATAACCGTGAAGAGGTTGTGCTGCAACTGAACAAGGAAGGTGAAGGCGTTGTTCGTGCCAGTGATATCGCTGTATCGCACGACGTCGAGATCATCAACCCGGATCATGTCATTGCCCATCTCTCTGCTGGCGGCAAGCTGGCCATGGAGTTGAAGGTCGAAAGGGATTTCGGTTACGTGCCCGGCAACCTGCGTCAGATTGGCGATGGCAACAAGAGCATTGGCAAGCTGGTGCTGGATGCCTCGTTCAGCCCGGTGCGTCGTGTCAGCTATTACGTTGAGAGTGCGCGCGTTGAACAGCGTACCGATCTTGACAAGCTGATCATGGAGATTGAAACCAACGGTGTTATTGAGCCAGAAGAAGCGATCCGTACAGCGGCGCGCATCCTTATGGAGCAACTTTCCGTGTTTGCTGATCTGGAAGGCACCTCGATGCCTATCGAGCATCAGAAAGCGATTCAGGTTGATCCACTGTTGTTGCGTCCGGTCGATGATCTGGAACTGACGGTTCGTTCGGCGAACTGCCTGAAAGCTGAAAACATTTACTACATCGGTGATCTGATTCAGCGCACCGAAAACGAGTTGCTTAAAACCCCGAATCTGGGACGCAAGTCACTCAACGAAATCAAGGAAGTGCTGGCCGCGCGTGGCTTGACGCTGGGCATGAAACTCGAGAACTGGCCACCGGCCGGTCTTGATAAGTAAGCTGTCCGGACAAGAATAGGAAGGAATTGATATGCGTCACCGTTTAGGTCTCCGTAAGCTTAATCGAACCAGTTCGCACCGTTTGGCGATGCTGCGCAACATGACTGTCTCTCTGCTTCGTCACGAGACGATCAGGACGACGTTGCCGAAGGCCAAGGAACTGCGTCGCGTTGTTGAGCCGATCATTACGCTTGGCAAGAAGCCGAGTCTGGCTAATCGCCGTCTGGCATTTGACCGCCTGCGTGATCGTGAAATCGTGGTCAAGCTGTTTGATGAAATCGGACCGCGCTACGCCGTTCGTAATGGCGGTTACCTGCGTATCCTCAAGTGCGGTTTCCGCGATGGCGACAATGCGCCGATGGCCTTTGTCGAACTGCTGGATCAGCCGGAAGTGGCTGAGGCTGTAGAGGCAGACGCTGCGTAAAAGCCGCTTAAGCGCTTAAAGAAAACCAGGCATTGCCTGGTTTTTTTATGCCTGGTCGCGGAGGTGTATTCGAACTGGTATTTTCGCTTCAAGGTGAAATGTAAATACGCTCTTCCCCCAACCCGAATTTTGTTTGCATATCACCCCTGAAATGATTAGGGTTGTTTATCGGAACCCACTTTTTCAAGCGACTTGGACGTGTGATCGTGAAAAAAAATGGGAAAACGCTCCCCCCCCCCCCCCCCCCGAGGTTGTTGCGCCTAAGCGCCGAGCCGTAAAGCCTGCCAGCGCGCCGCTCAAGCACCAAACTCCCGTCACTGAGCCGGCACAGGAATCTGCCCCCAATCAGAGCGCCAACACTTTCCCGATTGTTGGTATTGGCGCTTCTGCCGGTGGGCTGGCGGCATTTGAGGCTTTCTTCTCTGGCATGCCGGCGGATGCTGATCCGGGCATGGCTTTTGTGCTGGTGCAGCATCTGGCCCCCGATCACCACAGCATTCTTGCCGAACTGATTCAGCGTTACGCGCGCATGCCGGTGTGCGAGGCCGAAGACGGCATGGTGGTAGAGGCCAACCACGTCTATATCATCCCGCCCAACCACGACATGGCGCTTCTCAATGGCGCGCTGCAATTGCTTGAGCCTTCTGCGCCGCGCGGCCAGCGCCTGCCGATCGACTTCTTCTTCCGCTCGCTGGCGCAGGATCAGCGCGAACGCGCGATCGGCATTGTGCTCTCCGGCACCGGTTGCGACGGCACGCAGGGCGTGCGCGCGATCAAGGGCGAGGGCGGCATGGTCATGGTGCAGAACCCGGAATCGACCGAGTTCGACGGCATGCCGCGCAGCGCGATCAACACCGGCCTAGTGGACTACGTATTGCCAGCGGCCGAGATGCCCGCCCAGCTGATTGCCTACGCGCTACACGCCTTCGGAAATACGCGCTCGTCTGCCACTGTCCCGGCACCTCACAGCGAAAGCGCCTTGAAGAAAATATTTGTCCTGCTGCGTGCCCAGACCGGCCACGATTTTTCGCAGTACAAGCCGAGCACCATCAATCGCCGTATTGAGCGGCGCATGGCGGTGCATCAGATCGAAACGCTGGACGACTACGTCAAGGTTTTGCAACAAACCCCTGCCGAAGTGGAAGCGTTGTTCCGTGACATGCTGATCGGCGTGACCAACTTCTTCCGCGACCCGGAGGCCTTCAAGGTGCTGGAGGAGCAAGTCATCCCACAGCTCTTTGCCCACCAGCCGGCAACCGGCGGGGTGATCCGGGTGTGGTGCGCCGGTTGCTCGACGGGGGAAGAAGCCTATTCCCTTGCCATCCTGCTGCAAGAGCGCATGCAGATCCTCAAACAAAGCCACTTGGTGCAGATTTTTGCCACCGATATCGACAGTTCCGCGATTGCCACGGCGCGTGCCGGGCTCTATCCGGCGAGCATCGCCACCCATATCACGCCCGAGCGTTTGGCGCGCTACTTTACCGCCGAGGCGGAGGGCAGCGCCTACCGCATCCACAAAGGCATCCGCGACATGCTGGTGTTCTCCGAGCAGGACGTGAGCAAGGATCCGCCTTTCTCCCGGCTCGACCTGATCAGTTGCCGCAACCTGTTGATCTATCTTGGCGCGGCCTTGCAGAAGAAACTTATCCCGCTCTTCCATTACGCGCTCAAACCGGGGGGCATGCTTTTTCTCGGCACCTCCGAAGGGGTGGGCGAGTTTGACGATCTGTTTGACGTGATCGAGCGTAAAGCCAAGGTCTATCAGCGCAAGGGTGATTTGCCCGGCCAGTCACGCGTGGCGCTGGGGCGTTTTCTGCCGCCGTTGATGGCGACCCAGACCTTGGCCGTGAGCCAGCCGCGCGACAGCGAAAAAACGGCATTCCCCATCAAGCCGTCGCTGCGCCGGTTGACCGAACAGGCCTTGTTGCGCCAGATCGCCCCGGCCAGCGCGCTGGTCAATGCTCACGGTGACATCCTCTACCTGCACGGGCGTACCGGCATGTTCCTGGAGCCGGCACCCGGCGAGACGGGCATCAGCAACATTCTAATGATGGCGCGCGAAGGCCTGCGCCGCGAATTGACCACGACGCTGCACAAAGCGGTGTCCAGCCAGGCGCTGGTGCGTGCGCACAACCTGACGGTCAAAACCAACGGCCACTACACCCGGGTTAACCTGAGCATCTGCCCGCTGGCGGTCGAGCCGGAGGCCGCGTCCGAGCCCTCGCTCTATCTGGTTATTCTCGAAGAAGCGCCAGCCCCTATGCCCGGCAGCCCGGCACACGACGGCGCGGCGAGTGCCCCTGCCGTGGGCAGCCACGACGAAGCCAGCGCGGTGATCGCCGCGCTCAAGGAAGAACTGCGCGCCAAGGACGAATACATCCAATGCACCCATGAGGAGTTGCAGAGTTCCGTTGAAGAACTCAAATCATCGAACGAGGAAATGCAGTCGGTAAACGAAGAGTTGCAATCGACCAACGAGGAAATGGAAACCTCCAGGGAAGAGTTGCAATCGGTCAACGAGGAGCTGGCAACGGTCAATGCTGAATTGCAAACCAAGGTAGCGGATTTGTCGCGCAGCAATAACGACATGAACAACCTGCTGGCCGGCACCGGCATCGGCACCGTCTTTGTCGATCATCAACTGCGTATCCTGCGCTTTACCCCGGCAGCCAGCACCATCATCAACCTGATCCCGAGCGACGTTGGTCGGCCGGTAGCCCACATGGCCTCCAATCTGCTGGCTTACACCCCGCTGGTGGCTGATACGCAGGCGGTGCTAAATACGCTGATCCCCAAGGATCTGGAAGTACAGACCACGGCAGGGCAGTGGTACGCCATGCGCATCCAGCCCTACCGCACGCTGGATAACGTGATCGAAGGCGCGGTGATCTCGTTTGTCGATATCACCGAGTTGGTCGAGACCCGGCTTGCGTTGCACAAGGCCAATGATTTGCTGCGTCTGGCCGTGGTGCTGCGCGACGCGCACGATGCCATTACCGTGCAGGATCTGGATGGCCGTACGCTGGCCTGGAACCCCGGCGCCGTGCGCCTATATGGCTGGGACGAAGCCGAGGCGCTGGCCATGAACGTGCATGACCGGATTCCCGAGGCACTGCGCCAGGGTGCGCTGGAAAAGCTGGTTCATTTGGGCAAGGCGGAAGTTTTGGAGCCGTACCGGACGCAACGGCTGGACAAAAATGGCAACGTGCTTGAGGTTTCGGTTATATCAACCGCGCTGCTCAATGACGCCGGGCAGATGTATGCGATTGCCACCACGGAACGGGAGGTCGGGGGGGGTGAAGCATGACGCGCCCTGATAAACGCCCTGAAAGCGCCGCCGAACTGCGCCGGCGGGCGGAAGCGATCTTCCGCGAAACGGCGGCACAGTCGTCGGAGAATCTGGCCGAGCTGTCGCCCGAAGCGATCGGGCGCATGCTGCACGAGCTGCGCGTGCATCAGATCGAACTGGAAATACAGAACGAGGAGTTGCGCCGCGCGCAGGCCGAACTTGACGCGTCACGGGCGCGCTACTTCGATCTCTACGATCTGGCGCCGGTGGGCTATTGCAGCGTGGGCGAGTCCGGGCTGATCCTGCAAGCCAACCTTACTGCGGCCAATCTTCTGGGCGTTGCACGCGGTAATCTGGTCAAGCAGCTGTTCTCCCGCTTTATCCTCAAGGACGACCACGTCACTTTCTACCAGCAGCGCAAGGAGCTGCTCGATAGCGGTGAGGCGCAATCGTTCGAGTTGCGCATGCTCAGGAGCGACGGCACGTTCTTCTGGGCGCGTCTGGCCTGTGCCTTGACTCATGAAGCAGAGCGCCGCGTCATCCGCATCGTACTCAGCGATGACACCGAACACCGGTTGGCAGAAGAGTACGTGCGACAACAGGCCTTGCATGACGACCTGACCAGCCTGCCCAATCGGCGCCTGTTCAACGACCGCTTGAGCCAGTCCATGGCGGCCAGTAAGCGCAGCGGATGTTACGGCGCGCTGATGTTCCTCGATCTGGATAACTTCAAGACATTGAATGACGCCCATGGGCACGTGGCGGGTGATGCGCTGCTGATCGAGGCGGCAGACCGGCTGACGAGTTGCGTGCGCGAGATCGATACCGTGGCGCGCTTCGGCGGGGATGAGTTTGTGGTGATTATCAATGGACTGGATGTGAACCGGGCCGATTCTCAAAACCAGGCTGAGCTTATCGCCAACAAGATGTGTCTAGCCTTGTCAGACGCCTATCGGTTGACCATCAATGCACAGGGGAAAGCGCAAACAACGGTTGATCATCTCTGCACGGTGAGTATCGGCGTGGTGCTGTTCAACAACCATGACGCCAGTTACGACGAACTGCTCAAAGGGGCGGATGCCGCCATGTATCAAGCGAAAGAGGCCGGGCGTAATGCGGTCCGGTTTTATGAATAAGGGAACCTCTAATAGTTCATTTCCGTCATTCCGGCGAAGGCCGGAATCCAGTTCGTCTATCAATACAAGTTTCTTAAATGACCAGCACGGATAAACGCACTCAAAAATCCGCCGAACTGCGCCGGCGGGCGGAAGCGACCTTCCGCGAAACGGCGTCACAGTCGCCGGTAAATCTGGCTGAGCTGCCGCCCATAGTCGTTGGAAAGATGCTGCACGAACTGCGTGTGCATCAGATCGAACTGGAGATGCAGAACGAGGAGTTGCGCCGTGCACAGGCCGAACTTGACGCGTCACGGGCGCGCTACTTCGATCTTTACGATCTGGCGCCGGTCGGGTACTGCACCGTCGGCGAAACGGGATTGATTCAGCAAGCCAACCTTGCCGTCGCCACTCTTCTGGGCTTGGATCGCGCTGCCTTGTTTAAGCAACCGTTCTCCCGCTTCATCCGCAATGACGATCAGAACAATTACTACCTGCAGCGCAAGAAGCTCATCGCAAGCAGTGAACCGCAGACGTTCGAATTGCGTATGCTCAAGCACGACGGCACGCCTTTCTGGGCGAGTTTGACGTGCAGCGTGGCATGTGGGGGTGGCGATGCGGCGGTGCTGCGCATCGTGCTCGGCGACATTAGCGAACTCAAGGCACTCGACGCCAAACTTGAGCAAGCACGAAGCCAACTCTTGCAATCAGAAAAAATGGCGGCCATCGGTCAGCTGGCGGCCGGCGTCGCGCATGAAATCAATAATCCCGTCGGTTACGTCAATTCCAATCTCGGTACGTTGGGCGATTATCTAAGTGGTTTGCTGAAGCTGGTGGACGCCTACCGCCTCGCCACAAAGTCGTGCACGCCGGATGATTCCGCGCTGCGCGAAGCGAACCGTCTGGCCGACGAGTTTGAATTGGAGTACGTGCGTGGCGACGCCGTTGCGCTGCTGGCGGAATCAAAGGACGGGCTGGACCGGATTCGACGCATCGTCAGCGACCTGAAGGACTTCTCGCATGTCGATGCCGTGGTGTGGGAGTCCTTTGATCTCCACGCCTGTCTTGAAAGCACGCTGAACGTGGTGTGGAACGAGCTCAAATACAAAGTCACCCTGGTCAAGGACTATGGTGAACTGCCCGAGATTACCGGCCTGCCGCACCAGATCAGCCAAGTCTTCATGAATCTGCTGATCAACGCCGCTCAGGCCATTGCGGAACGCGGCACGATTACCTTGCGCACTGGATGTGAGGCGGATTTTGTCTGGATCGAGGTGGAGGATACGGGGTCAGGCATTGCGCCGGAAAATATTCCGCACATCTTTGATCCGTTTTTTACCACCAAACCTGTTGGTTCCGGCACCGGCCTCGGTATGGCGGTTTCCTACGGCATTGTGCAAAAGCATCAGGGGCGTATCGAGGTGCGCAGCATCGTCGGCCAAGGCACGACCTTCCGGGTTTGCTTGCCGATTCATCCGGCTGACTCAAAGTGAACCCATGACATGGCAGGCGGTGTCGGGTGAACAAGCCATCGAGCCAGTCGCCCTGCAACGCGCTTAGAATGGCGGTCTACAATAACTATGCTGCGCAAGCCAATAAACACGGCTTTCTTCAAGGCATATTCTCGTAGAACGCCTATCCACGAGGATCGCAGGCCTATTTGCCGTAGAGCTATTGTCTGCGAAGGTTGCAGGTTGGCAAACGCTCACGTCACTGCAGCAATCCCTGCGCTTTCCTCTTCCTGTTGCTGGAGAGCCCACATCTGGGCGTAGCGGCCATTTGCACTGAGCAGGGTCTGGTGTGATCCGCGTTCGACCATGCGTCCGCCATCCATCACCAGAATCTCATCCGCATTCATGATGGTGGAGAGTCGGTGAGCGATCACGAGTGTCGTACGCCCGCGAGCTGCATTGTCGATGCTGGACTGAATGGCTTTTTCGGTTTTCGAATCCAGTGCTGATGTGGCTTCATCAAAAATCAGGAAGGGCGGGTTTTTCAGCAGGGCGCGAGCGATGGCGACACGCTGTTTCTCACCGCCGGAAAGTTTGAGGCCTCGTTCGCCGACCTTTGTTTTGTAGCCGTCCGGCAACAGTTCGATAAAGTCAGCCAACTGGGCGGCTTGCGCCGCGGCAAGTACCTCTTCGCGGCTTGCGTCGGGTCGGCCGTACTGGATGTTGTAATAAATGCTGTCGTTAAACAAGACCGTGTCCTGCGGGACGATGGCGATAGCCGCGCGCAGGCTGTTTTGCGTCAGTTGTCGCAGGTCGTACTCATTGATGCTGATCCGGCCGCCATTAATGTCGTAAAAGCGGTACAGCAGACGCGCAAGCGTGGACTTTCCGGAACCCGATTCGCCAACCACGGCGACGGTATGGCCGGCTGGAATTTCAAAATCGACACCGAACAGGATCTGACGATTCGGCTCGTAAGAAAAATCAACAGACGCAAAACGTATCTTGATTGACTCTGCTTGGAGAGCAATAGCATCCGGCGCATCAGCAATTTCGCGATTTACTGAAAGCAAATCAAACATGCGCTCAATATCAGCCAGTGACTGACGAATTTCTCTGTAGACCACACCGAGAAAGCTGAGCGGCATGTAGAGTTGGATCAGGAAGGCGTTGACCAGAACCAGATCGCCAATGGTCATGCGCCCGTCAACGACGCCGGATGCGGCGCGCCACATCATTGCCGTGACGCCCAGCGCGATGATGATTTGCTGGCCAAGGTTGAGCCAGGAAAGCGAGATCTGGCTTTTGGTGGCCGCGCCTTCCCAGCGTTCCATGTGCGTGTCGTAGCGACGCGCTTCGTACTCTTCATTGTTGAAGTATTTGACCGTCTCGTAGTTGAGCAGGCTGTCGATGGCCTGGGTGTTGGCCGCCGAGTCGGAATCATTGACCAGCCGCCTGAGTCCGATGCGCCAGTTGCTGACCTTGATGGTGAACAACACATAAGCCGTCAGAGAAATGAGTGTAATAACGACAAAGCCGCCGTCGTATTTGACAAAAAGAATGCTCAGGACGAGGGTGATCTCAACCAGCGTGGGCAGGATCGAGTACAGGGTGTAGCTGATCAGGCTGGAAATGGAGCGGCTGCCACGCTCAATGTCGCGCGAAACGCCACCGGTCTGCCGTTCAAGGTGGAAGCGCAATGACAGGGCGTGCAGGTGCCGGAAAACCTCAAGTGCGATGCGGCGTACAGCGTGCTGAGTCACACGGGCAAATAGAATCTCGCGCAACTCGGTGAACAGCGAGCTCGAAAAGCGCAGCGTGCCATACAGGCACAAAAGCAAGATCGGCAACGCAAGGGGGAATTGAGTGTTGGTCAGGCCGTCGATCATCTCCTTAAAGACGATAGGCACGGCCACATTGGCCAGTTTGGCGGCGATCAGGCATGAAATGGCCAGCAGAACGCGCCATTTGTGCTGTAACAGGTAAGGCGCAAGGCTGTTCAAGGTGCGCCAGACGTGCGAGTCATTCACTGAAGCAGGGCGGTGGTCGGACGAGTTTCGGGACGAACGGCGCATGGTGTAAGGGAATCAGTTGGTCAGACGATGTCGAGTATGGCGCTTTGTCAGGCGCGTGGCCGGAATTGAACAAAAAATCCGAACAAAAAAATATTGCATTCGAAGCGGAATCAAATTAGTATTAAAACGAACGTTTGAATAACTCTGCATTTCCTTTCAAAGTGCCATTGATCAATTCCACAAGTAACTGGCAGGCCTATGTCGGACAATAAACTGAATTCGGATACACGTGAACGCATCCTTGATGTCGCCGAGCGCCAGTTCATGGCGCATGGCTACGAGGGGGCGTCGATGCGGATGATAACGAGCGAAGCCGAAGTAAATCTTGCCGCTGTCAATTATCACTTCGGTTCCAAAGAAGGCCTTTTGCGAGATGTTTTCAGGCGACGCCTGGCGTGGTTGAACAGCGAACGCCTTTTAGTACTGGATGCGCTGGAAAAGCAGGCCAGCGGCGCGCCGCTCAAACCGTCGCAGATACTGGAGGCATTCTTCGGAACCCTGCTGCGTATCGGTGAAGATGAGTCTCTGGGTGGAATGACCTTCCTTCGTTTGCTGGGCCGTACGCTAACGGATCCGGCCGAGTTTATCCGCACCTTCTTCGCCAAGGAGTACGCCGAGGTTCTTGAGCGCTACAAGCTGGCGTTATTCCGGGCATTGCCCGATGTGCCTAGGGCAGAGATTGTCTGGCGTCTTCATTTCATGCTCGGATCAATGTCTTACGCCATTGCGGGGACTGACATTCTGCACGTCATCACTGGTTTTGAAATCGGCGAGATTCCCTACATTTCGGGTCAGGATGACAATAATTCCAGCGAGGCTAAAAAACTTTCCGAGCGGCTTCTGCCATTCCTGCTGGGCGGCTTAAGAGCGCCGCTGCCGCAATTCGCTGACTCAACGACTCAGCAACAGTCACCACCAGCCAAGACGGCTCGCAACAAGTTACAGGAGAAGTAACAATGATCCTACAGACCATTCTGATACTTATCGCACTGGCGTCTGCCGGTGCAGTTCTGGTTCTCGTCATGCCGCCCCTGCGTCGGGTGGTGCTGTCGCGTGCCATTTTCAAAACCTACAAGAGCATTCTTCCACAGATGTCAGAGACCGAACGGGATGCGCTCGAAGCCGGTACGGTGTGGTGGGAGGGTGAACTGTTCTGCGGCGATCCGGACTGGAAGAAACTGCAGGCCTATCCGGTGCCAACCATGACCGCTGAGGAACAGTCCTTCATGGACAATGAGGTGGAGCAGGCGTGCGCTCTGGTTAATGACTGGGAAGTGACCACCGAATTGCATGATATGTCGCCGGAAGCGTGGAAGTTCATCAAGGACAAAGGCTTCCTGGGCATGATCATTCCCAAGAAATATGGCGGCTTGCAGTTTTCGGCATATGCACACTCGCAAGTCGTGACCAAGTTATCTACCCGCTGTTCCGCCCAGTCGGTTTCTGTGATGGTGCCCAACTCACTCGGGCCGGCCGAGTTGCTGCTGCACTACGGAACGGAAGAACAGAAGAACCACTATCTGCCGCGTTTGGCCAAAGGATTGGAAATTCCGGCATTTGCCTTGACCAGCCCGTGGGCCGGTTCGGATGCGGCGTCCATTCCGGACTACGGTGTGGTCTGCAAGGGACAATGGCAGGGCAAGGAGGTGTTGGGCATGCGCGTCACCTGGGACAAGCGCTACATCACGCTGAGCCCGATCTGCACCATTCTCGGTTTGGCGTTCCGTTTGTATGACCCGGAAGGTTTGATCGGAGACAAGAAGGATATCGGCATTACCTGCGCGCTGGTGCCACGCAATACACCGGGAGCAGAACTCGGGCGCCGTCATTTCCCGCTCAACGCCATGTTCATGAACGGGCCAACACGTGGCAAAGACGTCTTCATGCCGCTCGATTTCATCATCGGCGGTAAGGAGATGGCGGGTAAGGGCTGGCGCATGTTGATGGAGTGCCTGGCGGCTGGCCGGTCAATTTCTCTGCCTTCATCGAATACCGGTATGGCGCAGATTACAGCGCGAGCCGTTGGCGGTTACGCCCGGGTACGCAGCCAGTTCAAAATGGCCGTGGGTCGCTTTGAAGGTGTTGAAGAGCCGCTCACTCGTATTGGTGCCTACACGTACATGATGGATGCCGTGCGCAAGATGACCGCCGGCGCCGTCGATCTCGGAGAAAAGCCCTCGGTGGCATCAGCGATCGCAAAATATCACGTCACTGAACTTGCCCGAAAAGTCGTCAATGACGGCATGGATGTGATCGGCGGCAAGGGAATCTGCCTTGGGCCATCAAATTTCCTGGGACGCGCCTATCAGCAAATTCCGATTGGCATCACGGTCGAGGGCGCGAATATCCTGACGCGCAGCCTGATTCTCTTCGGGCAGGGCGCCATCCGCTGCCACCCCTATGTGCTCAAGGAAATGCAGGCCGCACACAATCCGGATGCTGCAAAGGGCTTGATTGATTTCGACAAGGCGCTGTTCGGGCACATTGTATTTACGATTCGCCACTGCTTCCGCGCCTTCTGGATCGGCGTGTCAGGTTCGCATTTTGTTGGGGTGCCTGACAATGTGGCACCGGAAACCCGGCGTTATTACCAGCAAATCACACGTTTCTCGTCCGGCTTTGCATTCCTTGCCGACATCTCCATGCTGGTCATGGGCGGCGCGCTAAAGCGTCGTGAAAAACTATCTGCCCGGCTTGGCGACATTTTGTCGATGATGTATCTGTGCTCGGCGACACTCAAGCGTTTTGAATCCGAAGGCCGTCAGCCAGCAGATGCGCCACTTATGCACTGGGCCATCTGGGACACCATGTACAGGACGCAGATGGCCTTTGATGGCGTCATTGCCAATTTCCCCAACAAGTTCATCGGCCGCTTCCTGCATCGCACCGTCTTCCCGCTGGGCCATCCCTACGATGTGCCGTCGGACGAAATTGGACATCAAGTGGCTCAGTTATTGATCACGCCGTCGGCAGCACGTGATCGGCTAACTGCCGAAACCTATCTGCCGAAGGTCGAGACGGAGTCGGTGGGTGCCATTGAACTGGCCCTCAAGGCGACGATTGATGCTGAACCGATTGAATCCAAAATACGCACGGCAGAAAAAGAGGGTTTGTTCGAGGGTCTCCCGGATGCCAATGTGCGTGACATCGCGCAGGTGGCCTTCTCCATGGGGGTTGTAACGGCCGAAGAATACGCGCTGCTCAAGCGGCGGAACCGCTTGCGTGACATCGTCATTCACGTTGACGACTTCCCGTTCGATTATGGATTCTGCCAGCGCCAGCCACGGGTTGAAAAGGCTGCAGCATAAAAAAATTTAAACCACGGAGAGCACGGAGAACACGGAGAAAAGGCAAGAGCGAGGAATATTTTATTTCCATCAGTAGTGTCGCGCTTTCATCAGATCAGTGTTTTGTTTCTCTCTGTGATCTTCGTGTTCTCCGTGGTTAATTGCTTTTGATTTCAACAAAAACAAAGGAGATGCCATGGCATTTCAACCCGTGTATGTCGTCGATGGCGCAAGGACGCCGTTCCTCAAAGCGCGCAATGGCCCCGGTCCGTTTTCGGCCAGCGATCTGGCGGTGCAGGCTGGGCGTGCCTTGCTCATGCGCCAGCCTTTCGCACCGACCGATTTGGACGAAGTCATCCTCGGTTGCGCCAGCCCCTCGCCGGATGAAGTGAACATCGGTCGCGTCGCCGCGCTGCGCATGGGCTGTGGCAACAAGGTGCCGGCCTGGACGGTGATGCGCAACTGCGCGAGCGGCATGCAGGCGATTGATTCCGCCATGGCCAACATTCAGTCAGGTCGTGCGGAACTAGTCATGGCGGGCGGGTCTGATGCGCTTTCACATGCGCCGCTGCTCTACAATAAAGCGATGGTCCTGTGGTTTGCCGGGATGATGCAGGCAAAATCTCTGGGCCAGAAAATCGGTATGTTCGCCAAACTGAGCCCGTCGGCCTTGCTCTCGCCGGTGATCGGCATCATGAAGGGCTTGACCGATCCGATGGTCGGCCTGCTGATGGGGCAGACGGCGGAAAACCTCGCGTGGAAGTTCGGTATTTCGCGCCAGCAGATGGACGAATACTCGGTGCGCAGCCATCAGGCCGTCGCCGCCGGGCGAGCCGCCGGACACTATGGCGAAATCGTTCCGCTGGTTGATGCCAAAGGCAATGTTTACGCCGAAGATGACGGTGTGCGTCTTGATTCCAGTGTGGAAGGTCTAGCTAAACTCAAGCCCTTCTTCGACAAGAAATACGGGCGTGTGACGCCGGGTAATAGCTCGCAGATTACAGACGGTGCAGCCTGGCTGATTCTGGCCTCGGAAGCGGCTATGAAGAAATGGAATTTGCAGCCGCTCGGCAAGATCAGCGACAGCCAGTGGGCGGGTCTCGACCCGGCGCAAATGGGGCTGGGGCCGGTGCATGCGGCAACGCCGATACTGCAACGCCACGGTTGGGGGCTGAACGATATTGACGCGTGGGAAATCAACGAGGCCTTTGCCGCACAGGTGTTGGGTTGCGTTGCCGCCTGGGAATCGGATGATTACTGTCGGAAAGAACTTGGTTTGCCCGATGCATTAGGCGTGTTGCCGCAAGGGAAGCTTAACGTGGATGGCGGCGCCGTTGCGCTGGGTCATCCGGTCGGCGCATCCGGCGCACGGATTGTTTTGCACCTGCTGCATGTGCTGCGAGCCAATCAGGCCAAACGCGGCATCGCCTCGATCTGTATTGGTGGTGGTCTGGGTGGGGCGATGCTGGTCGAGACTCTGTGATGAAGTTCGGTGTGCAACCCGGATTAAAGTACACCGCAGAGACGCAGAGGGCGCAAAGGGGTCGCAGAGAAAAACAGGAATCCGGAAATCCAGAGCTTTGCTCTGCACTGCTTTTCTCCGCGTTATCTCTGCGTCTCTGCGGCTCTGCGGTGGGTGTTTGTGTTGAAAATAAATAAGGAATGCGATGAGTGCACTGACCTATCAGCACTGGCAGCTTGAACTGGACGCCGAAGGCATTGCCTGGGCGACTTTCGACAAGGCCGGTGAATCAGCCAATTCCCTGTCCAGTGTTGTCATGAACGAGCTCGGGCAACTGCTCGATCAACTGGACGTCAATCCGCCCAAGGGCTTGGTCTTCCGCTCCGGCAAGACGGCAGGTTTTATCGCCGGGGCCGACATTCAGGAATTCACCCGGCTCGATACTCCGGCCAAAGCGGTTGAACTTGTGTCGCGCGGCTGGAATCTTTTCAACCGTCTGGCGGCCGTGCGTTACCCGACGCTGGCGTTGGTGCGCGGGCACTGCCTTGGCGGTGGCTTGGAGCTTGCACTGGCTTGCCGCTATTTGCTGGTCGTTGATGAGCCGGCGACCAAGCTGGGGCTGCCGGAAGTCATGCTCGGCATCTTCCCGGGCTGGGGCGGCATGTTGCGTCTGCCGCAGCGCATCGGCCCGCAGGCCGCGCTGGATATGATGCTCACCGGCAAGACGATTGACGCCAGGCGCGCCAAAAATATGGGGCTGGCTGACGATTGTGTGCCGCCCCGGGTCATGGACAATGCCGCACGTCAGATGGTCGTTTCCAACTCCCCGCGACGTTCGTTGCCCTTGCTGGCGAAGCTGCTCAACGGCCCGTTCAAGGGTTTTGTCGCCAGCGGTGCGAAGAAAAAAGTGGCTTTGCGGGCACGGCCCGAGCACTACCCGGCGCCATACGCCATCATCGACATCTGGGCCAAACACAATGGCAATGCGCTGGCAGCGCCGCAACTCGTTGACGATATCGTGCGTTCGAGCACGGCGCGCAATTTGGTTCGCGTGTTCTTCATGCAGGAACGGCTCAAAGGTTTTGGCAAAGAGAGCGATTTCAAAGCCAAACGAGTGCACGTGGTTGGTGCCGGCGTCATGGGCGGCGACATTGCCGCGTGGTGTGCCTTGCGCGGACTGACGGTGACCTTGCAGGATCAGGGCATGGAGCGCATCGCGCCGGCACTCAAGCGTGCCTATGCCGAGTACAGCAAACGCATCCGCGACAAGCTGCAATTGCGCGACGTGATGGATCGGCTGATTCCCGATCCCGAAGGTCACGGCGCGGCACAGGCCGACGTGGTGATCGAGGCCATCTACGAGAACCTCGAAGCCAAACACGCTTTGTTCAAGAAGCTCGAAGCGGTGATGAAGCCGGATGCCGTTCTGGCCACCAATACGTCCAGTCTGAAGCTGGAAGATCTGCGTACGGTGCTGGTCAATCCACCGCGACTGGTCGGCATTCACTTTTTCAATCCGGTTTCCAAAATGCCGCTGGTTGAGGTCGTTTCGGCCGAAGGCGGCGACCCTGAAGTGGCTAAGCGTGCGGCCGCGTTTGTCAAACAGATCGACCGTCTGCCACTGCCGGTCAAAAGTGCGCCGGGCTTTTTGGTCAATGCGGTGCTTGGCCCCTACATGCTCGAAGCCATGCGTGCGGTGGATGAGGGCATCGCGCCGGAAACAGTGGATGAAGCCATGTTAGCCTTCGGCATGCCGATGGGGCCGATCGAGCTCGTCGACATGGTCGGGCTGGACGTAGCCATGGCGGCGGGCAAAGGGCTGGCTGGCTCCACGACGGAACCGCCCAAGTGTCTGGTTGAGCGCTTTAATGCCGGCAATCTGGGCAAGAAAACGGGCAGGGGATTCTACGATCACTCGTCCGGCAAACCGGCCAGGAAAGCGCCGGGCGCAGTACCCGCCGGTTTGGCTGAGCGTTTGATCAAGCCGCTGCTTGAGCGCACGCAGCAACTGGTGAATCAGGGTATTGTGGCCGATAATGATCTGGCGGATGCGGGCGTGATTTTTGGCACCGGCTTTGCGCCCTTCACCGGCGGCCCACTCAATTACCTGAAAAACCAGAGAGCCTGAACAATGACCGATCACATTGCACAATTGCCAAGCGAACAACCGGCTCTGCGTGTTATGCCGATGCCGGCGGACGCCAACCAGCACGGCGATATTTTTGGCGGCTGGATCATGTCGCAGGTGGATATTGCCGGTGCCACCGTGGCCATGCGCCGTGCCCGTGGCCGGGTGGCCACGGTGGCGGTCAATTCCTTTGTTTTCAAGCAACCGGTATCGGTTGGCGACGTGGTCAGTTTCTTTGCCGAGGTGGTTGAAACCGGTCGAACCTCGGTCAAGGTCAATGTCGAGGTTTACGCCGAACGCAATCCGGCACAGCCGATTACGGTCAAGGTGACTGAGGCGACGCTGACCTATGTTGCAATAAACCAACAGGGCGGGAAGCGCACCTTGCCAGCCATGGAACAATAACGGTGTTTTTACAGTCGCCGCATTAGAATCTCATGTGAAGCCATTTTGACAGCGTGAAGTTTTATACGCGTTACGACAACAGAAAATTTCAAAGGAGGGTGTATGACCCAAAATATTTCAATGAAGCTGATTCCAGCTTTGATGCTGGTGGCTTTCTCTGGCGCCGCAAGTGCTTCAGGGTTCCAGTTGCTGGAGCAGAACGCCAGCGGTATCAGTAACGCCTACGCTGGTTCGGCGGCGGTGGCGGACAACGCCAGCACGATCTATTTCAATCCGGCGGGTATGACGCAACTGCAGGCACGCGAAGTGTCTGGTGGCCTTTCTGTGGTTGGTCCCAGTTTTAAATTTGACAACAAGGGGTCGAGTGTCGGGGCTCTTGCGGCCACGGGCGACGGTGGTAACGCGGGCGGCTGGGCAGCTATTCCTAACGGCTACCTGTCGTGGGCGCTGAACAAGGATTTGTATATTGGTGTAGGTGTCGGGGCTCCTTTTGGCCTTAAAACCGAATACGACGACCGTTGGGTGGGTGCTGCCCAAGCGCAAATGTTTGAAGTCAAGACGATCAACATCAATCCGTCGATTGCCTACCGTGTCAATGAAAAGGTATCTCTGGGCGCTGGACTCAATTATCAGATGCTTGAGGCCAAATACAATCGTCTGACAGGTACTGGTGCTGGATCTTCACTGGTTACTGCAAAAATGAAACTTGACGACGATGCTTGGGGTTGGAATATTGGCGCTTTGTTTGCTGTTTCACCTTCCACCAAGGTTGGCGTGTCCTATCGATCAAGAATTAAGTACAACTCTACTGGCGATGTGAAACTGTCTAGCGATGGTAGTGCTCTAGGGAATGCCACCCTTGGGGGGTTGCGTACTGCTGGTGGGCAAAGTGATGTTAAAGCCGGTCTGACTTTGCCTGATACGGCAATTCTGAGCGTAACGCAGAAGCTTTCAGATAAGTGGGAAATGCTAGGCGATGTGTCCTGGACGGGTTGGAGTTCGATTCCTAAGGTCGATATCATGCGCACTTCGGGTGTGGCAAACGGCGCGACTGCCCAGACCCTGGAAACCAGATTTAACGATACGTGGCGTGTTGCTCTAGGCGGTAACTATAAGTACAACGATGCATGGAAATTGAAATTTGGCGTTGCGTATGATCAGACGCCGGTGCCAAATTCGTCTTATCGGCTCGTTTCGCTGCCGGATAATG
>JANNGP010000139.1:0-12869 GCA_031403915.1 Betaproteobacteria bacterium
CAAAGTTCCCATCGATGGTGCTATTGCGCACCATCAGGGCGCCGCCGTTCTTCATGCCAATAGCGCCGCCGGCGCCGACGTCGAAATAAAGGGCAGAGCCAACCGCTCGGTTCTCCGTGAACACCATGTTGTCCAACGTCACGACGCCGCCGGCTCGCAGGCCGCCGCCGAACTCGCCGTTGGGAATACCGGCGCTGCCGTCGGCGAGCCCGCCGGTTACCGTGAATCCGGACAAGTTGAGTTTCGGGGCATTGGAATCGAGCACTCGGAAAGCGTCCCCGCCATTAACTGTCAGGTTGGCGACACCCGGCCCCGTGATGGTCAACCCGCCGCCGTTGGCGGTGATTGTCGGCAGGGCCGACAGCAAGTTGATGTCCTGGTGCGTATTGAAGAAGCCCGGATCGAAAACGATGACGTCGTTGTCGGCAGTCGAATTGGCCAATGCGATGGCCGAGCGCAAGCTGCCGTCGCCACTGTCATCGGCGTTCACGACCACAATGGGCGGAATGAGAACAATAACACTCCCGATCTGCAACGCCGGAACGAAGTTGCCATCGATATCGGCGACCTGGTTGGCCTGCACTTTGGAACTTGGACTGGCGAGCCTAGCCAGGCTTGACCCTGTACGCTTAGCGGCGCCGATTCTTGAGGATCTTTGCGAGCACATAGGGGAAACCGTCGCACTTGCCATGTGGGGCAATCACGGTGCCACATGCGTTCGCTGGGTCGAGGCCGGAGGGCCAATTACCATCACGCTAAGAACAGGAGTTGTCCTGCCACTAACAACCTCAGCTACAGGACTTGCATTCTCAGCATTTTTTCGTTCGCCCTATCTAAGGAAGCAACTCGATGCCGAGCTACGCGCCTCGGCCGAATCCGCCCATACCACGATAGCCGCATTGACGCGCCGCCTAGAGGCACAATTGGAAGAGATACGCTGCCGAGGCCTATCGCGCGCCAGCGGCAGTTTTACACCCGGAATCAACGGATTCAGCGCCCCAGTGTTTGATCACACAGACCGCATGGTCGCCGCTGTTACGACACTCGGAACCATTGGCCACTTCGATATGGAATGGGACAGCCCGCTCGCAAAAAGTTTAAAAGAAGCCGCCGCCATACTTTCAAGACGCCTCGGACATCGTGAAGCAGAAAATGCTGCCAAAATCCAAGAACAGATCGTCACCGCCAAATAAATTGAGCAAATTTGAAAATACCACTTGAAATTGGTGACACGGTTGCGTAGAATTCGCGGCTTCAAAAACACAAAGCGCCCGTAGCTCAGCTGGATAGAGTACTTGGCTACGAACCAAGGGGTCGGGCGTTCGAATCGCTCCGGGCGCGCCAGAAATACGCAGTAAAGTCAAAGGCTTAGATCAGAAATGATTTAGGCTTTTTTCTTTTCTGGCAAGCCAAGTCATTTTTATAAGAAATGTGCCCAACAATGTGCCCAACAGATCTTTGAGTTGTATCTATCTCGGTCGTCCACACTCAATTTCATTGTTCTAGGATCTAGGCGACATTTCAATCCAGCAAGGCCGACATCGTCATTACCTCTTGCAGCACCCTCTTCTTCAACTCCTTCGGCCCCACCACCTCGCAATCCGCCCCGTACTTGAGGATGTCCATCATCAGCTCGGTGTCGTTGCTGTACGGCAGCCTCAATTCATAGGAACCGTCGGGCAGCAACTTACCTACCTGCTTCGGGTGCCACTTCTCCGTTGATACCCAACGAGCGCGCAGCGGGGAAAAGCGAAGCGTCGCCCAACTGACTTTCTCTCCAGAAAAGATTCCGTAGCCGGAACCGAGGATTTCATCGAGGCGCTTTTCCGACACATCCTTGGCTTTGGCCTCCAGCATCTCAACTTGCTCGATGGCATCGACTGCAAAGCTCCTGAGTTCATCCCGCAAATGACACCAGGCATCCAAATACCAGTTGTCGCGGTAATGGATTAGGCGTTGCGGGGAAATTTCGCGTTCGGTGGTTTCGTTCTTGCCACGGCTGCGGTAGCGGATATTCAGGCGTTTCCTGCGCAGCAGTGCTGAACCGACCGATTGGAAATAGTCCAGCGGAATCTCACGGGCGCCGAGGGAGATGATCTTGATGCGTTTTTCAACTTCTTCGGCTGAATTTTCTGCCGTTCCGAGCAGCATCTTCAAACGGGAAAGCAAAGGCTTGATGTGCGGTCCAAGCAGGCCTCCGGTATCTAGGCTAGATAGCAGATGCTGCATGGTCAGCAAAGCATGGATTTCCTCTGCCGAGAACCAGAGACCAGGGAGTTCGTACTTGTCGCCGACAAATTTCGTTTCATGGTCGAAGCGGTATCCGCCGAGACTGCGGTCGAAGACGATCGGCGCATTAAGCTGATCCTTCATCAAAGCCAGATCACGCTTGAGCGTGGCTCGTGAGACCCCTAGCTCGTCTAACAAATTCTGGAACGTCACAAAGTGACGGTTCTCCAACATCTGGTGGATTTTGTAGAGGCGCGGAGTCTGTCCCATTTCTCTCCCCTTGGCAGGTATTCGGAAAGGAACAAACTCAACGCTTTCCGCCGGGCTCTTTGTTTGAGCCTCTGACGGCATCATACCGGCATTATTGAGATGATGGCATAATGCAAATGCATAGAGGGATCACCGGCGGCACTCATTTGACCCCGCCTCTACGGATACTGGCATTGCGGCGCCAGCAGGCAGGACGGTCAAGCGTGGAGAATGCACTAGGTCGATACCTGCCGCCCTGTAACGCTTGGGTGTATGGCTGGAAAGCGCTGTCTTTGGGCTAAGCAACACCCGCGCGGTGCCACTCTTCAATAAGCATATATGACTCGGAATTGTTCTCCCTAAGCGGCGTGATGGTGGCCGTCATTGTTAACGGTTTCCAATTGCGAGCATTGGTCTTAAAGTCACCGTAGTACCTGACTTCGTCCACCTTTCTAAAGTGCCGGAACCACACACCTAGCTCCGGTACAGCAGCGCGTATGTAGTTGTATTCGCTGCTGACTCTCGCAAGAGCTAGCGGAAAGTGGTGTGCGAAAAGAAGAATGTAGTCTCCGACTGCCATTTCGTGTGCAAACCCCCAATAATTGCGCTGGTTCGGCGGAAGGCTTGACTGGGGCACTGTCATTAAATCAGGAACGTCTTCCTCGAAGTCAAGGCCAACGTATCCCGCTGATAATGATTCGACGGTATGTCGAATCGCACCACCAGGTGCGTCGGGGTGAAGCTGCATTCTCCAGTAGGTCATTTTTACTCCAATCTTCCCCGGTGTTGTTCAATTGCAGGTCAAATAGGCCAAGCATTTGCTCCGCGCCATAGACGAATCAAAACGAGATGCAATCGCCGGGTCAATTCTATCCGCATCTCAGCTGCGCTACCACATCAGCTTAACAAGCCAAAGGCTCATAAAGCGGATTCGAGTTGATTCTATTCAGGCTCACGCTACGAGCTTTTACCCTTCCACAATAGCCACCATGGAATCATTCAGATTCAATTACGATTGCATATTGCGAGCGCCGCCTTTGGTGGGAGAATAGGCTCATGAGTTTTGCATTGATCTGGCTGGCCGCACTGATTGCTACGTCCTGGGCAGGCTGGCTCGTGTCTGGCAGAACAGAGGCGGCTACCCTGTTCATGGGCATTGCCATGGCGCTGCTGTCGGCCTTGGAACTGCTCGGCACGCCGGCAGGCCACGGCCAGCGCAGAATGCCGGCTGCCACACTGACAATCAGTATCGGATTGATCTTTGCCGGCGTTTTTGACCGGCTGGACATCCACCGGGCTGATCAGTTTCTCGATTGGGTGACCGGCTTCCTGGCTGGCGCATTTCTTTCCGGCATGTTTCTGCTCCCTCTTGCCCTGCGCGACCGGCGCACCAAGGACTCCTTCCGTGCCGGCGATTTTCCGCAACCGCACTGGGATGCCGTCTGGATCTCGATTGCCCTGGCCGCTGGCCTGCTGGCCCATCAGGAAATTGAGCAGTGGCATGCCGCCCGTGGAATCGAGGTGGATGTTTTCTTGCTGCTTCCAGCCGTATCGCTCGCCGGCCTCCTTATCTGCATGCTGGTTCAACTATCACGTATGGGGCGTTTGTATCCCGGCCGTCTGTTTCTCAGCGCACTTTGCCCAGTCTTGATGCTATTCCTTCCAGGAATGAGTGACGCCCCACGCTGGATAATGCAGGCCTTCCTCTTTAGTTTGCTGTGTATGGCCGGCGGGGGCTACCCGCTACGCCGCCCGAGCGGCACACTAACGGATGGCTGGCATCTGATGCGGCACTGGGCAGTCACCGGCGCCCTGATTTTTGTGATGTTCCAGAACATAACCGGCAGTCTGCTCAACCGGACAGTCGCGGAGGTTATTGCATCCCACCAGCCACTGTCTCCTCTCCCCGAAGAGTCCTTCACGCGCCTGATGGAACGGGACTCGTATCTCTGGCACAACGAACGCTTAACCGTATCAACCCGCACCGGTGCCAACACCCCCAAACTCTACCTCGCCGAGCGTGACCGTTTCAGCTTCCTGCAACGTGGCGACAGCGAAGGGTCCAGTAAGCAAGGCGACGGCATGATCGGTCTCCCCGAGAATCCCGGTGTTGTGGTGACTTTCCGGGATAGGCAAGCACGCGTGGTCCATGTTGTGCCAGGCTCTCCTGCGGAGAAAGCTGGCGTGGCACGCGGCTGGCGCGTCTCTCTCGGTCATACCGCTGACGGCACAGGGAAGAGGTATCTTTTTACAGAACCCGGTAAAGATGCGCGCCCAGTCACCGGTTCGACTGACAAAGGCAAACAGGTTGAGTCCAGGATAGACCGTTCTCGTGGCATTCCAGTCGGTTACCTTTTTTTTGATGAATTCCACCCTTCGGTGATTAAACGACTCAACGAGGCGTTTGCCAAATTCAAGGAGGCAGGCATCAAGGAACTGGTCATTGACCTTCGCTATAACCCCGGCGGCAACCTCTCCGTACTCAGTCATCTGGGCAATCTTATTGCGGGAAACAGCCATGCCGGCGAGGTGTTCTACAAGACAAGCAACAACCTGAAGTACACCGATGCCAACGAATCGTTTTACTTCAAACCGCACAACAGCGGAATCGACATCAAGCGCATATTTATCCTTCAGTCGGCCGACACCTGCTCGGCAAGTGAATTGCTGTCTGTCGGGTTTAACCGTTACCTGCCAGTAATTAGCTTCGGCGAGGTGAGTTGCGGCAAGCCAGTGGGGATGGCTCCCCTGCAGTACGGTGATCTACGCTTTGTGATGCTGAATTTTAGCGTCAGCGACGCAAAGGGAATGGGCCTCTACCACGAAGGGCTGGTTCCGGACTGCCTGATGAAGGACGACATCAGCCAGAGCTTCCGTCTGGGCACGAAGGAGGATCCGATGTTCAACGCGGCGATGGAATACATAGGTACCGGCAAGTGCGAGCCAATTTAACAATGCGTTTTCCAACAGGAGCATACAGAATGGGCACCCTGCCCTATCTCCTCGCAACGTGGTCGGCCATCAAGCGGCCGATCTCTGAAATCTGACGTGGCACAATGACTAGACCAATCCTGTTTCTTTACTGAGGGCTACCCATTTCCATTAGCAATCCATTAGAAAAAGACATTTCCAGTTATCATAACGAAAAATTTGGCAGCCTCTTTAGAGTAAGCCACAAGAGGCGGTGGTGATTTCATTGCGCAGGATTGATCCAAAACTCACTTGTCGGATATATCGTCACATGAACGAAGAAACCAGGTTCGATGTTGAGGTCTGCTTTGTCTGAATTATCAGAGCAACTACCCCAACCGTCTTTCGGGCATAAGCAGGAGTCCAAGGCATTGCGCTTGGCCCGCTACCTCAAAGAGTTTGTGGGCCTGCGAAGCACAACGGTTCGTGACGTCGACAAGTACGAGTCGGTGCTTTGGTTTGCCGATATGCCTCAGACGGCTGATTGTCTGAGTTCAGCATGGAATTGCACATTTGAGCCTGGGTCCTCTTGGCTGGAAGTGCGTAAGCAGAGATTCCCGAAGCTACCAGAACCACCGGAGCTAGTTCTTCCTTGGATTGACCAGCAAGCGCTGCGAAGGGCAACGCTTGAGATCCCAAAATTGAGGCCGTCGATTTTTCTACCCGACGCGACTATAGAAGTCGAGAAAGATGACGAGCCTGCTTTAGTTGAGTCTTCCATTGTCGATCATCCCGAAGTTTTAAAAGCTTATGAGCGCTATCAGCCAATTTGGGCTGCTTGGTCCGCCGAGTACCGCCGTCGCGAATCTGTTCAGAATGTTTACGCTGAACTTTTCAACCTACATACACAAGTTCGCAAGCAAGGTGAAATTGTTGAACTAATACTAGGCTTGGGATTACTGGATTGGCGCAGCACTGCAAACATCAAGCTCACCTCAATTCGGCGTCATATTGCGTCGGCTCGTGTAGACCTCCACTTCGATGCAAATACGGGAACGATGCGTTTGGAAGGTGCCGCAGACGGTGCTCAACTTCGAATTGAAGATGACATGCTCGAAGCCGAACTTCGGCCAGAAAGAGGTCAATATGATAGCGTCGCCGAGCAATTTAGTGCCATTGGCGATGATGTCTGGGACCATACCATTATGCATAGAGCGCTTAGGTCATGGGCTGAAGCGCTGCACCCCGACTCACAATGGTCAGCGAATCTGAAACCGGAAGTAGGTAGTGAAGCGCGCCCAATGATCAGCTTTGCACCAGCACTGATTCTTCGCAAACGCACTCAAGTGGGGATGATTCGTATCTACGATGCGTTGATTGATCGCCTAAGTTTGGTCCCTGATGAAGTTCCCTTTGGGTGGCGCGGTCTGGTCGATGACGAGGACGACCAAGATGCTGAAATACAAAACAAATTCCCTGAGCCGAACGGACAGCCTAATTTGGATGCTCGAGAAATCTACTTCCCTCTGCCCGCTAATCGCCAACAAAAGCAAATCGTCGAGGCATTAAATCAACGGCGTGGCGTACTGGTCCAGGGACCACCCGGAACTGGCAAAAGTCACACTATCGCCAACTTAATGTGTCACCTATTGGCGACGGGTAAGCGAGTTCTGATCACGGCGGAGACGGGTCGAGCACTTCAGGTACTAAAGGACAAACTTCCTAAGGAGATTCAGCCACTGTGCGTTAGTTTGTTGGGGCAAGGAGGTGACGCGTTCGCGGAACTCAACAGTGCGGTCCAAGGGATCACCACTCGCCATGCCACGTATAGTCAGGGCGATTACAACGAGCGCATCGCTGAGATTGATGGCGAACTTGACGCAGCCCGACGGTCATTAGCCAAGATGGACACCGAACTTAGGAGCCTTCGAGGGGATGAAACCTGTCCGCATAGTTTGGCAAATGGAGCCTACCGAGGTACTGCATCGGCCATTGCAGAACGGGTTGCTGACGAGCGCGAAACCTACGGTTGGCTGCGAGTCCCGCAAGATGCGCCTGATGCTCCTCCGGGTACCGAATCCGATTTGGTTGAATGGTTGCGTATTGTTCGTAGTTATGACAATGATGCTATCAGTGATTCAAAGCGACAGATTCTTGGCAGCGACAAGCTTCCAACACCGGCAGAGTTTGGAATCGCAGTCAGCGTAGAGCGGGAAGCTCAAGCTGCAGTTGAAAGAATTGCCGAAACGCGCAGCCATCGTGCCTATCGCCCAATCTTGGCCCTCGGGGCGAATGCCCGAAGCAAACTAGCGGAACACCTCCGCCGTCAGGACGAAAGACGTAGGAAGCTTGAACGTTTCAGAGGCGAATGGCTTAGCCGCGCCTTAGCGGCATCTTTAACTGGACGACATGCTGTATGGCACACGCTGCGTGAGCGAACGCACGAGTTGGTAAGTCATATCGAACGGTTGCTAGAAAGCCTTGGATCTACTTCGGTTTTGGTTCAAGTGGCCAAAGAGGTAAAGGCCATAAAAGCTGATGCGGCTGCGGTCATTCAGTACTTTGAAAATGGAGGCAAGTGGACGAAATTTTGTTTTCTCACCCCGGCTGTTGTTAAGGAGCGTACATACCTGCGAGACCAGATATCCGTTGACGGACAGCCAGCAGACAGTATTGAACGACTACATGCGGTCTGCAAACACGCCGATCTTACCGTTGCGATAGATGATCTACAACGCGCATGGTCAGATCACGGGGGGCTGCCATCAGGTTCTGACTTACGAATGCGCGTAGTAGCGATCAAAGAGCAGGTCGGCGTTCTGAATGACGCCCTTCACTACGCAGATGATTGCCTGAAACTAAGCAGTGCCATGACGTCGGCCGCGTCACCAATCCCCGAACCAGATTGGCAGAACGATGAAGCTCAGGAATGGTTGAGGATAATTGATGCTGCTGAACAGGAAGAGCAGAAGCGGCAGGCCGCCGAAAAAGTGACGTCATGTTTGCGTGATCTCGCGGTAATGCGTGGCATGTTCGATGCGCACCCAATCGACGGTTTGTTGATTGAATCCGTAGAGCAGCGCAATGTGACTGCATACAGTCAGCTTTATGCTCAAGTGCAGGGCATTGAGCGGGTTCGCCTCGATCAACAGCAACGCCAGCAAACTGAGTCTGTCTTGAATACTGCAGTACCGGGTTTCATAAAAGCGGCAACTGATAGCGTGAGTAGTGCGTGTTGGGATGAGCATTTTCGACATTGGACGCAGGCTTGGAACTGGGCTCTCGCCGACAATTGGTTACAGAAGCGTAGTGATCCTGAATATCAGCAGCGCCTATGGGAGCGCCGCCACGATACGGACAAGGAAATCGGTCAATTGCTTGCCGAGTCGGCAGCCCTTCGTGCGTGGTCTCACTTCTTCGCACGCCTTTCTACAAAAGAATCGGCTGCATTAAAGAGTTGGCGCGAAGCAGTGCGCGCAATGGGAAAAGGCACTGGCAAGTCGGCCAAGATGGAACGATTGCGCCGCGAAGCGCGACAGTACATGGATCAATGCCGCGAAGCGATTCCGGTCTGGATTATGCCAAGGTACCTTGTGGCTGAAATGATTGAACCAGCCCCTGGCCGTTACGACGTAGTGATCGTAGATGAAGCAAGTCAGCTAGGTGTTGAAAGCCTCTTTCTGTTTTACATTGCCAAGAAGATAGTGGTAGTAGGAGACGACCAACAAATTAGCCCCTATGGCATTGGAATCGCAGACGAAGCCATTGCCGGTCTTCAGCATCACTACCTTGAAGGTATCCCACACCATCATGCACTTTCAGCACAGAGCAGCCTCTACGGCAATGCAAAGATTCGTTTTGGGCAAAACATAGTACTGCGCGAGCACTTTCGCTGCATGCCGGAAATCATCCAGTTCTCGAATGACCTTTGTTATGCGAGTAATGGTACGCCCTTAGATCCACTGCGTTCATATCCAGCTAACCGCTTAAAACCTCTTGTTCTTCGCCGAGTGCCTGATGGGTATCGAAAAGGCAGTCCTCAAAATGCACTGAATGAGCCAGAGGCTGATGCATTGGTAGCGCAAATCGTCGCATGTATTGACGATCCTCGCTACGTTGGATGCAGCATGGGTGTGATCAGTTTGCAGGGTGACGCACAAGCCAAACTGATTGAACACAAAATTCTTGAAGTCTTGGAACCCGAGGTTATCAATGCACGCAGGCTAATTTGCGGAGATGCCTATGCATTTCAGGGAGACGAGCGCCACATAATTTTTCTCAGCATGGTTGCGGCGCCAAATGAAAGGATTGGTGCTCTCGCGGTCGAATCAGCACGACAGAGATTCAATGTAGCTGCCAGTCGCGCTCAAGACCAAATGTGGCTCTTCCATTCGGTAGACCTTGATGTCCTAAGCCCGTCCTGTATGCGGCACCGCCTGTTGAGCTACATGCTAAATCCCGGTCGGCAGGCGGCAAATGAATCGGAACAGAAGTTCGATTCTCAGTTTGAGCGCGACGTTTTCCGTGCAATCACGCTGAGAAACTTTTTTGTACGAACTCAGGTGTGTGTTGGCGATCCTACAAATCACCGCTACCGAATTGACCTTGTTGTTGAAGGCATGCAGGGACGTCTTGCCGTTGAATGCGATGGTGACCAATGGCATGGTCCTGATCGTTACGATCAAGATATGGCTCGGCAACGAGATCTTGAACGCGCTGGTTGGAAGTTTGTTCGGATTCGAGGCGGCGACTTCTACCGTGACCGCGTTAGGTCTCTTGATGTGCTTTGGGCAGAGCTTCATCGCCTTGGAATTGAACCTGGTGGAATAGATGAGACAGCGGCAGAACCTCCCTCTCCTTCAGATCATGTGCTGGTCGCGAGGGAGGAAATTGACGAATTAATTATCGTGAATCTAGAAACTGAGAGTATTGACGATGATGAAAGTACAGTTGAACCAGCCGCGAATGAAACAGAGGTGGCTACAGCGCTGATTGGTAAAGTCGAGCCGCGATCAGTACCTATTGCCTCTCCTGTCGCCAACGCGCTGTTTGTCGCTTATGTTGCATTTGATGGTTCAGCCGGTGGAGATCCTCGGACCCTCAATGCGGGAGAGATTGCCGAAGGCCTCTGTCTGATCGCTGAGATTGAGGGCCCGCTGGTTGCTAAGCGAGCCTACGATATCTATCTGCGCGGCTGTGGTATCAAGCGGATGGGCCATGAGCTAAAGAGCACAATGAACAAGGCTCTTGCAAATGCAATCCGACAAGGACGAATCGTTTCGGAGGACGAGTCAGGTACTCACGGATTCCTTTATTCTGTAATCAGAATGAAGGATAGCCCTCCGATCAAACTACGAAGCAGAGGTCCGCGAGCTTTTGAAGAAATCCCTCCGAGTGAACTCTTAGTCGTTGCGAGACACCTGAAGGAACGACGCAAATTCTCGGACGGTAGTGACGAGCATTTGCGCGCCATTCTGGAGTGCTTTGATCTCAAACGCTTGACCACGACGGTTGGCACAACTCTGCTAGAAATTATTGAGAAAGAGTTCCCGTATGTGGACGATTTTCTGATTAAACACAACGACTTTATGAGTTCTCTTAGACTGCCTTAAAACATTGACGACGCACTCGCGACTGCTTAGCGCGTAATCAATCTGGGCTCCCACGGCGGCAAATCCCCACTCTACAAAGAGGAGGTTCGCCAAGCTCTCGATCTGGTCAAAAAGCTTGAGAAGTGTCTTTCGTAACGCCGCTGTGGGGTAGTCTTAACGTCAGAGCAGTCTGTAACCCCCATGGAATATGCGCAGGCAGCTATCAAACGCATAGTGATTTCAAAGGGACGTAACATGAAAAAGAAAGCAGTAGCAGCCGCTGAACCTGCTAATCACATCGTCGTTTTTCAGGAAGCCGCCATCCGGCGCACCTGGCACAACAACGAGTGGTGGTTTGCCATTGTCGACGTGGTCGACGTTCTCACAGATTCGGCCGATGCGAAGCAATACATCAAGAAGATGCGGAGCCGTGATCCGATGCTGGATGCCAACTGGGGTACAACTTGTACCCCCCTTCCGCTATTGGCCCCGGACGGCAAAATGCGTGCGACCAATTGTGCCAACACCGAGGGTCTGTTCCGCATCATCCAGTCCATCCCCTCGCCCAAGGCCGAACCCTTCAAGCGTTGGCTGGCGCAGGTGGGTTATGAGCGCGTCAAGGAGATCGAAAATCCCGAACTCGCCAGTGCCCGTGCCCGCGAGCTGTATCAGTCCAAGGGCTATCCGCAGGCGTGGATCGAGAAGCGGTTACGCTCGATTGCCATACGCGGTGAACTCACCGACGAATGGAAAGAACGCGGTGTGCAGGAGGGCAAGGAATATTCCATCCTGACCGCCGAAATTGCCCGCGCCACCTTCGGCGTAACCCCCGGTGCGCACAGCCGCCTCAAGGGACTGAACACGGTGAAGACCGGCAACAACCTGCGCGACCACATGACCGATCTGGAGTTGATCTTCACTATGCTGGGTGAAGCCGGCACCACGGAAATCGCCCGGCGCAAGGATGCCCAAGGCTTTACCGATAACCGCACGGCCGCCACGGAAGGCGGCACCATCGCCGGAAATGCCCGCAAAGCACTGGAAGCAAAGAGCGGCAAGCCGGTGGTGAG
Source organism: Betaproteobacteria bacterium (assembly GCA_031403915.1). Lineage (GTDB taxonomy): Bacteria > Pseudomonadota > Gammaproteobacteria > Burkholderiales > Rhodocyclaceae > Propionivibrio. Next base: position 12,050 of record JANNGP010000139.1, read on the forward strand.
CAAGGATAACTATCTGGCACCGCCCGTTGTTGCAGCGTTGGAAGATGCCGATGCTCCCGCGCTGCCAAGCAAACTTAAAGCGGTTGTCAGCAAGAAGAAATCGAAGATCGACAAGGCATGACGACCCGGTGCTTGGCTGCGATGGCAACCATCCAGGCCGTTACAGCGGTCGAAGTATTCATGAGTCTATGGTTTCGTGCCTTCATTGAAGAGCCGAAAAACGAACAACCCACTTCCTCATTCAGTACATGAGTACTGCTGAACTCACCGCTCTGTTACTGCTGTGTACAGCTGCGAGCTTCACACCTGGACCTAATACCACTCTATCAACAGCGTTGGCAGCCAATTTTGGATTTAAACGCGCACTGCGTTTTGTCTTATCGGTTCCAGTCGGCTGGGGTCTGCTGTTCAGCCTGTGACTCGCTGATCACGCGTTTTCTCGCATCGGACTGATCAGTAGAAAAAGTCGGAGCTTCTATACCGAACGGCAGATGGCCCTTCCGCGCGCCATGACTATATTACTACGAAGTCCGAATAGTTGACGTCTGTGGCCTTTGGCCGAAGAAAGAGTATGCCGTGTTGGCCGCTCAATCAGACTTCAGCTGCAATTCGAATTGAGTAACTTGAACACGAGGGAGACGGATTCTATGAAAACAAGAGATTTTCTTTAAAACAAGTTGGCATCGTTTCTGTCTCACTAACAGTTGGTGTCTGTGCCGCCATCTTCTACACCATTCCAGCAAGAAAAGCTGCCGAAATTATCGCTGCTTCATTTAAAGCAAGAACCGGCGGCGATCTTCCTGCAAGCGATGTTCTCTCC
>JANNGP010000140.1:0-9619 GCA_031403915.1 Betaproteobacteria bacterium
TTGGCCGAGTTGGTTCCAGATGCCGACCTGACGGAAAAGACCTTCCATGCCGAAGGTGCGCGATTCGTCCGGCACGATGGGGACGACGTGGCGGCCGATCTTTTTGTCCTTGAGCATGATGTTAAGCAGGCGCACGATGGACATCGTGGTCGACACTTCGCGCCCTTCGCCCGAGGCCTTGAGCAGCGATTCAAAAGCGGAGAGCGGCGGAATCACCAGTGCCTCGGTTTTCTGGCGGCGGCGGGTGAGGTAGCTGCCCAGCGCCGTGCGGCGCTCATGCATGTATTTGTATTCGGGTGAATCTTCGGAGAACTTGAGGAAGGGCAACTCGTCGATCTTGTCGTCCGGCACCGGCAGATTAAAGCGGTCGCGGAAGGCAATCAAGGCCTTGCTATCGAGCTTCTTCTGCTGGTGCGAGATGTTCATGCCTTCACCGGCTTCGCCCATGCCGTAACCCTTGACGGTCTTGGCCAGAATCAGTGTCGGCTTGCCCTTGTGCTCGGCCGCCGCCTTGAAGGCGCTGTAGATCTTGAAGATGTCATGGCCGCCCCGATTGAGCAGCCAGACATCGGCATCCGTAAAGTCTGCCACCAGTTCCTTGAGTTCCGGCGTGTTGAAGAAATGCTCGCGTACGTAAGCGCCGTCTTTTGCCTTGTAGGTCTGGTATTCACCGTCAACGCATTCCATCATGCGCTTCTTGAGGATGCCCTTGGTGTCGCGTGCGAAGAGCGTATCCCAGTGGCGGCCCCAGATCAGCTTGATGACGTTCCAGCCGGCGCCACGGAAAGTGCCTTCGAGTTCCTGAATGATCTTGCCATTGCCGCGCACCGGGCCATCAAGACGTTGCAGGTTGCAGTTGATAACGAAAATCAGGTTGTCGAGTTTTTCGCGCGCGGCCATGCCGATGGCGCCCAGCGATTCGACTTCATCGGTTTCGCCGTCGCCGAGGAAGGCCCATACCTTGCGGTCGGTGACCGGGATGAAGGAACGGCTTTCCATATAGCGCATGAAGCGTGCCTGATAGATGGCCTGAATCGGGCCGAGGCCCATAGAGACCGTCGGAAAGCGCCAGAAGTCCGGCATCAGCCAGGGGTGCGGATAGGAGGACAGTCCCTTGCCATCGACTTCCTGCCGGAAGTTTTCGACCTGTTCGTCGGACAGGCGACCCATCATATGCGCGCGGGCATAAACGCCGGGAATCGAGTGCCCCTGGAAGAAAACGAGATCGCCGCCGGTAGGGTGATCCATGCCGCGCCAGAACCAGTTGAAACCCACGTCGTAGAGCGCAGCGGATGAAGCAAAGGAGGCGATGTGGCCGCCGACGTTGGTGTCGCGGTTGGCGCGCACCACCATGGCCATGGCGTTCCAGCGCAGGTAGTTGCGGATGCGGATTTCGATGGCCGTGTCGCCCGGATACTTGGGCTGGCGGTCAGCGGGAATGGTGTTGATGTATTCGGTGGTGGCGCTGTAGGGAATGTCTATGCCTTCTTCGCGCGCCTGCTCGATCATGCGCTCGATCAGGTAATGGGCGCGCTCGGTACCTTCTTGGGCGATTACGCCGGTCAGTGCGTCCTGCCATTCGCGGGTTTCAGCCGGGTCGGTATCGTTGATAACGGGCGTAAGAGCGTTTTCCGGTAGTGCTGCCATAACTAATCTCCTGGGCTGCAGAGGGGTGGCTTGTCATTCGTCCCGCGTGGACGAAAGCCGCTAGGGTAATACATTGGCGTAGCGGGATGTACCGCAGTGCATCAATCAAGTACTATATATCACATTGTAAAATACAATATTGCATTGTGCAATTAGTAAAACACTGCTTTTGACCCTTTTTGCATTGATGGGTTCAACTAAATCAGTGCACAAGTAGGAATGTTATAAAATCGCATAGTTCCCCGTTTTATTCGATGAATTCAAGAAATTTTGGGAGAAATAATGGTAGCAGTAGCAAGGGAGTCGGCCCTGCCGGCACCGGCGCAGAGCCGGTTATTGATGTCAGGCAACGATGCGGTGTCGCGCGCCGTGTGGGAAGCAGGCGTACGTGTGGCGGCCGCCTATCCGGGAACGCCGGCGACCGAAATGCTCGAGGTAATCACGACCTATCCGGACATTTATGCCGAGTGGTCGGTCAATGAGAAGGTGTCGCTGGAAGTGGCCTTCGGCGCGGCGATGGCCGGATCACGTTCTTTCTGCGCGATGAAACACGTTGGCATGAATGTCGCCTCCGACGCGCTGATGACCATGACCTTAACTGGCGTGTCCGGCGGACTGGTGATCGCCATCGCCGACGATGTGGGTTTGTCGTCGTCGCAAAATGAACAGGATTCGCGCTACTGGGGGCGTTTTGCCCATGTTCCGGTGCTTGAACCTTCTGATTCCCAGGAGGCTCACGATTTTACGCTGGCGGCCTTTGAACTCTCTGAGCGCTTTCAGGTGCCGGTCATCCTGCGTCTGACCACTCGCATCTGTCACGTCAAAGGCCTGGTCGAGGTGGGTGAGCGCATTGAGCGACCGGTGGCGGGCTTCAAGAAGGAAGTGGCGCGCTGGGTTATGGTGCCGGGTGCGGCGGGTCGACGCCTGCCGCTGATGTTCGAACGTGAAAACAAATTGCGCGACGAAGCTGAGATTTCGCCGCTCAATGTGGTGGAAACCGGAAAGGATCGCCGGGTTGGCTTTGTGACTTCGGGGCCGGCCTACATGCATGTGCGCGAATCCTTCCCCGATGCGCCGATACTCAAACTTGGTTTTACCTGCCCGCTTCCCTTCGAACTGGTGCGCAAGTTCGCCACGCAGTGCGATCAACTGGTGGTGGTCGAAGAAGTCGAACCACTGATCGAAATCGAACTCAAGGCGCAGGGCATCACGGTCTCGGGTAAGGCTATTCTGCCGCGCAGTGGCGAACTCTCGCCGAATGTGCTCAAGCCGGCGGTAGCCCGTCTGCTGGGCGAACCTCTGCCGGAGGTTGCCGGGATTAAGCCGATGCAGGTCTTTCCGCGCCCGCCGACGATGTGTGTGGCTTGCCCGCATTTGGGCGTCTATTACACGCTTTCGCAACTGCGCAATGTGACCATCTCCGGAGACATCGGTTGCTATACGCTGGGTTTCGGGCATCCGTGGAATGCGCTCGATGCCTGCATCTCGATGGGAGCGTCGATGGGTATGGCGCTGGGTCTTGACAAGGGGCGCGCCGAATCCGAAAAAGACAAGAAGATTGTTGCCGTTATCGGTGACTCGACCTTCCTGCACATGGGCATGCAGGGCTTGCTCGACATTGTTTATAACCGGGGTAATGTCACCGTGTTGTTGCTCGATAATCGCGCGGTGGGTATGACCGGTGGTCAAAGCAATCCGGGTACCGGTCGCAACGCGTACGGCGAAGAAGCGCCGCGCGTTGATTTTGCCAATCTGGTGAAGGCGCTTGGCGTGCGTGAAGAGCGTGTGCATGTCGTCGACCCCTACGAATTGCCGACGCTGTTCAAGACGCTGCGTGAAGAATCAAAAATTTCCGAGCCTTCGGTCATCATCACTAATCAGCCCTGTGTGCTGGTTGATGACTATCACGCGCGCAAGCCGTTCATGGTCATCGATGACAAATGTACCGGTTGCGGTAACTGCGTCGAGATCGGCTGTCCGGCCATTCACGTAACGCGCCGCGACAAGGTCATCAAGCCGAGTGGCAAGGAAGTCGAGCGTGCCTTTGTGCGCATCGAAAGTGCGGGCTGTACCGGTTGTGGCCTTTGCCTGCAGCCGTGTGCGCCGGATGCCATTGTTCATGTCGATACGCTGTCGATGCCGATTCATATTGTGAAGAAAAGCTAAACACCAAGCCACAAAGGACACAAAGTTTCACCAAGAAGATCGAAATGGAAATATCTTGGTGCGCCTTGGTGATCTTGGTGACTTGGTGGTGAAAGGGTTAATACAATGACTGAAATTACTAACATCCTCGTTGTCGGTACCGGCGGTCAGGGCGTCATGACGGCTACCGAGATTCTGGCTGAAGCCGCCATCGCGCTCGGTCACGACGTGAAGAAAACCGAGGTGGCCGGCATGGCGCAGCGGGGCGGCGTTGTCTCGTCGCATCTGCGCTTTGGCCCGAAGGTGCTGTCACCGCAAATCACGCCGGGTACAGCCGATCTCCTGCTCGCCTTTGAAGTCGCCGAAGGCATGCGTTGGCAGCACATGCTCAAGCCCGGCGGGCTGGCGCTGGTGAATACCGGCCGGCTGGTGCCGCCCATCGTCGAACTGGGGCTGCACGCCTATCCGGATGATCCGATCAGCGAAATGCGCGCGACCGGCACACGTGTCTTTGCTTTCGACGCGACAGCGATTGCCAAGGAATTGGGCGAAGTGCGGCTCGGCAATACCGTGATGATTGGCGCGATTGCCGACCATATGTCCTTCCCGGCCGAGGTGCTTGAACAATGTGTGCTCAAGCGCTTCGCGAAAAAAAAGCCGGAGATCATTGAGCTTAACCGGCAGGCCTTCGCGGCTGGCCGCAAGGCGGCGGAGCAGGCGGCGCAAACTGAAACGGCCTGATTTGCGGTAAAATCCGCATCTTTTTAAAGGGAAAGCCGACGCTTGCCGCCGTGCCTTTCCCGTTGTTTTTTTGGAAGTCACCATGACAGCACAACTACTTGACGGCAACGCGCTCGGACAAAAATTGCGTGCCGGATTCAAACAACGTGCCGAAGAACTCACTGCCCAGGGTGTGCGCCCCGGTCTGGCCGTAATTCTGGTCGGTGAAGATGCTGCCTCGCAGGTGTATGTGCGCAACAAGGTCAATGCCTGCGCACAGGCCGGTTTTTATTCCGAGAAGCACGCCTATGCGCCGGATGTCGCGCCGCAGATCGTGTTGGAAAAGATTGCTGAATTGAACGCCGATACAAAGATTCACGGCATACTGGTGCAGTTGCCGCTACCCAAACACTTTGATGCCGATGCGGTGCTCGATGCGATTGCCGCAGAGAAAGACGTCGACGGATTCCGTGCTGAGAACGTTGGCGCGCTGATGCAAGGTCAACCGTGTTTCATTCCGTGCACACCGTATGGCGCGATGAAATTTTTTGAAGACGCCGGTGTCGGTCTGAAGGGCAAAGAGGCTGTGGTTGTCGGGCGCTCCAACATCGTCGGCAAGCCGATGGCCATGTTACTGATGCATGCCGGTGCGACGGTGACCGTGTGTCACTCGCAGACCAAGGATCTCAAGGCGCACTGCCTGCGAGCGGACATACTCGTCGCCGCCATCGGCAAGCCAAAGATGATTACCGGCGACATGGTCAAGCCCGGTGCCGTGGTCATTGATGTGGGCATCAATCGTATGGCCGACGGAAAGCTGTGCGGTGATGTCGATTTTGAATCGGTAAAAGAAGTGGCGTCGTTCATCACGCCGGTGCCCGGTGGCGTCGGTCCGATGACGATTACGATGTTGCTGGCAAATACGCTGGAAAGCGCCGAGCGCGCGGCAAATGCTTAATAACTGCAATTAACCACGAAGAACACGAAGGCCACGAAGAGAAGCAATAACATAGAAATTCCTTGGAATCTCTTTTAAGGTTTTTCTTCGTGCTCTTCGTGCCCTTCGTGGTTAAACGTTTTTTTCAAGATTCAAGGAGATATTCATGGTCAAGCATCCTCTTGTTGGCATCGTCATGGGTTCGGACAGTGACTGGCCGGTGATGCGTCTCTGTGCAGAGACGCTAAAGAAGTTTGGTATTCCGTATGAAGCCAATGTGCTGTCGGCACATCGTACGCCGGATGCGGCACTGGACTACGCGTCGAGTGCGCAGGGGCGCGGCATCAAGGTGCTGATTGGCGCTGCGGGCGCAGCGGCGCACCTCGCCGGCGTATTAGCGGCAAAAAGTGAATTGCCGGTGCTGGCGGTGCCGATGCCGTCCAAACACCTGCAAGGTCTTGATTCCCTGCTGTCTATGGTGCAAATGCCAGGCGGGATTCCGGTGGCGACCTTTGCCATCGGCGAAGCCGGCGCGACCAACGCGGCGCTGTTTGCCGTGGCCATGATGGCGCTCAGCGATGCTGAGATGGCGAAGAAGCTTTCCAAGTTCCGTGCGGACCAGACCAAGAAGGTGCTGTCGAAGACCTTACCGGATATGCCTTGAACTACACATCCACCGCGAAGACGCGAAGAGGCAAAGGCATCGCAAAGAAAATCGAAAGGCAGGTTTTTAATAGCCTTTCTTTGCGTAAACTTAGCCCCTTTGCGTCTTCGCGGTGGATTTGGTTTTAACCGATGAGCCAAGCACTCACTCGAGCCGTCACGCTCCTGCAAGCCGGCGAACTTGTCGCCTTTCCGACCGAGACGGTCTACGGTCTCGGCGCCGATGCGGCCAACCCCGATGCGGTTGCAAAAATATTTGCCGCAAAAGGCCGGCCGGCTGATCACCCGTTGATCGTTCATTTGCCCGGTGCGGCGTATCTTGATCGATGGGCGATTGATATTCCCTCCGCTGCTTTTGAACTGGCCGAAGCCTTCTGGCCGGGGCCCCTGACCCTCATTCTCAAGCGCCATCCGGACGCGCCCTATGCGGTAACGGGCGGGCAGGAGACGGTCGGTCTTCGTGTTCCATCCCATCCGCTGGCGCTCGATCTGCTGCGCGCTTATGCACAAGCCGGTGGCGGGCGTAATGGGATGTGCGGTGTGGCAGCCCCGTCGGCCAACCGTTTCGGGCGCATCAGCCCGACCGATGCGGCGCACGTCCATGAAGAACTCGGCGATGCTGTGACGTTGGTGCTTGACGGCGGACCTTGCGGCGTGGGGATCGAATCAACCATCGTCGACTTGTCGCGTGGGGCCGGCGCGTCGCCGCGCCTGCTGCGTCCCGGTCACGTGACGCCCGAGCAGATTGCTGCGGTGATCGGAGAAATGCCTGAGATTATCGTAATTCACCAAGACGGGAATGCGCCCCGTGTTTCCGGTTCGCTGGATGCTCATTACGCCCCGCTGACGCCGATGCGTCTGGTGTCCGGCTCACAATTGCCGGAAGTGCTGGCTGCCCTGAAGGCGGGCGGAAAAAGTTTTGGTGTGCTTGCATATAGCCGGCAGGTTGGGCTTGTTCATCCGCATTCCTTGCGCCAATTGCCGGCCGAGCCGGAGGGTTATGCGCGTGGCCTCTATGCCGCGCTGCGCGAACTCGATCAGGCAGGCAATGATATCATCGTGGTCGAGGATATCCCGACAGGCGCCGCTTGGGCCGCAGTGGCGGATCGTCTGCGTCGCGCAGCGTGCGGCTCCGGCGCAGACTCAGACTGATATTGCGTGCGGTCAGCGTGATCAGGCGGCTGACGGCGCTTCAGCGCGCGTTCCACGGCATGACGGGGACGGTCGAAATGCTGTTGTAGGGAGCTCCATCGATAAGTTTTCGGCTGATCGCCAGATACACCAGCGTACGGTTGGCTTCGTCCCATAAGCGGATGACACGCGTTTCCTTAAAGAAAATCGAAGTGTCTTCGGTAAAGACGGTGGCTTCCTTGGGCAACTTTTCGGGCAAGGTGATCGGGCCGGTCTGCCGACAGGCCAACGAGAACTGTGAAGGGTCTTGTGCCAGACCGAAGCTGCCGCTGATGCCGCCGGTGCGTGCCTGGCTGACATGGCAGGTGACACCCGGTATTTTTGGGTCGCCAAAGGATTCGACGCAGACTTTGTGGTTGGCGCCGAGCAATTTCCACTCGGTGGTGACACAGCCGATCTTTTCGGCAAACGCAGCAGACGTGGTCAGCGAAAGCACGAAGAGCAGGGTGTATTTTCTGTTCATGGAGGAAGCTCCTATGCAGAGGTTTCAGTTAAATTTTCAATCGTCGCCTGGTTCACCAAGCCCACCGCCGCGCCGCGCCGCGCGCGCTGGCCGTAATGCTTCTCTTCCGAGAACAGGCTTTTCGGCTTATTGCGGAACGTCCCGGTGATGCTGACCATCGGCCCCCTGGCCGCGATCAGCGCACGCAGTGTTTCCTTGCCCTTCAGTCCAATGATCTGCACCCCCTTGCCGCCGGAGAGGCGCTTCATCTGGTCAATCGGGAAAACGAGCAGGCGCCCGTCTTCGGATAGCGCAGCGATGTGATCCATGCCGGCAACGTGTGACGGCGGCAGGATCGTGGCACCGTCTTCCATGGTCAAAAAGGCTTTGCCGGCCTTCTGGCGTGAGAGCAGGTCGGCGTAGGTGCAGATGAAGCCGTAACCGGAGGATTTGCCGACGAGCAGTTCGTCTTCCGGTTTGCCGGTCAGCACGTGGGCGATTTTTCCGCTGCCGATTTCGATGAAGGAGGGCAGTGGTGCGCCCATGCCGCGGCCGTCAGGCAGACTGGCGATGGGTACGGTGAAGGCGCGGCCTTCGGTCGAAATGATCACCAGCGCGTCAACGGAGCGGCATTCAAACGCTGAGCCGGGACCATCGCCATCCTTGTAGGCCACACCCGAAAGGTCGAGCCCGTGGCCTTGCCGTACCCGTGCCCAACCTTTGTCGGAAACAATCAGGGTGACCGGTTCATCGGCCACGGCGGCTATTTCCGAACGTGAGGCCATGGCTGCGGCTTCGATAATCGTGCGCCGATCATCGCCGTGTTTGGTGGCGTCTGCCTTGATCTCTTTTACAACCAGTTTGCGCAGGAGGTTCTCGCTGTCGAGCAACTTGAGCAGATCGTCTTTCTCACCGCGCAGCTTTTCCAGTTCCTGCTCGATCTTGATGCCTTCGAGCCGCGCCAGTTGGCGCAGGCGGATTTCGAGGATGTCTTCAGCCTGCCGGTCGGAGAGAAGAAAGCGCGCAATCAGCGCCGGCTTGGGTTCGTCCGACTCGCGGATGAGGTGGATCACTTCGTCGATGTGGAGGAAGACAATGTGCCGGCCTTCGAGGATGTGGATGCGCCACGCAATGATTTCCGCGCCCCGATTGCCCAATTCGCGCGCGACCTCGGGAAAGAATCCGTCGTAACAAATCATCATGCCTATCTTCCCAAAGCGCGTGTCGAACACCGGATAATCGCTGCCCGGCGACATGCCTTTGTCGTATTCGCCGTCCGGCAGACAGACCTTCCGGTATTTGCCCGCGACCTTGCCATCGGGTCCGATGAGCACGGCGACGTTGAACAATTGATGCCGGTCGCGTTCGATGAGACCAGCCACGACGTAGAGTCCATGCTTTTTCGCGAGTTCACCGAAGTAATCCGTCGAAGGGCCGGGGATGCTTTCGGCACATTCGGAATAGCTCGAGCCGACTCCGGCATAGGTCAAGGTTTCGCCCAGCACGACCAGGTTGGCTTTGCGGCGCGCGGATTCCTCGATCAGCGGCGCGAATTGGCGGCAGGCGTCCATCGGCGTCTTCGCGCTGCGCGGACGGTAATGAACGGAAGCGAGGCGGACCTTCCGCGGCGCCGGCGCTTCCACTGGCAGGAAGGCCACGTCGCTCCACCTGACGCTCCCATTCGGCGCCCACAAGAGATGGAGTTCAACCCGCGCCCGTGTTGCCCCCGGTGGCGCTTCATAGACGCCGGACATTTCGACCCACCCGTCGTTGCTCGCGTTCGACTCACGCGGATACTCCGGCTCGGCGGCGGCGAGAACGCCGTGCGAATAGTTGGTCACCACGCCCCCCTGTCGCTTGACCTCCTTCCCTGC
>JANNGP010000141.1:0-30154 GCA_031403915.1 Betaproteobacteria bacterium
GGCGAGAAGCCCTCGCACATCATCATGCCGGCCATTCACAAGACCAAGCAACAAATCGCCAGATTGTTTGCCGAGAAGGTGCCGGGTACAATCTATACCGAGTCGGTCGATGAGTTGATCGGCATTGGCCGCGCCGTTCTGCGCGAGAAGTTCATGACTGCCGAGATCGGTCTTTCCGGGGTCAATTTCGCCGTGGCGGAAACGGGCACGCTGTGTCTCGTTGAAAACGAAGGTAACGGACGCATGTGCACCACCGTCCCGGAAGTACACGTCGCCATCACCGGCATCGAAAAAGTGGTCGAGAAACTCGAACATGTGCTGCCGCTTTACGGACTGCTGACACGCTCGGCAACCGGTCAGGCGATCACCACCTATTTCAACATGATCAGCCGGCCGCGCCAACCGGGTGAGAAAGATGGCCCGAAGGAAGTTCATCTGGTGCTGCTCGATAACGGGCGCACCCAGGCCTACGCCGACGAGCAGATGCGATCTACGCTTCAATGCATCCGCTGCGGTGCGTGCATGAATCATTGCCCGGTATATACCCGCGTTGGCGGCCATGCTTATGGCACCACCTACCCCGGTCCGATCGGAGAAATCATCTCACCACACATGATGGGACTGGCTGCAACGCACGCGCTGCCAACGGCATCCAGTCTGTGCGGCGCCTGCGGTGAAGTCTGCCCAGTCAAGATTCCGATCACGGATCTGTTGATTCGCCTGCGCGGCGAAGCGACACATGCGGCGCGACCCGGACATGCGCCGCTGCTCGGCCAGGGCGCGGCAAAGAGCGCATTGATGGACATCATCTGGGGCGGCTGGGCGGCGCTTTATACACGCCCTGTGCTGTACCGCGCTTTCGTCTGGCTGGCATCACGCTTTCGCTTCCTGACGCCACCAATGCAGTCTGGCTGGACGGCAAGCCGGACACCTCTAAAACCGGCAAAACGGACCCTGCGCGATCTGCTGGCTGAACGACGATCCAAAAAATAATCGCACCTGCCGGCTGAGTTGCGACCGAGGGAAAGCGAACTTGCAGGACGCCCAGTCTGAAATAGTTAAGTGATAGGCTGCCACCATGGACATCCTGATCATCGCCATCGCCGCCCTGCTCGCCTCATGCCTCACGCTATTCTCTGGCTTTGGGCTGGGCACCCTGCTAATGCCCGTGGTAGCAATCTTCTTTCCCCTCGACATCGCCATCGGGATCACTGCCATCGTACATTTTGCAAACAACCTGTTCAAGCTCGGCCTCGTCGGCTGGCAGGCAAATCGTGATGTGGTGCTGCGCTTCGGTGCACCGGCCGTCATTGCGGCGCTGCTTGGCGCGCTGCTGCTCGGGCAACTCAGCACACTGTCGCCACTGCTGACCTACTCGGTCAGCGGCACAGCACTCACCGTCGCGCCGGTCAAACTGGTGATTGGCCTTGTGATCATCGCCTTCGTCGTACTGGAAGTCTCGCCGCGCTTTGCCACGATGAGTTTCGGGCGCCACTATCTGCCGCTGGGCGGTGCACTGAGCGGCTTCTTCGGCGGGCTCTCCGGCCATCAGGGTGCGTTGCGCAGCATGTTCCTGCTCAAGGCGGGCATTGGCAAGGAACAGTTCATTGCCACCGGCGTCGTGCTCGCGGTTATGGTCGACCTTACCCGGATGCTGATTTACGGTTGGGATGCGGGTACGGTTCAGAGCAATGTAGATTGGCTGCTTGTTGGCGTGGCAACGCTATCTGCTTTTGTTGGAGCATTCATCGGCGCACGCCTCGTCAAAAAGCTGACGATCCGGACGATTCAGACCATCGTCTCGGCGCTGCTTGTCATCGTGGCACTGGGATTGATGTCAGGATTGCTATAAGTCATTTTTTCTTTTTTGGCGCCTTGGCAAATTTGACCTGCGCTTTACCATCGACTATTTCTCCGATCACCGCCGCGTGATCGAAACCCTGCTGCAGAAACACCGAGAGTACCTGAGTAACAACTTCCGGCGCACAGGCAATGAGCAGACCGCCACTGGTTTGCGGGTCGGTGAGCAAGGCACGTTCGGTATCACCGAAACGCTTGGGATCAAGCACCACACTCTTGCCGTAGCCAGCCCAGTTGCGGGCAGACGCCCCGGTCACGCAACCGCGCGCAGCATAGTCAAGTGCATTGGGCAAAATGGGCAAAGCGGCGTAATCCAGCACTGCCGTCACGCCGGAACCTTTGCAGATTTCGACCAGATGCCCAAGCAGACCAAAGCCGGTCACATCGGTCATGGCATGCACACCGGCCAGACAGCCCAGCGTCGCCCCCGGCGTGTTGAGCTGCGTGGTCGACGCGATCATCGACGCGTAATCATGCGCTGCCAGCATACCCTTTTTGAACGCCGCGCTATATAAACCGACCCCCAATCCCTTGCCGAGAATGAGCTTGTCTCCCGGCTTGGCACCGGTGTTGCGCCGGACGTTGCCGGGGTGCACCAAACCAATAGCCACCAGACCGTAGATCGGTTCGACCGAATCAATGGTGTGGCCGCCGGCAATCGGAATCCCCGCCTTGGCACAGATGGATTCACCACCTTCGAGGATGAGCCGGATGGTATCCAATGGCAGGGTATTCACCGGCATGCCGACAATCGCCAGCGCAAACAGTGGCGTACCGCCCATGGCGTAAATATCCGAGATGGCGTTGGTCGCGGCGATGCGCCCAAAGTCGAAGGGGTCATCGACAATCGGCATGAAGAAATCGGTCGTCGCGACAATCGCCTGATCCGCATTAATCTGATACACCGCCGCGTCGTCACTGGTTTCGATGCCCACCAGAAGTTGCGGCGGAATAAGCGACGGCGCCGTCTTGGCGAGTATTTTCTCCAGTACGCCGGGAGCGATTTTGCAGCCACACCCCCCGCCATGTGAAAGCGAGGTGAGCTTGATCGGCTCAGCAGGAGATGCAGAAGCATTTGTGTCTGATTTTTTTGCCATGATTAATTGATGATTATTTAGACAACAATGATTCCATTTCCAAGTCGTTTGTGGCGCGAAGACAAGCCGCTGACAGTACTTTAGTACGGCAAGGCGAAGTCGACAAAGTCACGGACGGTTTGGAAATGGAATTAGAACAGATCAAATCCTGCGCCTTCAATCACTTCCTTGAACGCAGGCGCAGCAACCTTACCCGGATCAAAAACAATGTCGGCCTGCCCCGCTTCCAGGGAAATATCCACCTGCTCAACTCCCGGAACGGCCTGCAACAGGCCAGTCAGTTTTCTTACACATCCTTGGCATGTCATGCCACTGACACCTAAAACAATTTTTTCCATTTCCTCACTCCAGTTATCGATTTTTCCCACCGGCTCGCCAACGCTTGAGCAGCAGGGAATTTGAAACCACAGACACTGAACTCATGGCCATCGCCGCGCCGGCAATCACCGGATTGAGCATGCCCAAGGCAGCCAATGGAATGCCCAATACATTGTAGATGAAAGCAAAGAAGAGGTTCTGCCGGATTTTACCGAGCGTCGCACGTGATAGCAGAATGGCGTCGGCGACGCCATGCAGATCGCTACGCACCAGCGTGATGTCGGCAACTTCGATGGCGGCATCCGAACCGGCACCCATGGCGAAACTGACATCGGCTGCGGCCAGTGCCGGCGCATCGTTGATGCCGTCACCGACCATGCCCACGATCAGGCCGTCGGTCTTGAGTGCGGCAAGCGCAGCCGCCTTGTCGCCGGGCAAAATGCCGGCACGATAATCTTCAATGCCGGCTTCGGCCGCAATCGCGGCCGCCGTCGCCACGTTATCGCCGGTCAACATCACCACACGAATGCCCATAGCTTTCAGCCGCGCCACCACCGCGCGTGAGGTTTCACGCAACGGATCGGCAATCGCCAGCAAGGCCAAGGCCGCGTAGCCATTGACACCATCGACTCCACGCTCTGCGAGCACGACAACGGTTTTACCCGTGCCTTGCAGGGCAGTAATTTGCTCAGTGGGCAATACCAAATCGGCAAACCAGTCGGGCGCACCAAGACGCAGACTGCGGCCATCGACAGTACCTTCAACGCCTTTACCCGGAACCGCTTTGAAATCCAGCACCTTTGGCAAAGCGGCGCCCCCAGCCTGGGCGCGTTGCAGAATGGCACGCGCCAGAGGATGCTCGGAGCCCTGTTCCAGTGCGGCAGCCAGAATCAAAGCCTGATCTACATCCAGCGCCAATGACAACAGATCAGTGACCACCGGTTCGCCGCGTGTCAGCGTTCCGGTTTTATCAACGGCCAGCACATTGATTTTTTCGGCATGTTCCAGCGCCTCGGCGTTTTTGACCAGAATTCCGGCGCGAGCGCCCTGCCCGGTGCCCACCATGATCGCTGTTGGCGTCGCCAGCCCGAGAGCGCACGGACAGGCGATCACCAGTACGGCAACGGCATTGATCAGCGCTTCGGAAAAAACGCCGCCGTAGACCCACCAAGCGACAAAGGTCAGCAAGGCAATGCCGCACACCACCGGTACAAAGATCGACGAAATGCGATCCGCCAGCCGCTGCACCGGCGCTTTTGAGCCCTGCGCTTCGGCCACCATGCGGATAATGCCAGCCAGCAGGGTATGCTCGCCAACACCTGTGGCACGGCAACGCAACATACCTTCGCTGTTGGCCGTGGCGGCAAATACGCGCTCACCAGCCTGCTTGCTCACCGGCATGCTCTCGCCGGTGAGCATGGCTTCATTGACGCTCGACGCACCTTCGATCACCTCACCATCAACCGGAATACTCTCGCCCGGCCGCACGATAAAAATATCGCCGGGAATCAACAAAGCGGCATCCAGCTCGATGAGTTGCCCGTCGCGTTCAACCCGCGCTGTTTTGGGTTGCAGACGAACCAGCGCCTCAATCGCCAGGGTAGTTTTGGCCTTGGCGCGCGCCTCCAGCAACTTGCCGAGCAGCACCAGGGTAATCACTGCCGCCGAGGCTTCGAAATACACCGGCAAAGCGTGCATGCTGCCCAGCGTAACAAACAGGCTGAAGAAGTAGGCGGCACTGGTACCGAGCGCCACCAGCACGTCCATGTTCGCCCCCCCACCGCGTAGGGCTTTCCAGCCGCCATCGTAAAATCGCCAGCCGATCCAGAACTGCACCGGCGTCGCCAGCGCCAGTTGCAGCCAGCGCGGCAGCAGATCTTCATGCCCGTGCCCGCTAAGGTCTGCACCGTTGAACATCGTCACCATCTGCGCCACTAGGGGCAGCGTCAACGCGGCGGCAAACCAGAAGCGGTGTAGCTCGGCATGATAGGCGGCAAGCTTTCTGGCTTTTTCTTCCTCACGCGAACGATCATCCGCAATGTGCGCAGAAAACCCGGCACGGCTGACCGCGGCGATCAATTGCTCCGCATCAACGACACCCGGCAGGTAGCGCACCCGCGCCCGTTCGGATGACAGATTAACCGCAGCCTCAACATTCGGTAGCCGGTTAAGCACTTTCTCAAGCCGGGTTGAACAGGCGGCACAGGTCATGCCTTCGACACCTAACTCAAGCGTTTGCAGTGGCACAGAAAACCCGGCTTTCTCGATGCTCGAAATCACTTGCTGCGGCGTTGTCTCGCCCGCAGACAACTCGATACGCGCGTGCTCCGAAGCAAAGTTGACCGAAGCCACCACCCCCGGCAAGCGGTTGAGCACTTTCTCGACGCGCGCCGCGCAGGCCGCGCAGGTCATGCCGCTCAGGGGAATGTCGAGGTGTCGTACAGATTCGGAGGAATTGGACATAGACGACATTATCCTCCTACAGTTGGACAATCATCCGTACGGTGCCAAACATACCCCACAGACCAAAGGCCAGAACTAGCAACCCGGCCAGCGTGCGCACCCCACGGTTGGCGGCATAGGCTTTGAGGCGCGCTGCCAGCAAGCCGGCCAGCAACAGATTAGGCAGCGTACCTAGCCCGAAGGCCAACATCATCCCGGCACCGCGCAAAGCGGAACCGCTGGTCAAGGCCGTAATCAACGCACTATAGACCAAACCACAAGGCAACCAGCCCCACAGCAGGCCGAGCGGAAAGGCCTGCGCAACGGTGCGTACTGGTAGAAAACGCTTGGTCAGGGGTTGCAGATGACGCCATAACTTCTGCCCGAAGCGCTCGCTAAAAGCCAACGCCTGTGACAGGCCCATCAGGTACAAGCCAAGCGCGATCAGCATCAGGTTGGCCAGCAGAAACAGGAAAATACGTGCTGGCAATTGACCGGAAAGGGCGATCGTTGCGCCACCCATGGCCCCGGCAATGGCACCCGCTACGCCGTAACTGGCAATTCGACCGGCGTTATAGGCCAGATGCAAGGAAGGCCGTGACCCATCACCCATCGATAGCGCACTGACAATGCCGCCACACATGCCGATGCAATGCGTTCCGCCAAGCAGACCGATCAGGAACAGGGCGAGGAAACTGGATTCAGGCAAGAGCTGCAAGGGGAGATGAGTTAAGAGTAATGAGTGAGGAGTTTAACGGTTTTCCTCGCAGTCATCACACCCAAATCCTTGCGTACGAACTCAAAAAACCCCGTTTGCATTGCACATCCGCAGGTGCTGATGGACAATACAATGCAGATTCGGAACCCGGCCGCCAATACCTCCGCGATACCTTTGGCCATGGTTGCTGGAGCAAGCGCGAAGGCTTCCGAATGGCTCGCCGCACTGGTGAGCAACGACCACTCGTGATTTTTGAAGGAACGAACCATGAGCAAAAACGAAACCTCCACTGCAGCTGTTCCCCAAGCCGCCATTTTTCAAGAAAAAACGATACGCCGCACCTTTCATGAGGAAGCGTGGTAGTTTGTCGTCGAGGATGTGGTGCTGGCATTGATCGAGTCACGCGACCCTAAGCAATACGTTCAGCGCATGAAACAACGCGATCCTGAGCTGGGCAAAGGGTGGGTACAAATTGTACGTACCCTTCCGATTGCCACAGCGGGCGGCACACAAAACCTGAACTGCGCCAATGCTGAGGGCGTCTTTCGCCTGATCCAGTCCATCCCCAGCCCCAAGGCCGAACCCTTCAAACGCTGGCTGGCCAAAGTGGGCAAAGAGCGGCTGGACGAGATCGAGAACCCCGAGTTAGCGATGGGGCGGATGCAGGATTTGTACGAAAAGAAGGGTTACCTCACTCTGACCCCTTTGGTGCTGCAGCAGATAGACTGCCTTTAAAAGAATCAGGCGCGATCAGTATCTTTTTCAATCAGTCCGCCTGACTCACCAGCTGTGTAAGTTTCGGCATTTCTTCTTTAATATATGCAGGGCAGTTCATTTTCGCTGTCCAGGGAGCCATTTCCGTCACCATCGGTTTAATGGAGTCAAAAGAGACCTGACCGCGGGTGGCGGCGTCGATCATGGCCACGCGTCCGCGAATGGTGTTGTGCTCAAATGGCTCGGCAGCATAAGCCGGGCTGTCGTTCTTGCAAATGTGGCATTTAACGCACATGGAAGTAAGTTTTGCGATCTCTGCATATTTTGATTTTACCGGCTCGATCTCCAGTGGACCTTCTTTGATGTTTATAATTTTGCCGGGATTCATTATTCCGAACGGATCAAAGGCTTCTTTGATCTTCTCGAGATAAGCGCCGATCCCCGGGCGCAGTTCTTCCTGACTTCTGCCGAGAAAGAATCCGACCGCGTGCTCTCCGCTGTAGCAGCCGCCTTCGGCTTCCACCCAGGCGTCGAACTCTCTGATCGCCGCGCGGGCTTTTTTCTTGTCGCTGGTCTCGTCACGCAGCACAAAGCTCGGATGGAGATTGCCGTCGCCGGCGTGCCCGTAAATTATCAGTTCGAGTTTCTCCCTTTCTGCGAGTTCGCGCATCTTACGTACTCCGGCTGCGAACTTGGCAAGAGGAAGTACGGGATCGAACTGCACGATGACCGGTTTGTTCTTGTCAGCCTTGGCCAGCGCTCCGAGAGCGGAGCGGCGTTCGGTGTAGAGCTGATCCGCTTTGGCCGGCTCATTGGTATGCACGAGTTCCACAGGATTCAGTTTGGAAAGAATTGCGACGAGCTTGTCCATTTGTTCTTTGGAGTCGCTTTTTGAGCCTGCGGTCTGCAGGAGCAGGAGCATGTTCTGCTGTCCGCCGTGTATGCAGGACATGATCTTGCCGTCCATGTATTCAAAGGAATAAAGATTGATGCGGTTCCTGGCGACCTCTTCGTGAATGGTCTGCAGAACTGATTCGTCCTTGAAACTGCAGCGCACGGTCCAGGTATCCTCAGCAAGGAACTCGGTACGCAGAGTGGCCTCCACGATGATGCCCATTGTTCCCTCGGAGCCGATGAACAAAGAGGTGAGATCAGGTCCGGTGCTTTGCTTGGCGAAAGGAGTGCCGGTGCTGAAAAGATTTCCTTCGCCGTCCACGATCTTAAGACAGAGCAGGTAATTCTTAAAAGTGCCTTTGGACATACCCCAAGTGCCGCCCGCTGCTTCGGCGAGGTTGGCGCCGAGAGATGATATCAAATGAGAGGCCGGAGCCACCGGTATGACCATGCCGAGAGTTTTGAGATGGGCGTTAAGCTGACCGCAGGTGATCCCGGGCTCGGCTGTGACGGTTTTACTTATTTCGTCCACTTTTTTGATCGCTCTCAGGCGCATCACATTGCAGAGAATGCCTTTGTAGGTGATAGCACCTCCGGAGAGACCGGTCAGACCGGCCGCTGGGGTAAGGGGCGTTTTATATTTTTTGGCGAGTTTCACCACTGCCTGAACTTCTGCGACAGTTCCGGGATAAACAACAACATCCGGTTTGCTGCGGTACATGGTGGCGTCGCCGAAGGTGTAGGCGTGATATTCCGGTTGTTCCGGTGTGATGACGAATTTTTGGCCGACAGCTTCTTTAAGTTCTTTGATGAGTTTACTCATTTGATCCTCCATAGATCATGATGTTTTTCTGATGAAATGATGATTGAGGGAAAAGACCGGTTTGATGACTTTTCATTTGATGATAAATCTATTGTATTGTTTTTTTGCTTTAGCAATAGCAAATACTTTCCCCTGAGATCGATAAATTTAGAGGGATTACTGGCCGTTGCGGGTCGGGCGGAGTCGTCGGCCGCCCAAGACCAATGTCTCCTGCAAGCGCTTCGCGGTTGTTGGTATTCCGTTTCCAACCCTTTGTTGCACAAATCAGCTTACTGCGAGGATGTGGCTTGAGGAAAGTATCCAAGCTCAGAATGCAAATAGCCGTTTAACTCACACCCAAACCCTCGCCGCATCAAATCACCTTCGAGTAACGTTTGCTCTCACGATCTGCGCGCAGGAATTTGTCAAAGACCATTGAAATTGCCCGCACCAGCATGCGGCCCGGCGGCAGAACGACGATCCGCTGCTCCTCGATACGCAACAGGCCGCCCTCCACCATCTCCTGTAGCGCGTCAAGTTCGGCCGCAAAATACGACTTGAATTCAATCCCGTACGTCGCTTCAACCGCCGCAAACGAAAGCTCGAAGTGGCACATCAGCGACTGGATAATCGAACGCCGCAGGATATCGTCAGCATTCAACTCAATGCCGCGGAAGACCGGCATCTCGGCTTTGTCGAGGGCATCGTAGTACTCATCAAGCGTTTTCACGTTCTGGTAGTAGCTCGGCCCGACCTTGCTGATCGACGAAATACCGAAGGACAACATGTCGCAATCCGAGTGCGTTGAGTAGCCCTGAAAATTGCGGTGCAGCCGCCCTTCGCGTTGGGCGATGGCCAGTTCGTCGTCAGGCTTGGCAAAGTGATCCATGCCGATGAACACATAACCGGCCTCGGTCAGCTTGCGGATGGCCATCGAGAGTATTTGCAGGCGGTTGTCGGCCGAGGGCATGTCGGATTCAAGAATACGTCGCTGCGGCTTGAAGAGCGTCGGCAAATGCGCGTAGTTGTAGATCGACAGACGATCCGGGCTGGCCGCAATCACGCGATCCAACGTACGATTGAATCCGTCCACTGATTGCTTTGGCAGGCCA
The DNA here is from genome assembly GCA_031403915.1 of Betaproteobacteria bacterium. GTDB lineage: Bacteria > Pseudomonadota > Gammaproteobacteria > Burkholderiales > Rhodocyclaceae > Propionivibrio. Next base: position 9,958 of record JANNGP010000141.1, read on the forward strand.
TAAATCAGATCGATACTGATCGACTTGAAACCGTTGGCCCGCGCGGCGTCGATCACGGCGAAGGTTTCTTCTTCGCTCTGGATGCGATTCACCGCCTGCTGGACGCTTTCATCAAAGTCCTGAACACCAACGCTCATGCGGTTGAAGCCCAGTTCGCCGAGCAGTTCAACAGTGGCGTGATCGACCTTGCGCGGGTCAACCTCGATGGAATATTCACCGTTCTCGATGAGCTGGAAATACTTGCGTGTCGCCGCCATCAACTGGCGCATCTCGTCGTGCGACAGGAAGGTCGGCGTGCCGCCGCCCCAGTGCAACTGCTCGACAACATTATCGCCAGCGGCCAGAAAACTGCTCTGCAGCGCCAACTCTTTATCCAGATAACGCAGGTATTTGGCCGAGCGCCCGTGATCCTTGGTGATGATCTTGTTGCAGGCGCAGTAGTAGCAGATAGTGTTGCAAAACGGAATGTGGAAATAAAGCGAAAGCTGTTGCCGCACTGCGCCATTGGCTCCGTTATCACGATGGATCAGCCAGTGTTTGCAGGACTCGGCGCTAAAGCTATCGACGAAGCGGTCAGCTGTTGGATAGGAGGTGTAGCGCGGGCCATTGATATCAAAGCGGCGAATGATCTGCGGATCAAAAACGACGGGGTCGGTAACAGAAGTCATACCTACAGTTTAGCGGTTTACGCGAACAAGCCGTAGGGGTTACGTGTTAAGGCCACCAAAACGATGTAGGCAAACGCCAGTAGCGCAGCCACAAAGAATCCGGCACGAATGGCTTTGGTTTTGCCCCGCTTGAGTGCCACCATACCGAACAGGATGTAGGCCAGTAGCCCGATCAACTTTGCCGTCAGCCAGTTTTGTGCAAACGGGTACTGGGCGCTGATCACGGCCATGGCGATGGCACTGCCGAGCAGAACGGTATCAACAATGTGCGGAACAATCCGCACCCAGCGGCGCGACAGCATCGGCGAATCAGAAAGCATCCAGAAGCCGCGCAAGGCAAAGCCGCAACCACTGAGCGCGACACAGGTAAGGTGCAGATGCTTTAAGGCAATAAATATCATGAGTCGGTCTGGTTTGATTGGGCAGCGATGACGGCAGCGATTTTCTGCTGGTGGGCACGATAGACCGACATTGCCGATAACAGGTTCCGTAGCAGCCATCCGTTGGCCAGTATCAGTGCCAGCCCGGCCGGATAAACAAACCACGCCGGCCAGAATACCGTTAGCAGGAGCAGCGCCAATGCAGAAAAATGTGCCAGCATCTGGCGATCCATATCCCGTTCGATAATGATCTTTTTCATGTTGGGCGCCATCACCAGCCTATTCCCCAGATTCTGCAAATGCAGCCAGATCAGAAAGGGAACAATCTTGTAGAGCATACCGATAATGACTGACATGAACCCGCCAAAAAGCAGAAACACACCACACAGTAGCGGCCAACCCTGCCATTCAGCCACCATCGGGATACTTCGGGCGGCCAGCCACACGGCGCAGGCGGCCAGCGCGCTCAGCATGGCCACACGCCAATAGTGCTGCGTTGCATCAAAGCGGGCTCGTTTACTTTGCCGCTGGATGTTCAGCGTTATGCCGGCAAAGAGCGCCGCCACAAGCACCACCGCTACGCCCAACAGCAGCGAAAATAGACTCAGGCCACTGAACTCGGCCAGCGACCACATGGACACCACAGCAAGTGCCATAACCGAGAAATGGCGACCGAACCACTCGGGATAGGCCGGCGTGAGTTGAAACATGGGAACGACCACAAAGCCGACAGCGGCCAGCAGAATCGTACCCCAGGCCACAAACCCCCAGCCCAGATGAATATCGGCCAACTCAATCAAGGGCAGATTCAGCGACCAGCCGAGCGACAAGGATAGCAATACCCCCAGGCCAACCGTTACGCTCAAGCCGACCAGTGCGAATTTCAACCCGCTAATGGTAGGGCTGGTGGAGGGAATGCCATGCAGGGCATAAGCTGCTGAACCAACAAACATGGCCACGCCCACACCAAAAAGGATCGCGGCCATATTAAAGAGGGGTGGTGAAAAACTCAGGAACGCGCCGACAAGGAACAAGGTGCCCAAGGTTATTGACGCATGGACAAAACGTGCGAGTCGCATTGGTCCGGCCAGATTGGCGCCGGCAACGACGGGCAGAACCTGAACCATCGCACCAAGCATGACCTGCAACATGAATCCGGCCGTGATCAGATGAGTCAACGCCAGCGCAGCGGGCGTCCAGCGCGAGGCAAAGGTATCCGGCCCGCTCCACAACAGAAGCAGACCGGCAAGGATGCCAAAAACGGGGGCTGTCAGAAAAAACCGGAAAGGTGCCGCGATGGGCGGCGACTGGTCATACGAAAGAAGTGCCTGCATGCGGCGTTAAGCCCCGCGCCACTGATTACACGGATAACTGACTACGGTTGTTTGTGCCACATCAAAACCTCAACGCTACCGTCCGCACAGCGCTCGGTCTGCCAGGAATACCCGTTAAGTTCCAGTGCGCGATAAAGCGGAATGGGCTCGCGCCCGACCACCAGTAGAACCTTTTGACCCGGCTCGATCGCATCCAGCGCTTCCATGGTCTGCACAAATGGCTCCGGCGGCTCCATGTTGCGGCCGTCGATTACCTTGTCAGCCTTCGATTGGGTCATTACCTCTACTCCACAGGATTGATCTTGCCATTCAGCTGCGGGACCAGCGTTTCATGCTGATGAGCCAGATGCTGGTCACACATCGGGTATAACACGTTCTCTTCTTTCATATTGTGTTGCTGCACCATGATCAACAGCGTTTCGGCATAGCCCGAGTAGTTCTCAGCGTCGTGCTCGGCCAGCGCCTCTTGAGCCGCGTCAAGCAATTCGCGCATCTGTGTATGCTCACCGCGCATAACCTGAGTTGGCCCCATGCGCATACCGGTTCGCGCCTCAAACGCCGTGAACAGCATGGTTTCCTCAACCGCGAAGTGGCGCAGCATGGTTACCCGGAAATTGCTGAACGCTGTGGCCGCATTATCCCACGCGCCGTCGGCAACTGCCCCTTCAACCGCAACAAATAAGTCATCACAATGCCGATGATCTTGAGCCATCAATTCGCGGATAGTCGTCATAACAAGCCTTATCTGGTCAGGTGAATCCATTCTCCGACAACTGTGGAATGTACGTATTGACCAAGATCAAAATAGATGAAAACAAGACTATTGCCGACCAGCAGGAAAGGAGGTGGAATGGCGGTTCGAAAAAGAACATAATTCCTATGTCCTGACGGCATTTTTACGACTATATTGAAAGTACAACCATACCAAAGGAGTCATCATGTTCAAGCACATTCTTGTCCCCACTGATGGTTCTCAGCTCTCCCAGGACACGGCCCGTTGCGCGTCTCTTTCGCCAAAGAAGCCGGTGCGCGCATTACCGCCTTCTACGCCAAACCGGAATATCCGGTGACCTACTACGGCGAAGGTGCGCTGATCGACCCGACAACGCCCGAGCAGTTTGCCGAACTGGCTGAACAACAGGCGCAACAGAACCTCGATTTTGTTGAGATATTATGTCAGGAAGCTGGAGTGCACTGCACCAAACTGGCGCTGACCAGCGACATCCCCTACGAAGCCATCATTGAAGCGGCGACAATAAGTAGCTGTGACCTGATTTTCATGGCCTCGCACGGTCGGCGTGGCCTCAGCAGTCTGTTGCTGGGCAGCGAAACCAACAAGGTTCTGACGCATACCAAGATTCCGGTACTGGTATATCGCTGAAACCCGGCTGACGGCACCCGACGGCGAAGCGTCTGTATAGGCTAAACTGGCCTATACAGCGCCTTCCTGCCACTTTCCGTTTCGCATAAAGCACATATCGCGCAATGTCTCGCGGTTGCCACTAAACTCGCCACCACCGTAGTACACGACACGCACCTTGCCGTTGACGTAATTCAGATACGCGCCCTCGCAACGAGCCGCGACAGGATGTGCGCCATCTTTGAGCTTGGCACTGCCCGGACACTTGGCATCTTTCTGATTGGCATCTCCGCCGACAGCGGGGGTGCAGAACGCTCTTGGAAAGTCTTCCTTACTTACTGAAATGTTCTCGGTACATTGCCCGCGAGACACTTTCTGGGCTTTATATTCACCCTCGTCCCAACAGGCTTCGGCATGTACCGCAAGAGAAAAAAGGGAAGACATGAAGGCTACAACAAGGTGAGGCATTACGCGGTGTTTCAAAACAACTCCCGGGGATTCTTGTCGGGTCTTGATGTTTGCCGTGGCTCAGAAAACGAGTTGCGGATCACGATGACCCAGCCCCACGCAAAAACCTTCCCGCATCTATCCGGATCACAAAAAATCCGGCGGCAAATTATACCCCGTGGCGACTGTATTTTGAACCAATAACTGCAAAAACATGGAGTAAAGGCCGCGCCCCACTGGCCTGCAAGCAACAGATATTATTCAATCATCCCAAAAGGTCTCTGCTTCACATTTATCCAGCCGCTTAAAAAGCACTGGAAATAGCAAGCCTTACCTACGCCCGCCTGATCAGCACTGGATCTTCAAACAGTGAGTTGATTTCAACCCGGTGAATGTCCGGATTATCCGGCACCACATAGAGCACAGGCGTCATCAACTCCTCGAATATCCCTCGCAAGCTGCGCGCGCCGGTTTTGTATTCGATGGCGATTTCGGATATCTGCTCGAATACGCGCTGGCCGATACTCAGTTCAACACCTTCGGCCCTGAAAATTTCAATGTACTGCCGGTAGATCGAATTTTTGGGCACGCTCATGATCCTGACCAGCATGTCTTTGCTTAGATTCTGGAAGTTGGCGATGATCGGCAGGCGGCCGGTAAATTCAGGGATCAGCCCGAACTCAAAGAGGTCGGTCGGTTTTACGCGCTTATTGAGCCGGTCCAGAATATTCTTGTTGTCACCACCGGTGGTTGAGATAAAACCAAAGCCGTGCGTCTTGGACATGATGTTTTCCAGCCCGACAAACGCACCGCCACAAATAAACAGGATGTTGGTGGTATCAATGTACTGATTGTTCTTGAGCTTGACCGGTGAGCCTTCCATGATCTTGAGCAGCGCATGTTGCACGCTCTCGCCGGAAATCACCCGCGCCTCGGTTTTGGAGGCTTTCAGCTTGTCGATTTCGTCGATGAAAACGATGCCCATCTGTGCATTCGCAATATCCCCATCAGCCTTGTCGACAAGACGCTGCAAAACCGCCTCGATCTCTTCATTGACATATTTGGTCTGCGCCAGCGAAGTCGCATCGGCAGTAACGAAAGGCACGCCCAGCATGCGTGAGAGCGTTTCGCAGAGCAGGGTTTTGCCGGTTCCGGATGAGCCGATGAGCAGGACATTGCTCTTGGCAATGGCACCATCTTTTTGCAAAAAGGTTGTTATTTTCTTGTAGTGCGAATAAACGGCAACCGCCAGCACCTTTTTTGCTTCATCCTGGCCAATGACGTACTGGTCAAGGTAGTTAACAATAAAGCTGGGTGTATTTTCTTTGGCTAGCACGGTCTTCCCCTCTATCGAAATCGATTATTTCAACGCAATCGCTATGTTATTCCGAATCGGCATGTCGTGGCGCGTACAACAAAGGCTGATGTTGCGCTATGCTTCAGCTTTGGGCAATCGGGGAGACTGAAAATGTTCGAATGGTGGTACTGGATTGTGCTTGGTTTGTGTCTCGCCATGGCTGAACTGCTTGTTCTCGCCTTTTTCATCGTCTGGTTCGGGATCGGCGCAATCGTTGTCGGCATCATTCTGCTGATCGTGCCCGACTTGACCGTGGCCACGCAAATGCTGCTGTGGGCCGGGCTTTCTACCGCGCTCGTCATCTTCTGGTTCCGCTATCTCAAACCGCGCACCGTCACAGCCGTTGGCACTTCGGCGACCCATGTCACCGGCGAAGTCGGCACCTTGGTCAGCGACCTTTGCCCGGACACGCGCGGCCAGGTGCGCTTTCAGAAACCTGTACTCGGCTCAGACACCTGGGAGTGTTACGCTGACTCAAACATCAAGGCCGGTGAGCGTGTGCGCATCGTCGCTGTTGAAGGTAATTTCATCAAAGTGGAGACAACAAAATGATTGGTATTGGTGCAACCGTTACTTCTCTGTTCTTTCTTGCCTTTGTCATTGTCACCATTGCCAAGGGCGTACGCATCATTCCGCAAGGCGAAGAATGGATCGTGCAGCGCCTGGGCAAGTACCGCGAGACGCTGGTGCCCGGCCTGCGCTTCATCATCCCTTACATTGACACCATTGCCTGCAAGCTGACGACCAAGGACATCATCCTCGACGTGCAGGAGCAGGAAGTCATCACCCGCGACAACGCTGTCATCGTGGTCAACGCCATCGCCTTCATCAAGATTACCGACCCGGTGAAAGCCGTGTATGGCGTGCAAAACTACTCTGAAGCCATCCGCAACATGATCATGACCACGCTGCGTTCGATTGTCGGCGAGATGGAACTTGACCAGGCGCTTTCACAACGCGACACGATCAAGACCCGCCTGAAGGCCGGCGTGGCTGATGAGGCGATGGACTGGGGCCTGACCGTCAAATCGGTGGAAATCCAGGACATCAAGCCTTCGCAGTCGATGCAGCGCGCGATGGAACTACAGGCCGCCGCCGAACGCGAACGCAAAGCCATGGTCACTCGTGCCGAGGGCGAAAAGCAGTCGATGATCCTGACCGCCGAAGCCCGACTGGAATCCGCCAAGCGCGATGCCGAAGCGCAGATCATGCTGGCTGAAGCCTCCTCGCAGGCCATCACCAAAGTGACCGGCGCGTTTGGCGAGAACGAACTTCCGATGCTCTATCTGCTGGGTGAAAAATACATCACCAGCATGACCAAGCTGGCCGAGTCGCCAAACGCCAAAATGATTCTGCTGCCGGCCGATCTGCAAAGCACACTGCGCGGCTTGTTCCAGAAAATTCCAAAAGTCTGAAACAGAAACCCATCCCCACCCCGGCCCTCCCCTTGCAAGGGGAGGGTGTCGGATTCATTAGTCACCCGATGACATAACTCCCAACAAGACCAAGGTGAGCGGGGCTGCCGGATAACAAGCCTCTGATTCGCGGTTATCTGGCCGCAACTGCCACCTTAAACAATGCCTGTTTCACGGTGCCGCTTGGTTCTTACCTTGCATCGCGTTACGGCAGCACACCGATAAGGAGTTGAACCATGCAGAATTTCACCTTTTACAACCCCACACGCATTCTCTTTGGCACCGGCCGCATCGCCGACATGGCAAAGGAAATCCCCGCCAGCGCACGCGTACTGATCACCTATGGCGGTGGCAGCATTGTCACAACCGGCACCCTGGCTGAAGTCAAGGCGGCATTGAAGGGCTACACCGTATTTGAGTTTGCCGGCATCGAACCCAATCCGACCTACGAAACCCTGATGCAAGCCGTTGAACTCGCGCGCCGCGAACACATCGACTTCCTGCTCGCCGTCGGGGGCGGCTCAGTGCTTGACGGCACCAAGTTCATCGCCGCCGCCATCCCCTTTGCCGGCGATCCGTGGGACATCCTCGCCAAGCGTGCCCGGATCAGCAGCGCTGTTCCTTTCGGCAGCGTGCTCACCCTTCCTGCCACCGGATCGGAAATGAACAACGGCGCAGTGATTACCAAGCGCGCCAGCAATGACAAACTAGCGTTTTCCAACGGTCTTCTTTTTCCCCGCTTCTCGGTACTCGACCCGACCAAAACCTTTACCCTGCCGGCACGTCAGGTGGCCAACGGGGTGGTTGATGCCTTTGTGCACATCACCGAGCAATACCTCACTTATCCTGTCGATGCCAAGGTGCAGGATCGCTTTGCCGAGGGCTTGCTGCTCACGCTAATTGAAGACGGACCCAAGGCACTGCAGGAGACAGATAACTACGCGGTGCGCGCCAACCTGATGTGGACCGCCACGATGGCGCTGAACGGCCTGATTGGTGCCGGCGTGCCCAATGATTGGGCAACCCACATGCTCGGCCATGAACTCACCGCCCTGCATGGCCTCGACCACGCGCAAACGCTGGCGGTCGTTCTCCCGGCCATGTTGCAGGTACGGCGCGAGGAAAAACGCGAGAAGCTGCTGCAGTATGCTGAGCGTGTCTGGGACTTACACTCCGCCAACGACGATGCCCGCATCGACTTGGCCATTGAACACACCCGGCAGTTTTTTGAATCACTTGGTGTTCCAACCCGCCTGTCCGGCTACGGCATTGGGAAAGAAGCCATCCCGGCACTTGTTGCCCAACTCGAGCGGCATGGCATGGTCGACCTTGGTGAGCATGGCAATTTCACACTTAAGGGATCGCGCCGGGTGTACGAACTGGCCGCTTGAAACATGAATGGCCTGTAACGCGCGTAAAATGGCGATCTACGCACAATGCCTTGAAGAATGGCTTGCCTATTGGCTTGCAGCCGATATTACATTTCAAGTGCACCACGTCAGCAGCAACAGATAACCGCTCACACCCAGAGTGATGGTTCCAAGCACATGTAGAATCGGCCGCCAATAGCCGATTTCATAGTGCTGCCGGCCTGGCGCGCGTGAGTTGCGCGTCTCTTCAACCCAATTGACCACTTCACCCAGCGTAAAGACACAGGCCACACCGAACACGAAGCAGCCGATGATGATCGTCGCCAGCTGGCCTTCTCCGGTGCGGCACGAAAAGTCCATGCGGAGTTGTCCGCGCGTAATCGGATCGAACCCGGTGGCCAGACGAATGCCGGCAGCAGCCATCAGAAGCAGCACCACAATGACGCCGAAGTAAATCCAGAACTCACGGGTCTTGAGCACCTGTCCCAGAGCGACAATCTGCGTTTTTAGCTCACTGAGCAGTTCTGAAAACATGGTTCGCAAACTCCAGAAAAGCACTTATGGATTATCGCCTATTGCCACAGCATCTCTATACTGCTATAGACGATAAACAACTTTGAACAATAACCCGCTCAGCTGCATTTTACCGGACGCCGCCATGCCAACAGAACACTTCATCGCAGGCAAAGACGCCTCCCTCGAATCATCGATCAACAGCATGCAGGAGAAGCTCGCCCGGATTGGTTTCCACCTTGAGGAGCGCTCCTGGCTCAACCCGGTTGATGATATCTGGTCGGTGCATGTCAGCGACCGCGATTGCCCTTTACTCTTCACCAACGGCAAGGGCTCATCAAAGCTGGCCGCGCTGGCCAGCGCACTCGGCGAGTTTTTCGAGCGGCTGTCATGCAACTACTTCTGGACGCATTATTATCTGGGCGAAAAATTTGCCTCTGACCCGTTTACACACTATCCACAGGAACGCTGGTTCCAGCCCGGCGACGAGGGCGACTGGCCGCAAGAATTGCTGACCCCGGAGTTGCAGGTGTTCTACAACCCCGAAGACAGCATTGACGCGGAAATTCTGGTTGAACACAACTCCGGCAATGTCGACCGCGGCATCTGTGCCCTGCCCTTCACCCGCCTGAGCGACGGCGTAAGCCTCTGGTTCCCGGTCAACATCATCGGCAATCTCTATGTCAGCAACGGCATGTCGGCAGGCAACACGCGCGACGAAGCGCGCGCCCAGGCACTCTCGGAAATTATCGAACGCCATATCAAATTCCGCATCATCAGTGAGGGCGTGTGTCTGCCGGAGGTGCCGCACGCGGTCATCGCCCGCTATCCGGGCATCGAAGCCGGCATCCGGGCATTACGCGCCGCCGGCTTTGGCATTCTGGTCAGGGATGCCTCGCTTGGCGGGCAATATCCGGTGATGAATGTCACCCTGCTCAACCCCCATGACCATGGCTGTTTCTCCAGTTTTGGCGCGCACCCGCGCTTTGAGATCGCGCTTGAACGCGCCCTCACCGAACTTCTGCAAGGCCGTGCGCTTGATGCACTGGGCGGCTTTCCTGAGCCGGGCTTTGATCTGGAGGAAATTGCCAGTTCCCCGAACATCGAAATCCACTTCGTCGATTCAAGTGGAATCATCAGCTGGAATTTCCTGGGGGATGCGCCGGACTTCGATTTCTGCGACTGGAATTTCAGCACGACAACGGCCGAGGATTACACCTGGCTGGTCGATATGATTCATGCCGAAGGCCACGACATCCATGTCGCCGACTACACCCATCTCGGTGTCTATGCCTGCCGTATCATCGTGCCGGGAATGTCCGAAATCTACCCGGTAGACGATCTGGAATTTGAAAACAACAATCTGGGCAACGGGATTCGCGAAGCCATCCTGTTCCTGCCGGAACTTGACGACGACGAGTGCGCTGACCTGATCGACACTCTGAACGAATCCGGCCTGGCGGATCAACGCCCGGTCGCCGCCCTGATCGGGCTGGCACCGGATGCCGGGTCGTTCTGGGAAGACCTGCGCGTCGGCGAACTGAAAACACTTCTGGCGCTGGCCATTGGTGACGAAGAAGGCACCCGTCAAGGCTGTGACTGGATTCACCACTTTGCACAGATCAACGCCGACCGCCGCCGCGTCTATCGTTGTATCGAGAACCTGCTCAATCTCTGTGATTCGGGCGAGTATGCCCCGTATCGGCATTCGCTTGAATGTCTCTACGGTGCAAGCGCGCTAGCCACAGCCGAAGCGCTACTGGAACGCAAACAACGCTTCTTTGGCATTCAAACGCCGGGCACTGAACTCACAGGTTTTGAGATGCACCATCGACTGCTGGACGCTTATGAAAAAGTGCAGCGTCAAAAAACACAAGGAAACTGAAATTGACCTACGAAGAACATCTCGACGAAGTCGCCACCCTGCTCACCGAGATCTACACGCTGAGTGACGAAATAGCCATTGCGATTGTCATGCGCGCTCAGGCTGATGACTTCTTCAGTGCCCACGACGACGATGAATCCATCTGCACCCAAGAGCGTACCGAACAGGATGCACGCGCCGTATTCAAAAAATACAAAGCGGCAAGGGGATGAGCAGGCTCGGGTGACAGGATTGGTTTGGCATTAGTCCAAGGCCGGCACTTTCGACAACATCCTCTTCAAAGCAGCGTCATCGAGCGCCACAATCAACATCAAGCCAGCCCGCATCAACTCGCTCTTCTTGACACTCACACCCTGATCCGACAAACGCTGCTTAAGCCCTGCCAGCTTAGCGTATTCGACATCAAGCAGGTTAAAGCGCATACGCACCAACTTGGATTCTTTGATTTTTTTATATAGCGGGCGCGAAAAAGCCTTGGAGAGCCGCTTGCGTTTGGTTGCGCCGGTTTTCTTTGTTTCGGGCGCATTCGGCACCAAGGCTTTGCTTGCCACAGTGGCGTTCGCCGCTTTAACGACCGGCTTTACAGCGGCTTTTACAACCGGTTTTTTTATGACGGCTTTTGAGGCGCTTGCGACGGGCGTTTTGGCCTTGATGGCTGGCACACGGGCTGGTTTGGGTTTAGCCACAACGGCAGCTATCCTGGCCGGTGCTTTCTTGACTTCTTGCATTACAAACTCCTGAATTTAACAACGCCCTTGCATTATAGATTCGATTCAATGGCATTAATCGCATCATGCAGGGCTCAGAAGGGTTGCAGCTCTCAATTTCCTTCTCCGGTATCAATAAACGCGCGTTGATAGCGTAATTTTCAGGATGATTTTCAATGACATTCGACATGTGATGTCGTATCATGGCTTGGACACAGTGTCGCCAAGCCGACAAGGAGGTTTCGTAATGGCACGCAGCAAAAATGTGACCGCATTATTCAAGAAAAAAACCAAGCTATCTGCTGTCGATCTGGTTATAGACAGCATCAAAGGCATTCTGATTCAGAAAAAAATTCTTCCCGGCGACTTGCTCCCCAGTGAACAGGCATTGGCCGAAAGTCTGGGCGTTGGCCGAGGCTCTGTACGCGAAGCCCTCAAGATCCTTGACGCATTTGGCATTGTCGAAATCATTCATGGCGACGGCACCTATATTGCCACCTCAGCCAACAAGAAAATTTTTGATCCGCTGATCTACAGCATGATCATCACCAACACCAACTCAAACGAACTGATCCAACTGCGCGAAATGGTTGAAATCGGTGTCATCAGCACAATCATTGACTTCGCTTCCGACGAAGACATCAACGAACTCCAAGCCGTGCATGAAGAATACGAGGTATTGGGCAAACGCGGAGAAACAAATATTTCCGTACTCAACGCCTGCGACATCAAACTTCACCGTACGATGGCTCGACTGACGCACAACCACCTGATCGAAAACATGTATAACTTTGTGATCGACATTTTTGCGCCAACAATCAACGCCGCTTACGGACTCGAACCGCATCGAAAAATCATTACTGCCATCACCAGCCGCGATAAGGTAGCCGCCATTCAGGCCGAACGCGATCACATCGCAACCTGGAAAAAATCACGGCAAGAACTATAACCCTCCGATGACGCCGCTGAACTGACGCCACCGGAGGTGCTACTCCCAAACAGAATAATTAAACCCAAATTATCCATTAGGGAAGCGCTGATTAAGTCTTAAATTGTCATTCCGGCGAAAGCCGGAATCCAGGGGAATCAAGGCACTGGACACCGGCCTTCGCCGGTGTGACGACTTATTCAGTGTTTCCTTAGGCGAGATTTGGCGCAAAAGTCCGTTCGTGGTGAGCTTGTCGAACCATGAACGACCCTTCGACAGGCTCAGGGCGAACGGATTTGTGCTAATGGACAATCTGGGTTAAATCGTCTGCAGCAATTTGCGCACAGAATCGGCAATACCTTCGGCGGACATACCGTAAAAATCCAGTAAAGCATTGCCGTCACCGGATTGCGCGAAGACATCCTGCAACCCGACCCGAACCAGTGGCTTGCCGCAGGCTGATTCGGCCATGACTTCAGCAATAGCGCTGCCCAGGCCGCCGATCACGTTATGGTCTTCCACCGTGAGTACAGCACGCACTTCACCGATCAGTTTTAATACGCCCGTGCGATCCAGCGGTTTGATCGTATGCGCGTCAACGACCTTGATTCCGATACCGGATCCCTTTAGCAGTTCAGCCGCCGCCTGCACACGCCCGAGTACCGGACCAATGGCAAAGACAACAACATCCGAGCCCTTGTCACACACCAGCCGAACCTTCTCAAAGTCAAACTCAACACTGTCGTCACACAAAACCGGCTCACGCCCGCAACCAACGCGGATATAGCCGGGGCCAGGCCTGTCGACCATCGCCAGCGTTGCCTTCTTTGTCTGGCTGGCATCGGCCGGAACCACAATTTCCATACCGGGAATCGCCCGCAAAATCGCCAGATCCTCGATCGACTGGTGCGTCACGCCTTCACGCTCGCCGCCGTGTACGCCGCCATTCAGACCGATCATCTTGACACCCAGATGGGTATAGCCCGTGTAGTTGCGAACTTGCTCGCACGCTCGCATGGTGATGAAATTGGCGTAGGTCATGACAAAGGGCTTGTAACCGCAACTTGCCATTCCTGCTGCGAAGGCCACAGCAGTTTGCTCGGCGATGCCGACTTCGAATAAACGTTCCGGAATCGTCTCGGCAATCTTCGTCGCACGGGCTGCCTTGACTGAATCGGCGCTGACAAAAACCACTTTCGGGTCGCGCAGTGCGGCTTCAAGAATGGCCTCACAAGCTGCTTCACGGGTACTTGCAGTTGCAGCGGCATTCATGCGACCACCTCCAGACTCTTCAAGGCCTCGCTGAGTTGCGCTTTGGTTGGAACACCCTTGTGCCAGGCGTTATCATTTTCCATGTAGGGTACACCTTTGCCTTTGATCGTCTTGGCCACAATCATCGTCGGCTTTTTCGTCTCTGCTTTTGCCTCGGAAAGCGCGGTCAGTATCTGTCCGTAGTCGTGCCCATTGATGTCGATGGTGTTCCAGCCAAAACTCTCAAACTTTCTGGCAATGGCTATCTCGTTAATGCCACTCACCTCGCGCGTGCCACCACCACTCTGGAATCCATTGACGTCAACAAACGCAGTCAGATTACCGAGCTTCATATTGGCCGCAACCTGCGCGCCTTCCCAGACAATGCCTTCATTCAATTCGCCATCACCGAGGATCACATACACACGATAATCCTTGCCGGACAAGCGACCGGCTGCGGCCATGCCGGCGCCCACCGGGAGTCCATGCCCCAGGGTACCGGTGGTCATATCGACCCCGGGAATCTTGTCCATCACCGGATGCCCTTGCAGGATCGAGCCCAACGAACGGAAGGTCGACAGAATATCCTCGGAGAAAAATCCGCGTTTGGCGAGGGCGGCATACAGGATGGCGCAGGCATGCCCCTTGGAGAGCAAAAAACGGTCTCTATCTTCCCAATGCGGATTCTTGGGATCAATCCGCATCGTCTCAAAATAGAGCGCGGTCACCAGATCGGTAATCGACAGTGCCGGGCCGGGATGACCATCCCCTGCCAGATGAATCATGGTCAACACACTTTTCCGGAGTTCGTTCGAAATGCCTTTCAAACGGCCTACCGTTTCCAAAGCATCCCAAGCGTTCATTTCTCGTTATCCAAAAAGGTCTTCACACCGGCCAGACCCGAACGCAGGCTGGCCAACACCGGCTTCCCGGTCGCCTTGGCAATCGCCTCCTGCATGCGCGCCATGGACCCCTGCGCCAGCAGAATCACATCGGCCTTCTCGGCCACCGCCAGAGCGGCCTGCATCAGAATCTCGTCATGCATTTCAGGTTTGCCTTCGGAAAGCGCCTGAAACGCGCCCTTGGCTAATCCTTCGACAATTTCAACTTTCTTTCCAAGTTTCTCCGCAACCGAGCGCACAAGGCGAATCGTCGGTTGAAGGGTGGTTGGCAAAGTTGCCAGCACGGCAATCGACGAAGCTGCCTCGACAGCTTGCCGCGCCATCGGCTCATCGATTTTCAGGATGGGCAGCTTAACGAAGGGCTGCATCTGCTCAACCAGATCGCCCACTGATGAGCAGGTACTCAGGATGGCATCCGCACCCATGTCCTCAGCAGCACGGCAGTAGGCAAAAAGTCGGCGCTTGACCCCCTCAGTCACACAACCTGCTGCAATGACGTCCTTGATCAGGCTGTCATCCATTACATTGATCAGGCGCTGTCCGGGCAGCATTTCGGCAAACATCGCCTTGGTCGGCTCCATCAGATTGGGTGCCGTGTAAATTGCAACAATGGTTTTCATTTGTGCTCCCTTAGTTGCCGTAGAGATAGTTGGGTAGCCAGGTGCTCAGTGACGGGATAAAGGTCACGATTGCCAGAGCCGCACCGAGCGGGATATACCAGGGAAGAATGGCTCTACACATCTGAGTAAATGGCACACCCGACATGATGCTCACCAGGTACAGGCTCATCCCGACCGGCGGTGTCAAGAGTCCAATCATCAGATTGAGCACGATGATCAGCCCCAGGTGGATTGGATCAACGCCCACGGCGGCAAAGGTCGGCACCAGAATCGGCGTAAGGATCAGTAGCGCGGCAATGGTTTCCATGAACATGCCGACCACCAGCAACAGCAGGTTGAGCATGATCAGAAGAACGATCGGATCTTTCGAAAAACCGAGGAAGAAGGCATTGAGTTGATCCGGTACATCGGCCATCGTCAGCGCCAGCGAGAAAATCGCGGCAGACGCGATGATGAACATGATGCTGCCCGATTGACGTATAGTTTCGCGGATCATTTCTACAAAACCCTTCCAGGTCATCTCACGATAAACAAACACGCCAATCACTACCGCATAAACCGCGCACACGGAAGCCACCTCAGTCGGCGAGAACCAGCCGGTCATCATGCCACCCAGCAGGAAAATCGGCGCAAGGAGCGCAGCGCCGGCATCCCAGGTGATTCTCCATTTTTCTTTCCAAGAAACGACATTCATGTCGCGTGGGTAGTTGTAGATACGCGACATCACGGCAATCGTAAGCATCATCATGATGACGATGATGAATGAGGGGATAACGCCCGATATCAGCATCTTGACGCCGGATACCTCGGCCACGGCGGCGTAGATGATGAGCGGAATGCTAGGCGGGAAAATAGGCCCCAGCGTAGCGGCTGACGAAGAGATTGCCGCAGCGTGATCTGGCCTGTAACCCTGCTCCTTCATCGCCTTCATTTCAATTTTTCCGAGCGCGCCGAGATCGGCCAGTGCCGCACCGGAAATCCCTGAAAAGATCAGGTTGGTCATTACGCTAACATGCGCCAGTCCGCCTTTCCTGTGCCCGAAGAAAGCACGTGCAAACAGAAAAATCCGGTCGGAAATCCCAGCGGTATTGAGCAGACTACCGGCCAGAATGAAAATCGGCACAGCCAGCAGGGTAAAGGAATTGAGGGAATTGAGTGTGCGCTGGGCAACGACCTCGATCGGCATACCGAGATAGACAAAAAAGAGTGCGCCGGACAATCCCATGCAGATGGCCATGGGTACGCGTAAAAATACCAGAAGCAGAAATCCTGCGATCAGAACATAGCCTTCCATGACCTATGCACCCTTCTTTTTAATAATCTGCACAAATATAACTACACAATTCAACAGAAAAAGCGCCATCCCGATCAGTGCGGGGCCGTAGAACAGAATGTTTGGCATCTTGAGCACCGGCGAGGGGATGTTCCAGTGCCGTGCCATGTAGAGATAACCGCTGTACAGGAACAACACCGTGAATACGATGCCAATCACTGAGGTCAGGAGTTTCAAGGCCTTATCCACTGTTTCTGGCAGTCCCCACAAAAACAGATCGACCACAATGTGTTGGTTCTCCCGCATCAGGATGGGAATCGCCAGATAGACCATTGCGATATTGAGCGCCCGCGAAAGCTCATCAAATTCGGCAAGCCCCGCAGTAAAAAAGTTTCGCGCAGCCATCTGCCCGAAAACCAGCACGGTAATCCCGAGCAGACACCACATCGAAAGCAACTCGAACCAGCGGTTCATGCGGTCGAGCCAACCCAGGCCGCAGCCCGAGGCGCAGCAATCAGTTTGAGACATTATTCCGCTCCTAGCGGTTACGGTGGTAGTTCAAGGCCTGCAAGAGAACTTGTTCAGCGAACTGCCGGCCCCACAAGGTGAGGCCGGCCTGTTCAGCGTCAGGGTATTACTTGATCGTTGCGATAATCGAGTAATACTCCTTGTACTCGGGGAACTTGGCGTCGATGAGTTTCTTGGTATTGGCCGTAAATGCCGCCACATCCAGCCCTTCCGCCTTGCCGATGACCTTCATGCCCTTGTCTTTGAGCGCCTGCAGGTCGCTGGCCTCAAGATCTTTGGTCATCTGCGTGCCGAATTTGCTGGCTTCCGCGGCCGCCGCCGTCACCGCCTTCTGATTCTCCGGCGACAGCTTGTCAAACGCAGCAGCATTCACCACCACAGCTTCCGCACCAATGATGTGATTGGTCTGCATCAGGTGCGACTGCGTCTCATAGAACTTGCTGTTGAGAATCGTGTTGTAGGGATTCTCTTGGCCATTGACCACTTTGGTCGCCAGCGCCGTGGGGAGTTCTGCAAAGTCTACCGGCATCGGGCTGGCGCCCATGCCTTCAACCGCAGCCATGTAGATCGGGAACGGAATAGCGCGAATCTTCATGCCCTTCATGTCTTCCGGTTTAAAGACTGCACGATCAGCCGTCAGCTCACGGGTGCCGAAGTAGAAGGTGTAGAGCATGCGGACACCGCGTGTCTTCATCAATTGCGCTTCCAGCTTCTTCAAGATCGGTGAGTTAGGATCGTTGACCTTCATGCAATGATCGATGTCACGGTACATGAAGGGCGTATCGAGAACAGCGTAATCCTTGTACAGCGAGCCGATGCCGGCCATGGTGTTGTGGTGGAAGGCCACGACGCCGGACGAAACCTGTTCAGCCTGCTCCTGCAGATTGCCGAGCTGCGAGGACGGGAAGACCTTGACTTCCAGCGCACCCTTGCTGAACTCCTTAACCTTGGCAGCAAAGAACTCGGCCTGCTTGCCGGCTACGCTGCCCGGCGGGTTCATGTGCGAATAGCGCAATACCGTTTGCGCGAAGCCTAATGTGCTGACCATCAACAGTGCCAGCCCTACGGTCAAATTTTTCTTCATTTCACCCTCCAGAATATTTACGTTTATGGAACGTTCAAGGCAGAACAAACACAAGAACACATATCGGACATGTGGTATCGCATTTAAAACTTAATGTGCTTAAGGTGTCAACAAGTATTTGAAAATTACGCCAGAAGTACAGCACGCGCCTCATCGGGGGTAGCAATCGAAAAGCCGTCTGCTTCCAGCTCGGTACGTAGTGCTGAAACCAGCTCCTGATTGTTAGCTGCAATTTTGCCGTTATACGTCCGTGAGTCCTCAAAACCGACACGCAGTATCGATGCCCCAAGATGAGCAACTTCAAGATGATTCTTGAAATTATTGCTGTTGATCAGATTAACTCCAAAGTGACTTCCTTCCGGAACACGGTCACGCAGATAGGAGATCAATGCCGGATGGTAGGGCATGCCCCAGTTAAGATCACAAACAAAAATGAAGTTGTAAGGTGGTGCCATCCCGCATTCGCCAATCAGGTGCAGCGCACAGTCCATATTACCTGCTTCAAAAACCTCCATCGCCGGCTTGATCTTCAATTCAGTCATGGTCTTGATCCACAAGCGAATATCCGGCACGCTGTTTTGATACACCCGGTCACCAAAATTGAATGAGCCCACATTGAGCGAGGCCAGTTGTGCATGAGGGTTGCTCGCAGGCAGTGTTCGCTCCAACGCCGTCATTGATGAAAGCCCGCCGGTTGAGGCCTCAAGAATAATGTCACACCTTGATTTGATAATATCTACGGATTTATTAAAGGTTGTCAGATCCGTCGTCAATGCGCCCTTCTCGTCACGCGCGTGCAGATGAACCAGCGATGCCCCAGCCTTGGCACTTTGCACAACCTGTTCTGCAACAGCTTCAGAGGTCAGCGGATTATCCTTCCCCTCCCCCCAAGGACCGATTGGAGCCACTGAGATGATGATCTTTTGTTTCATTGCGTACTTCTCCTGAGTGACGCCATGTTTCGTTTGGGCAGATGGCAGTCGCCAAAATTGCAGATACACCACATATCCGATGTGTGATGTTTAATTAAAACCCATCTTCTATGGAGGCGTCAAGCATTAACTAACTGCAGGAACGCGCAAAGAACAAAACAGGAAAAACAGCAACGTCCGACTACAGACAACAGGCTTTCGGCTTACGGTTTCGCCGAGGCTGAACGCATCGAACCGCATATATTTGAGTTTTCCCGACCTGGCAATCCAACTAACCAGTCACCCAATTGCTGGCCGAGTTCCGTGCTCGCCGACACCAGCGCATTGACACCACCTTGTGCATCAGGCGTAGCGGCTGATTTCTCGATAACCACTGAGCGCTCAGCCACCATTTGTCGTTTGGCATCAATCAGGGTGACTTTACCCAGTAGCACCCCGCGGCTTTTTTGCGGCAAATCGAAAATCTGAGAGAACTCCTGCAACTCAACTCTGAGCAAGCAATCCACGGCGGTATTCCCGGTTGCACTTGCCGCCCCCAGTTGCTGCCGAAGCCGCTGAGAAAGCAGCACGCCCGGTGCAGCTGCCCAGCGGCTACCAGCATATTCTCTCTGTTTGAGCGGGTCATCGTAGGCCAACCGGTAATCAACATTGAGCGAATCAAACCATGCGGGAGACTTCACCTCAATCGCCATTCTTGACCAGTTTCCCCCCATAGACAGTTGTGCTATCGGCAACCCGAAGTCATACACAGAGGCCGGCGCTGTGTTTCGTGCGCCGCCGACACAGGCACACAGCAGCAAGACGGGAAACAGCAGGAGAAATTTCTTCATGGTTGCCCTTTGATATTGACGGGTGCAACAAAGCCGGATTCACCAGGGCCGGGCAAGGCGTTCGGCTTACCGAGGATCAGGCTTTGCGGGGACTCCTCGAGCATCTGCAGCACACGGCTCAGTTGATGTGAGTTGGAAGAAAGACTGGAACTCAACTCATTGAGTTTCGGGATGAGTGCGCTGACCCCTTCCGTGGCCGTATCACCCAGCGTCGTTTACAGTTTGTCACTCACCGACTGCAGGCGAAGCACCAGTCCGCGCGCCTCAACAAGAAAAGGCCCGGCCTGCCCGGTCGTCTGTTCGAGATGAACCAGCGTGGACTTCATCAAGCGCACGTTTTCAGGCGTCACCAACTGACGCAGTTGCGCTGTCGCCTCTTTGGCATTACTTGTCGTTGCCTCAATATTGGCCAA
>JANNGP010000142.1:0-17941 GCA_031403915.1 Betaproteobacteria bacterium
CAGAACGGCGCGGCCAATGCCGATCAACTCATCGACCGACTCGGTATAGATTGTACCCGGCACCTTCTCGGCAAACAATCTGGCGATTTGTTGCTTGGTCTTGTGAATGGCCGGCATGATGATGTGCGAGGGCTTCTCGCCATCGAGCTGGACGATGTACTCGCCCATATCGCTCTCCAGTGCCTCGATGCCGGCAGCTTGCATGGCATGGTTCAATTCGGTTTCTTCGCTGACCATTGACTTGCCCTTGACCATCAGCTTGGCCGAATGTTTTTGTGCAATACCGACAATGATGGCGTTAGCCTGCGCTGCATTCTCGGCCCAATGCACCTGAATACCATTGGCCGTGAGCGAACGTTCCAGTTGTTCGAGCAGGTCGGGCAGTCGAGCCAGGCTGTGTTTTCTGATGTGTTCGGCCAGACTGCGCTGCGCTTCAAGCAATACGGCGTCGGGGAACTGCGCTGCGCGCTTGGCTATCAGGAAGTCCATGGCGTTGCGGAAACTCTTGCGCAAATGTTCGTCTGCTACCGCTTCAGTGGTGCGTTGCTTGAATTCGCTGGCCGGGACGAACTTGAGCGTTTGAGCCGTTTCCTGGGCGCTCATCAGAGTTCGTCCTCATTAACGATGAGCAGAATCACCAGTTCCTTTGGGCCGTGCGCCCCGTAAGCCAGCGTGACCTGAATATCAGCAGTTTTGGACGGGCCTGAAATGAGCAGGGCATTACTCGGCATCATGCCCTGTGCACCCCAGCCCTGGGTGCTCATGGCCTCGAACAGCGTGTCGTAGAGTTGGTCGGCATCAAGCAGAGCGAAGTGTATTGGTGGCACCAGCGACATCAAGCGCGGTTCGTTGGCGTCAGGCCAGACAATCAAGGTGCCGGTTTCGGTTATGCCGCCACGTGTTGAAGTCAACCCGGCATCAATGTCACGGAATAAGCTGGTTTTCCATTCTTCTATCGGTTGATCGTAAGACTTTAATCCGGTGATGCCAGATGTTTCCAGAGAAGTCGCATGTGACGTTTGCGCACCGTAGAGCAACGAACGAACGTTTTTTGTTACGCAGAGTGTGCGCAGGGTTTCTACCCAGTTGCTGTGTGTTACACGAACGACTTCGCCGCGCCAGAAACACATTTTTTCGCAGAAGCGTTCGATACGGGCGGCGCGTTCTTCGGCCGGTAGGGCATTTCGAACAGAGGCATAAAACCCGGGTACGTCAGGTGCCAGAACCGGTTTGCCCAGTGGAGCGGCACGCAGGCGCTGAAGAATATTGTCCCGGGCGCTCATGATTTTGAGCCTGAATTATCCAGCCGCTCACGCAGGAAGGTCGCCAGATGTTTCCCCTGAAAGGTGTCGCCGCGTTTTTGCAGGGTATGGTTAAGGTTTAGCATGCAAGCACAATCGGCCGAAATAAAGCCCTCTGCGCCGGTTTCCTTGAGTGCGTCTGCCTTGTCGCCTGCCATAGCCGATGAAATCGACGGGTGCATGAGTGAGAAGGTGCCACCAAACCCGCAGCATTCTGATTCATGTGCTTGAGTAAGAATATTGACGCCGGGTAACTGGGCAAGCAGGGCGCGGGCATGTTCGTTTGTGCGCATTTCGCGACGCGCGGTGCAGGAGGTGTGCAGGGTTATTGTTGAAGGCTGGCTGGAATCCTTCCACTGCACTTTGAGTACGTTAAGCAGAAAATCAGAAAGCTCGAAAACACGTTCTGAAAGCGCTTGGGCTTTGGCTTTCAACAACGGCTCATCGGCAAAAATTTTTGGGTAATGATGACGCAACGTGCCAGCGCAGGAGCCTGATGGCACTACCACCGGCCAGTCGTTGGGGAATAGTTGCAGCTGGGTCAGCGCCACGCCGCGTGCTTCGTCAGCGTAGCCACTGGTATATGCCGGCTGGCCGCAGCAGGTCTGGTCTTGCGGGAAATGGACAGTGACACCTTCTCGTTCGAGTAGCTTGATAGCGTCCATCCCTGCCTCGGGGCAGAAAAGATCGACGAGGCAGGTGGCAAAGAAATAGACATCTTTTGGGTGCGGATTTATTTCTGCGGCAGCTTGCATTTCTATTCCATGGTAAATTGGTAATACCAGTAAATTACGTTACATGAAATGTATTTCTCATCGAGTTTAATGTCAACTGTTGATTTCTGAATTTTCATTCAAGCTTGCAGATAAACGCCAAGGTCTTTAAAATTAAATGGTCTTACCAATTGAGTAATTACTTTGTCCAAGCTGCAAAACAAGTTTCAGGTTCCGCGTATCTCTGATGTTGTTGCTTCGTCACTGGAGTGCCGCATTCTTGAGGGTTCGTTAAAACCGGGTGATCGTTTGCCCTCTGAGCGCGAACTCGCCATTGAACTCGGCGTGTCGCGCCCTTCGTTGCGTGAGGCCATCCAGAAACTGGCTTTGAAAGGTATGGTTCAGAGCCAGCAGGGTGGTGGTACCTATGTGACCGATCGACTGGAGTCGACCTTCCTGGATCCATGGCAGGACATGATGGGCGTGCATCCGAATTTGCGTGAAGATCTGCTTGAATTTCGTCACATGCTCGAAGGCCAGGCTGCTGAATGGGCTGCCGAGCGAGCAACCGATGCCGACCTGACGCGCCTGAGCCAGGCCTTTGATGCCATGAATCTGGCATTCGATGGGGAAGATTTGAATCGTCTTTCCAGCACTGATATCGCGTTTCATCAGGCGATTGGAGAAGCCTCTCACAACGTAGTGATTGGCCATCTGTCGGCAGCGCTTTTGCGTTTGATGCACGACAACATTCGCCTCAATCTGGAAGAGTTGAAAAGCGTCCCTGTTGCCGGCTCACTGCTGAAAAGGCAGCACGCCGCCATTCTTGCCGCGATCCACGAAGGGAAGCCGGCTGCCGCGCGGGCGGCGGCTGAGGCGCACATTGATTATGTGCGTGAAACTCTGGCACAGTCGCTGCGCTCCGCCTCACGACGCGAAACCGCAGCCCGACGCTTGCACCCTGATTTTTCTAAAAATATATCTTCTTGATGTCGTTAACCGCTTGCGTTATCGCCGGATTCTTCATTGCCTCGGCATTAATCCCGGTCGTTTATTAGGCTTCGCGACGTTCCAGTTCCGAGCGGGTGTAGTCAAAGTGCTCCAGCATGGCTTGCCGCGCCTCATCTGGTTTCTGTCTGCGAATGGCATTCCATATTTCCACGTGCTGTTGGAGTAGATGATTTGTTGCTTCACCAGTCGGGTCAGCTAGACCGATCTGGTTAAGGCTGATGTGTTCACGCATCATGCGCAGGATGCCTGTATGCAAATAAAGAAACATGCTGTTGTGTGTGGCTGCAGCGATAGCCTCGTGAAAGTCGGCGTCAGCATCGTGTTCTTCTTTAATTTCGCCGGTCTCGTTGGCTCTGATCATGCGTTTAATAATTGCCCCTAGCTTTTTCAGATCCGCCTTGTCAGCGCGCAATGCAGCGTATTGCGCTGTGGCGCCTTCTAGCTCTCGGCGAAACTCCAGTGTATCCCAACGCAAATCAGGATGATCGGCCACCAACTGCCGCCAGGGCGAAGCAATGACTGTTTGTAAGCAATCGGTGACGAATATCCCGCTACCACACTTGCTGACCAGCAGGCCACGGGTCTTTAAACAGTGAATTGCTTCACGGAGCGTGTTTCTCGAAACGCTCATTGATTTTGCTAGTGTTCTTTCGGCGGGCAAGCGTGTTCCTGCTGGCCAGGTTCCATCCAGCAGTTGTGCTTCAAGGGCACGCTGTGTCTGTTCTGCAATGCTGCGCTGTGCCATGAACATCTCCAGAAATCACGTCATTAAGCAAATCCGAGGTGCAAAATAATTGGTACTACCAATTTCCTGGTCATTGTATCTTTGCTTAAGGTTGCGTGCGCTGACTTTAATGAGCTTTCTGCGAAATTTTGAAGGAAGCTTGCTACCACCAGAGAAGCGCAATATTTCTGATAAAGAGGGACTTTAAAATGCAAATTTGGCAGCATGTTTACGATCCATTAGGCAACTTATTGTTGTCCTTACTGGCCGCCCCGGGGTTTCTGTCTTCGCAGTATGCATTGAAAATATAAAGGGAAACTCTAATGACTTGGCAAATGAATGTTGATCCTATAAACAATATCGGGTTGTCAGCGCTTGTTGCGGCATTACCGATTTTCTTTCTGTTCTGGGCTCTTGCAATCAAACACATGAAGGGTCAATTTGCGGCGATGGGGGGTACTGGGTTTGCATTGGTAATCGCGGTTACTGTCTATGGCATGCCGATGGATCTGGCAGCGCTTGCGACATTGTACGGTGTCGCATTCGGTCTGTTCCCGGTCTGCTGGATCGTCGTTACAGCACTCTTCATCTACAACATGTCCGTGAAGACGGGGCAGTTCGAGGTAATCAAGAACTCTCTGGCTTCGATTACGGATGACCGCCGCTTGCAGGCACTTCTGATCGCGTTTTCCTTCGGTGCCTTCATCGAAGGAGCCGCCGGGTTCGGTACCCCGGTTGCCATTACGTCGGCGATGCTGGCCGGTCTCGGCTTCAATCCGCTCTATGCGGCAAGTATCTGCCTGCTGGCCAACACGGCGCCGGTCGCCTGGGGCGCCATCGGGATTCCGATCATCGTCGGCGGGCAAGTCGCTGGCATTCCCGACTTTGCGTTGAGCCAGATGGTCGGCCGGACACTGCCGATCGTCAGCGTTTTCATCCCCCTCTATCTCGTTGTCGTCATGGCGGGGTGGAAGAAGGGTCTGGAGGTCTGGCCCGCCTGTCTGGTTAGCGGAGGTTCCTTCGCCATAGCACAGTATTTTTCGGCCAACTCGCCGATCACCGCGCCAATGCTTCCGGATATCATTGCGTCGCTCTCGTCGATCGTGTGCACGGTCACCTTCCTCAAGTTCTGGCATCCGAAAGATAGCTGGCACTTTCCCGATGAACCCAAGAGCCCTGGCAAACAAGCGCTCAAATTCACCGGCGGTCAGATTTTCAGGGCGTGGGCGCCGTTCCTCCTGCTCTCGCTCTTTGTCTGCGCCTGGGGCATCAAGCCGGCTAATCAAGCCCTGAACGAGATGACGAAATTAGTCTTCGACTACTCTATACCTATTACCGGCCTGGACATGATGGTCATCGACCAGGTCGGCAAAGCCAAGCCCGCCGTCTTTAACTTCAACATCCTGAGCGCAGCCGGTACCGCCATTCTGTTCGCCTGGTTATTCTCGATCGTGGTCATGGGCGCAACCGTCAAGACAGCAGTTGGCATCGCAGGCGATACGCTGAAGATGCTCAAATGGCCGATTGTGACCATTGCGACGATCCTCGGCTTTGCCTACATCATGAACTTTTCCGGTATGGCGATCACGCTGGGTTACGCGTTTGCCAAGACCGGCGTGTTATTCCCCTTCTTCGCTTGCATTCTCGGTTGGCTTGGGGTGTTCATGACCGGTTCCGATACCTCGACCAACGCCTTGTTTGGCAAGCTACAAGCAGTCACTGCGGAGCAGCTCGGTATCGACCCGGTGATCACGATGTCGGGCAATACCAGCGGTGGCGTTTGTGGCAAGATGATCTCGCCGCAATCAATTGCCGTTGCCACAGGTGCCACAGGATTGGTCGGTCGTGAATCCGAGATATTCCGGTTCACGTTCAAGCACTCGGTTTTCCTGGTGGTGATCATCGGCATCCTGCACATGCTGTGGGCGTACGTTTTTCCCGGTATCGTTCCGGCTTACGTCAAACCAGTAGCTGCAGCGGCCGCCGCATTGGCGACCAAGGTCGGGCCGATCGTGGTCAACCTGGAAGGCTTGATGTGGCTGGGAATATTCGCTGGTATCGTGGTATTCGTGACCTTCCTCTCGCGAGTCTTGGGCGCTAATCTGGTTAACCCGATCGCAGGGCATGACGAGGTCCATTTCGACTGAGATGGGGACGTGGGGACGATGGCATCCGGGCATGCAAAGGTGCCGCGGCGATTAGCTTCAGTTCCAAAACAATCCCCATGGCTGCATGCAGGCCATGGGGATTGTTTTGATCAGGCTAAATTGAATTGACCTTAACCGCAGGTGCCGACCGCGCCGCAGGCGGTGCAGAAGTCGCAGCCGTCCTTACGGATCATGGTGTGGTTGCCGCATTCGCCACACAGCTTGCCGGCAGTAGGCTTTGCGGCGGTACTTCCGGCCGGTGCTTCAAGAATCCCCATCTGTTGCAGCGGAATGCCGTTCTCGTCGAGGATGCCGAGCATGGCATAGCGATGGATGATGAGTTGCGCGAGGTAGGCCACCGTCGACGGGTAGTTGGTCTGCTTGCGTGTGCCGGGGATGAAGGCCATGAAATCACCGAGTGGCTCGGGGTAATCGAGCAACTTGCGCAGCTTCATGCCGATCCAGGCCGGGTCAAGCACGCGCATATCGAGCGAGAGCAGCTTGGTCAGGCCGTCGAGCGCGCGCGGGTAGTTGCCTGAGAGCCACACCGAATACGGGCGTGTGACACCATCGGGCAGGGTGATTTCCTTGAGACCGAGAACGAAGTCTTCGTCGGTCGCCGGATTGAAGATGTCCACCGTCCAGGACAGCGTACCGTCGGTGCCTGTCTTGGGCTCCTTCAGGCTGAACAGGGCGTCAAGTACTGGTGTCGGGCCGACATTCTTGAAGGCACCGAGTTGTTCGACACGGAACTGGATCAGGCGGGCCATGGCCGAAACAACAGATGGCATGCGCTTACGTTCGCCGTGTGGCGGGAAGGGCATGTCGAAACCTTCACCATTGGGCGTTTTGGCCAGAGATTCTAGCTTGAGCGCGAGCCAGCCATGATCCTTGGCGCGCATGTCCATCGACAGGGTTTTGGCGACGGCACCCAGGCCGCGTGGCTGCGCAGGCCCGTTGACCCAAGCTTCGAAGGGCCACGATCGGCCGTCTTCCGCAACCTCGCCAACGAAGAGAGCGAACTTGCCCAACTCGTGCTCGATCATGTAGGTCCAGGACATATTGCCTTCCGGCAGATTCGGACGACCCGGCCAGCGCAGGCTGGAGAGGACGGGAGCTGGCAAGTTCTTGATCGACAGGCGGCGGTTGGCATCGCCGCCGATGAAATCCTGCGGCGCCTTGGCGTCGGCTTCGGCCTTGGTCGTGCTGTTGGCAGACTCAACTGAAAGCACTGACCCGAGAATGCTGTTCGGGCGGTAGGTGGCCAATCCCTTGAGACCGGCTTTCCAGGCACTCATGTAGAGATCCTGAAATTCTTCGTAAGGGTAGTCGGCCGGGACGTTGACCGTCTTCGAGATTGAGGTGTCGATGTAAGGGGCGACCGCTGCGACCATCTCTTTGTGCGCCTGTGCCGAGATTTCCAGCGCGGTGACAAAGTAGTCAGGCAGATTCTCGACATCGCCGCCCATGTGCTTGTACAGACGCCAGGCGTAATCCTCGACGGCGTATTCTTTGAGCGTGCCATCAATCATGCGCTTCTTGCGGTTGTAGGTCCACGAGAAGGGCGGCTCGATGCCGTTTGAAGCGTTGTCGGCAAAGGCCAGCGAAATAGTGCCGGTCGGTGCGATGGAAAGCAGGTGCGAATTGCGCAGGCCGTGTTTGCGAATCTCGGCTTTGATATCGGTCGGCAGGCGTGACGCGAAGTTGCCGCCCGAGAGATACAGTTCAGCGTTGAACATCGGGAAGGCGCCGCGCTCTTTGGCCAGTTCGACCGAGGCCAGGTAAGCCGTGTTGCGCATGTGCTCGGATATGCGGGCACCCATGGCCGTGGCTTCCGGTTTGTCGTAGCGCATGCACAGCATGCACAGGGCATCGCCCAAGCCGGTATAGCCGAGACCAACGCGACGCTTGTTAGCGGCCTCTTCTTTCTGGCGCTCAAGCGGCCAGGCCGTCACATCAAGGACGTTGTCGAGCATGCGGGTTGAAACCTTGACCACTTCGCCAAAGGCCGCGAAATCAAACTCGGCTTTTGCAGTGAAAGCATCCTTGACGAACAGGGTCAGGTTGATCGAGCCCAGGCAGCAGCAGCCGTAAGGCGGCAGGGGCTGTTCGGCACAGGGGTTGGTGGCTTCGATCTGTTCGCAGTAATAAAGGTTGTTGTCCTTGTTCATCCGATCCAGAAAGAGAATCCCCGGTTCGGCATGGTCGTAGGTGGACTTCATCACCTGATCCCACAACTCGCGGGCAGGCAGCTTGCGGTAGACCCACTGGCCGTCATCGCGCTGGAAGGCGCCAGCCGCCTTCATTTCGACATTGGGTTCGGCGCGGTGCGAGAGTTCAACTTCAGTGTTGTTCTCGACAGCTTCCATGAAGGGGTCGGTGACACCAATCGAGATATTGAAGTTGGTCAGGTCGCCTTTGTCCTTGGCGTGAATAAAGACTTCGATATCCGGGTGGTCACAACGCAGCACGCCCATCTGTGCGCCACGGCGGGCGCCGGCCGATTCAACGGTTTCGCAGGAGCGATCAAAAACACGCATGTAAGAGACGGGGCCGGAAGCGCGTGACTGCGTGCCTTTGACCTGCGCACCCTGCGGACGGATCGACGAGAAGTCGTAACCGACACCGCCGCCGCGACGCATGGTTTCAGCCGCTTCAGCCAGTGCGCTGTAGATGCCCGGTTTGCCGTCGACCAATTCGACGATCGAATCGCCTACGGGTTGCACGAAGCAGTTGATCAGAGTGGCGGCGAGTGGTGTGCCGGCGGCGGAGTTTATCCGCCCGGCGGGCACAAAACCGTTTTCCTGCGCCCACAGGAAGCGTTCTTCCCATTTGGCACGGCTCTTATCTTCTTCATTGGCGGCCAGCGCACGCGCTACGCGACGGCGAACATCATGGACGTTGCTTTCTGTTCCTTTGGCGTATTTCTCGATCAGAACCTCGGCGGAGATTTCCTGCTCGGGCATTGGCGGCTTTGCCGGGGTGTCAGCGATTGCGGTCGAGGAGAGTTGCTGGGAATTTTTGCTCATGTTTATTACCTCTCTGTTTTTATGGCGCATGCTGCAGGGCGGAGAAGGACGGTTGATTTTCAGTATCAGTCCGCCAGTGATTTTGTGTTGCAGGAATGTGTCAATGATGCCGATTCTCTGGGTGTAAATCAAGAAAAAACTACTGCATATAGTGTTTGAAGTTAAAAATAACACTAAATATAGTTTTATGTTCTTTGTCCGCTTTCGCTATATTTCCTAAATAGTTTTGAAATCAGTCCATTACAGTTTCCCGAAATTTTTTGCCCAATTCGACAGCCCGTATGACGAAATTGGCTTTCAGGATGTGATAAAATCCACATAAATCAAATGGTTATTGGACAGCTAAATATTAATCTATAGTCGTCCAACACTATGAGATTACGAATTCCATTGGTGATATAGCCCTTCTTCTGTTTACGGAAATGTCTGTTAAAACCCTAAAGAGGTGGATTGGTCGCTTTCATTCGGCAAGGTGTTTTAAAAGGGAAACGTCATGTTCATATTTGTTCTGAATTGCGGAAGTTCTTCATTCAAGTACCAGTTGCTTGATATGACGAATGAGAACCGTGTGGCTGCCGGGTTGGTAGAGCGCATCGGATCAAAGAATTCGGTACTGGAATACACACCAGCAAGTGGCGAGAAGATGCGGGAAACGGCAGACATTTTTGATCATGAACTGGCGATCAAGATGGTTCTGAATAAACTGGTCGACTCACACATTGGTGTGATCGAGTCTTTGTCAGACATCGGCGCTATCGGTCATCGTGTTGTGCATGGCGCAGAAAAATTTTCCGGTTCGGTGCTGATCAACGATGCCGTGATTGCGGCGCTTAAGGAATGCATTCCGCTGGCACCCTTGCACAATCCGCCAAACATTACCGGGATCGTGGCCATGATGAATGCGTTGCCAGGGGTTCCCAACGTCGGCGTGTTCGATACGGCTTTCCATGCCACAATGCCGCCGGAGTCCTACATCTACGCACTGCCCTACGAGTGGTATGAGAAGCATCACGTTCGCCGCTACGGTTTTCATGGCACGTCACACCGCTACGTATCCGAGCGAGCTGCAGAAATACTTGGCATTCCGGGTGATCAATTCAACTGCATTACCTGTCACATGGGCAATGGCTCGTCTTTTGCAGCCGTAAAGGAAGGCAAGTCCTACGATACCAGTATGGGAATGACGCCGCTCGAAGGCTTGGTCATGGGAACGCGTTGCGGGGACGTTGACGCCGGAATCCCGAATTTTCTGTCTTCACATGTCAATATGTCCTTTGCTGATATTGATAATGCACTCAACAAGAAATCCGGCCTGCTCGGCATTTCCGGAATCGGCTCTGACATGCGAGATCTTCGGAAAGCGGCTGAAGAAGGTAATGCCCGTGCCAAACTGGCTATTGACGTATTACGCCATCGTTCGCTCAAGTATATTGGTGCCTACGCCATCGAACTCGGTCGGGTCGATGCCATCGTAATGACGGGTGGAATTTGCGAAAACGATCTTTTATTTCGGGGCTCGATTGTTGAGCGCTTGACCACCTTGGGCATCAAGCTCAATCCGGCGGCTAATACTGAACGAGGTCAAGAGGTCATTCTCTCCTCGCCGGAATCGCCGATCAAAGTGATGGTCGTGCCGACCAACGAAGAACTGGTGATAGCACGCGATACCCGGGATATCGTCGAAAAATAAGTTGCAGAAGAGATGACGAGGGGCGGAGGGGTGATCCTGGCCGCCCCGTTTTTTGCAGATTATTCGGTTTCCAGTGCCAGTTTGCGGTTGCTGTGCGCAATCAGGGCAGCAATGACGCAGGAGGCAATGCGAGTTTCGGCCGTATCGGCACGGCTGGTCAGCACAATCGGAACTTTGGCGCCGAGCACGATGCCGGCGGTCAGGGCGTTGGCCAAATATTCCAGTTGTTTAGCCAGCATGTTGCCGGACTCAAGATCGGGAACGATCAGAATTTCGGCACACCCGGCAACGTCTGAAATGATTCCTTTGGTCTTGGCCGCCATCATCGAGACGGCATTGTCGAAGGCCAGCGGGCCGTCGAGCAAACCGCCGGTGATCTGGCCACGATCAGCCATTTTGCACAGGGCCGCAGCGTCGAGCGTGGATTGAATTTTGGGGTTGACCGTTTCAACCGCCGAGAGAATGGCCACCTTCGGTTGCGGTATGCCGATGATGTGGGCGAGGTCGATGGCGTTCTGAATGATGTGAACTTTTTCCTCGAGGGTCGGAGCGATATTGATTGCCGCATCAGTGATCATGATCGGGCGCGGATAAGTCGGCACATCCATCAGAAAAACGTGGCTGATGCGGCGCGAGGTGCGCAGTCCGGCGGCACGCGAAACCACTTCGGCCATCAATTCGTCGGTGTGCAAACTGCCCTTCATCAACGCTTCAGCATCGCCGTTGCGAATCAGGGTCACGGCCATGGCGGCGGAGTCGTGGCTGTGTTTGACGTTGACGATACGGTATTGTTTAAGATCCAGTCCGGGTTCCAGAGCGATGGAGCGAATCTTCGGCTCAGGCCCGATCAGGATGGGGTCAATCAGGCCGGCTTCGGCGGCCATCAATGCCCCTTTAAGCGACTCCAGGTCGCAAGGATGGACAACGGCCATGTCGATTGCCGGGAGGCCCTTGGCGCGTGAAACCAGGACTTGCAACCTGGAATATTTGTCAGAAATGGTTACGTTGGGTAGCTCGAATCGCTTGGTTTTGGTTCTTTCGTTGGGGGCCAG
The DNA here is from genome assembly GCA_031403915.1 of Betaproteobacteria bacterium. Taxonomy (GTDB): domain Bacteria; phylum Pseudomonadota; class Gammaproteobacteria; order Burkholderiales; family Rhodocyclaceae; genus Propionivibrio. The sequence continues at coordinate 11,668 of JANNGP010000142.1, forward strand.
GACTTCCGCGGTGCCAACAACGACCTGTATTCCATCCTGATTGGTGCAGGAACAGTCGAAGATGATGTGATGGTTGTGCTCGAACATCTCTTTGACCGTTACCGTGATGGTAATGGTGTCGCCGACGGTTACCGGTTTTACAAAACGCGTCGATTGATTGACCAGAATGGTGCCCGGTCCGGGGAATTGCGTGCCGAGTGTTGTGGAGATGAGCGAGGCGCTCCACATGCCGTGAGCGATAACCTCTTTAAATATGCCGCTGTTGGCAAATTCACGATCTACGATGGCCGGATTGATGTCGCCGGACATGATGGCAAAAAGCTGGATGTCTTCAGCGCGCAGCGTGCGCACCAAGGAAGAACTGTCGCCGATGTTGATTTCTTCGAAAGTGCGACTTTCAAGAAAGTTTAGTGGCGTATCAACGTGCATTGTTTAGTGCTCCCAAAAATGCCTGTTTGCGGTCATCATTATAGCTTCTGGCTATTTCTGATGTTTGTAGCCAACCGCCTGTTTTGAGGCGATGGCGTGAATCATGTCTGCGGCAATGCGGGAGGCAGAATAACAAAAAGCCAGCCCGGTATTCATCGGCTGGTTTTCAAAATTCGGATAATGCTTTCCGGTGGCAGTCCGGCTTTCTGGTCGTCAAGTTCTGCGACGGTTTTTGATGCAGGGCTGCGCGTCGGGCTCTCGCCGTGTCGTACCTAGAAATTATAAACCTATGGCGAGGCGGTGGCCAATATTCTGAGTATATTTCAGACGCGATTCATCTGGTAATACGCCGCCAGCGCCTTGCTCACGTAAGACGATGGTTTGGCAGCGTCGCCCAGACCAAATTCGGTCTGCAATTCAGGTTTGTGATCGGTGATGTAGTCAATCACACGATCCAGATTGGCCAAGCGGTTGGGGATGAAATTGTTGGCGGAATTGAGTAACTCGGCCGATTTGGCAAAGTTGGCGCTGAACTCATGAAGGGTATTGATTGCCCCTGTCTTGTTGGCGGCCAGAACGCCATCCAGTTTGGCCGTGTCAATCGAGGCCAGGTTGGTGCTTTGGTCAATGGTGAAGCCAAGATCGCGCAGGCCATGGAGTCCATCCCTGGCGCCGTTGAAAACATTTTCTACGCTCTGCTCAAGTTCGTAGAGCGAAATTTCGGCCGCCTGTGTTCCGGCCAGCACGCCGCCGCTTTTTACGGTCGGGTCAAAGCGGTTAATCCAGTCGTTGTACTTGGTAGCGAAAGCCTGTAACTGAGCCTTGATGGCCTCGTTGTCGGTCGAAACGCCATTGCCAGCAAGGGTTTGGCCGGCTTGTTGCATAGCGGCCACAGCGGATTTCATCTCGCTCATTTCCGAGAACTGCGCCTTGTAGGTGACATCCTTGTTGTTGATGACGCTCATCATCTTGTAAGCGGATTCCGGGTCAAACAGCGAAAGATTGCGCCCGCTGGCAGAAAGACCCTGCGTGTTGTTCGACAAGCCGAGGAAGGAAAGCGAATCACTGGCATTGGTTTTGCTGCCGCTGGTGCCGGTGAAAATGTCGAAACTGTTTGACGCTTTACTGCCGCTGAAAACCGAATCAAGCAGCGTATTAACCGACTGTGCCTGAAACGAAGCCATGCGTACCGCCAGCGACGATGAGAAATCGCCGTATCCAGATTGGGCTGTCTGGTTGCTAATGGCCGGCATTGATTTGTTTGCGCTGTCGCCGCTGACAGTCTTATAGAGACTGTATAAGGTACTGGCGATTCCGAGTGGTGACATGGTGCCTCCTGCGTTCTCTATCGATTGCCAATCGGAGCTATTTCCGTGGCTTCGGTTGAATATGAGCAATATTCAGGCCAGTGCCTTTAGCAGATTGTATCTCCGCGCCGCTAAGGGCTTGGCGGCCATAGTCGCAGTTTGGAGTAGGTTATTGATAGCGCAAGCGGCAAAAACTGCCGGTTCTTTGCGCGGCAAGCTGCCGTGTCAAACAGCGCGAATCAACCCGCCGTAGGCAAGCACCTTGGGGTCGGCGGTCAGCAATATCAGTGGCTCGGCCATGGATTGAGCGACCAGTAAGCGGTCAAAGGGATCTTTATGATTGTCCAGCAGCGGCAATTTGGCCACTTGCGCCGCATGTGCCGTGGATACGGACAATTCAGCGAAGCCGCTTCCCTTGATGGCTTGCGCCATTTCCTCAGCATCCGCATCAATTTTGCCAAGCGCCGATTTCATGGCGATCTCCCAAATAGAGACCGCCGAAACATGCACGCTTTCGGCTTCCTCAATCAGCTTTCGGCTTGCCGGTGTCAAGCGAGGGTCGTCGGTCACTGCCCAGATGAAAACATGCGTATCCAGAAGAATGCGCATTAGCGCCCCTCAAACCCTGCAAGTACCTCATCGGGTACTGTTTCGTCAAAATCCGCTGAAACATGCACCTTGCCTTTGAGTACACCAAAACGCACCGGGGTCTTTTTTGATCCGATTGACGTTAATCTGGCCACCTGCTTGCCGCCGCGCGCGATGATGACATCTTCGCCGGACTCGGCTTGCTCGACGTATTTTGAAAAATGGGTCTTGGCTTCGTAGATGTTGACTTGTTCCATGGCGGCTTTCTCTATGTTGATCAAGTCTAGTCTAGTCGATGCCGGATTTAAGTCAAGTTAAGCGCTGCAGGTACGGAAACCAAACCTAAGAATGCTTATCTTCGGGCGTTTCAAGTGGGCGTGAAGGTTAATTGAGCCGGGAAAATTATTGCATAGTGTGTTCTGCAGGCCAATAAACACAGCAATCTTGAAAGCATAGGCCGTACACATCAATGTTTATGAGCTTCTTCAGGCCATGATCTGAAGGTCGCCTATCGACGGGCGTTTCAAGCTGTTTTAGAAATGCCTCAGTCGAGTACATGCGAAGCCAGCCCGTCGGCGAGCTTGGGTTCGAACCAGGTCGACTTGGGTGGCATGACTTCCCCGGCATCGGCGACTGACATGAGTTCGCTCATCTGCGTCGGATACATGGCGAAGGCCACGGCCATCTCGCCACTGTTCACGCGCTTTTCAAGTTCTCCCAGGCCGCGGATACCGCCGACGAAGTCGATGCGCGTATCGCGGCGCAGGTCGGTGATGCCGAGGATGGGGGCGAGGATTTGTTCGGAAAGCACGGAAATATCGAGCCGGCGAACTGGATCATTGACCGGAACCAGCTCGGGTTTGATGGCGAGCTGATACCAGTGCCCGGCGATATACATGCCGAAGCTTCCCGTGCGCTCGGGACGAACCTGGGCGCTGGCCGGGGTGACGGTGCAGCGCTCGCCGACGGCCTTGAGGAAGGCTTCAACACTATGACCGTTCAGATCGCGCACGACGCGGTTGTAGTCCATGATGGCCATTTGTCGAGCGGGAAAAATGACCGACAGGAAATATTCTGCCGAGTCCGGCTGCCCTTTGCCGCGCCGTGCAGCGGCTACGCGTGATGCGGCGGCTGAGCGGTGGTGTCCGTCGGCGATGTAGAGGCTGGGCATCGCGTCGATGACCGCGCTGATGCGCTCGATGGCTGCACTGTCGTCGATCAGCCAGAGGGTATGGCGGATGCCGTCATCGGCAGTGACATCGGCTAATGGGGTACCGGTTGTGGCAGCAGCGATCAGACGTTCGGCCTCGTCGCTGTCCGGATGGGCGAGCAGTACCGGGCCGGTTTGCGCGTTGAGGGCTTCGATTTGGCGTACGCGGTCGTCTTCCTTGTCCGGCCGGGTGAACTCGTGCTTGCGGATTCGGTTTACATCATAGGCCGCCACGGACGCAGCAGCGATCAGGCCGGTCTGCTTGTGCTCGCCCATGATCAGCCGGTAGGCGTAGTAGCAGGGTTTGGTGTCGCGGAACAGGACGCCGCTGGCGATCAGTACCTTGAGATTCTCGGCTGATTTGGCATAGACCTCGGGCGCGTAGTGATCGATTTCCGGCGGGAGATCAATCTCGGCCTTCGAGATGTGCAGGAAGGAATAGGGCTTGCCGGCGGCGCGTGCGCGCGCCTCCTCGCTGGAGAGGACGTCATAGGGTGGCGCGGCGACGGCAGCGGCGTGCTCGGTCTTGGGGCGCAGTGCGGTAAAGGGGCGGATCAGTGGGTTCGAACTCAATTACGACTCCTTAAAATGCAATTAACCACGAAGATCACGAAGGGCACGAAGAGCGGGTTGGCTTGATTTTCTTCGTGTTCTTTGTGTGCTTCGTGGTTCAGGTTGTCTTGTTTCTGTTTGGCAGTACGTCGCGCAAGAGCACCGCCGCGTCGCGCAGCATCTTCTCGGTGGTTTCCCAGTCGACACAGGCATCGGTGACCGAGCAGCCGTATTTCAGCTGCGTGAGGTCAGCCGGGATCGGCTGGTTGCCGGCCACGAGGTTGGACTCGATCATCGCGCCGACCAGCGACTTGTTGCCAAGGCGCACCTGATTAACGAGGTCGGCCATGACCAGCGGCTGAAGTTCGGGCTTCTTGTAGCTGTTGGCGTGCGAGCAGTCGACCACGATGTTTGGTGCAAGTTTGGCCGCACGCAGCGCCTGCTCGGCCATCTGCACGCTGACCGTGTCGTAGTTCGGGCGGCCGTCACCGCCGCGCAGCACGACATGGCCGTAAGGATTGCCGCGCGTGCGCACGATGGCGGTGCGACCCTCGCTGTTGATGCCGAGGAAACTGTGCGGGCTGTTGGCTGAGAGAATGGCGTTGATAGCGATACCGATATCGCCATTGGTACCATTCTTGAAGCCGACCGGCGTGGACAACCCCGAGGAGATTTCGCGATGTGTCTGCGATTCGGTAGTGCGTGCGCCAATGGCCGTCCATGCAATCAGGTCGCCGAGGTATTGCGGCGAAATCGGGTCGAGCGCCTCGGTCCCGGCCGGCAGGCCGATCTCGGCTACGTCGCGCAGGAATCGACGGGCGTTCTCCATGCCCTTGCCGACGTGGAAAGAATCGTCCATGTCCGGATCGTTGACGAACCCCTTCCATCCCGTGGTGGTGCGCGGCTTTTCGAAATAGACACGCATGACGACGAACAGCGCGTCACTAATGTCGTCGGCAAGTGCTTTCAGGCGCTTGGCATAGTCGATGCCGGCGACCGGATCGTGGATCGAGCAGGGGCCGACGACGACGAACAGGCGCGGGTCCTTGCGGTCGAGAATGTTGCGCAGTGCTTCACGCCCCTGCATTACCGTCCGGGTTGCGTTATCGGAGAGCGGCACGCGGGCATGAATCTCCTCCGGTGAGGGCATGGGGTCAAAGTCGAGAACGTTGACGTTTTCGATATCGGGTGTGGCGAGATTGGTTTTGTCGGGGTGGTTCATGGCTTCAATTGTTTTAACAATTCTTTAACGGCGCTGACGCGGTCGGCCAGCGTGGGTAACTGGCGTTTAAGCGACAGTTTATCCTGTCCGGCCAGCTTGTAGTTCCTGTCCTTCTGGATCAGGTTGATGATTCTGATCGGTTCGATGGGCGGATTGGGTTCGAACTGCACGACAATCTGCGCCGCTGTGGCGTCCAGTTTGATGATGCCAAGCGGTTTGCAGAGCAGGCGCAAGCGGTGGCTGTCGAGCAGCGATTGCGCCTGCGGCGGCAACTGGCCGAAGCGGTCGATCAACTCTTCGTGCATGGCCGTGATGTCGTCAAGCGAATCACAGTTGGCCAGCCGCTTGTAGAGCGTCAGCCGTTCGTGCACATCCGGTGCGTAGTCGTTGGGTAGTAGCGCCGGGGTGTGCAGATTGATTTCAGTCGCGATGCCCAGCGGCTGCAAGAGGTCCGGTTCCTTGCCTTGCTTCAAGGCGGCGACAGCGCGGTTGAGCATTTCGGTAAACAGATTGAAGCCGACTTCCTGCATTTCGCCGGACTGGCTTTCGCCCAACACTTCACCGGCACCGCGGATTTCCAGATCATGCATGGCCAGGTAAAAGCCGGCACCGAGTTCGTCCATCATCTGAATGGCTTCGAGCCGCTGCCGTGCTTGTTTGGTCAGCCCGGATTTTTCATCCGCGCCGTGCGTGAGCAGGTAGGCTGAAACCGATGAATGCGCTGGCCGGTCTCGGTCCGCTCGAATCATTTCTCATCGGCCTCAGCTACATAAAAGCCAAACTATTCCACATTCACGACAAAAAGACCTTTGAGCAATGGGTATCCAATCGTTTTGGGTACCGGCTCTACAATATCTTCTTCAAGACCTACACAGAAAAGGTCTGGGGCATTCCCTGTTCGGAGATCTCGGCGGATTGGGCCGCACAACGAATCAAGAATTTATCGCTTAAACAAGCCGTCCGAAA
>JANNGP010000143.1:0-56602 GCA_031403915.1 Betaproteobacteria bacterium
TGCCCGGGTTTACGCAGGCTCTTGGTAACCATTGTTCCGGCTGAAATATGCACATCGTCAGCCAGTTCAAGATGCCCGATAATCATTCCGGCTCCACCAATGGTGCAACGACGTCCAATTTTTGTGCTGCCCGCAATACCCACGCAACCCGCCATTGCAGTGTGATCCCCTATAACAACGTTGTGGGCAATCTGGATCTGATTATCCAGTTTGACGCCATCCCCAATCACGGTATCGTCCAGAGCGCCCCGATCAATCGAAGTATTGGAGCCAACCTCTACATCATTACCGATGATGACGCGACCAATTTGGGGAATTTTATTCCAGCATTCGCCTTCTTTTGCAAAGCCAAAGCCATCACTTCCAATGACGGCGCCAGCTTGAATAATCGCGCGCTGACCTATGACACAACCGGGGTAGACAACTACATTGGGATAAAGCAGTGATTCGTCGCCGATGGAAACGCCATCACCGATCACGCATCCTGGATATAGGGTCACATTCTCTCCAAAACTAACCCCATGTCCAACAACGACATGCTCACCGATGCTGGCCGAAAAAGGAATGTCAGAATGAATTACTGCTGATGGATGAGCGCCTTTTGGGCGCCCTTGCACAGGATTGAGCAAAGCGACAACCCGCGCATAATAGGCGTAGGGATTTTGATGAACAATTCGGGGACGTGATGTCTCCCCTGAAAACAGGGGCGAAAGAATAACAGCTGTTGCTTGAGTAGTCTGTAATTGCTGCCGGTACTTCGGATTGGACAGGAAAGCAATTTGGCCGGCACCAGCCGAAGCCAAGGATCCAACCTGCGATACGACGACAGAACCGTCACCCTCAAGCGAACCGCCAAGTCGAGTGACAATTTCATCGAGTCGCAGACCGTCTTGCACAGGCACGCTGCTTACTTGCCTTCGGACAATGCCTTGATGATTTTGTCCGTCACGTCAAGCCTCGGGCTAACCCAGACGACATCCTGAACAATCAGATCATATTTTTCGCTTTCAGCGAGTTGCTTGATCGCCTTGTTCGCCTTCTCGATGATCGCGGCATTCTCTTCGTTCTGACGAAGGTTCAAATCTTCACGAAACTCACGCTGTTTGCGTTGAAATTCACGGGACAATTCGTTCAGATCCTTTTCCTTCGTACGACGCTCACTTTCAGACATTGATACGCCGTTTTTTTCAAGTGATTCCTGCAAGGCCTGCAATTGTTTGGCAAGGCGCTGTAAATCCTGATCACGTTTTGAAAACTCGGCCTCGATTTTTTTCGCCGCCTTCACCGCCGTAGGCGCATCGCGGAAAATACGCTGGGTATTGACGTAACCAATCTTCAATGAATCTGATGCCGACGCATAGGATACTGGCAGGGAAGCCATCAACGCGACCAGCAGCGTGGCAATTTTTGTGTTCAAGCCATATCTCCTAGGTTAAAAGCTCTGTCCCATCTGGAACTGAAACGCTTGCAGTTTATCATTTTTCTCATCATTTAGTGCCTGTGCGACACTGAATTTTAGTGGCCCGAAGGGAGAAATCCAAGTCGCCGCAAGACCAATCGACATTCGAACTGAACCCGGATCGCAAACGCCTCCGCCTGGAGTACAGGTACCCGTTTGCGTTTTTTGATCACTATAAACTTGGCCGGCATCAAAGAACGGGCCCCAGCGTACCGATTTGTCTATACCAAAACCATACAAAGGCATTGACAACTCGGCATTGAAAACCACACGAGTCGTACCACCAAGCCGGATCGGATCATCATTATTAGATCCCGGCGCGGGCAGTTCATACGGGCCTAAACTGGCGGTGTCGTAGCCACGCACCGAACCGACACCACCGGCATAGTAATTCTTGTAGTAAGGCACTTCTTGCCCGGACATACCCTTGGCGTAACCTACTTCGCCATTTAGCATAAGCACCATGTTTCGCGTTACGGGAAAGAAACGCTGGTGCTGGTAACTCGCTTTATAAAACTTGAGATCTCCGCCGGGGAGTGCCACCTCAATAGCGGCCTTTTGAAAAGCACCTGTCGTCGGGTTAAGCGCACTGTCTTTGCTGTCATTTACCCAACCAATCGTCGCGGGCAGTGTAATATTGGAGCATTTTGTCGGAATGGCGCTATCAGGGATAAGCGGATTGGTGATATTTGAACTACCTGAACCACAGAACGCATTATTGAATTTCTTGTATTGAGTTGGCGTGTTAACACTAACTGGACTGATATCAACTTCGGTCTGATCTATTCCTAAACCAAAACTAATTGACTGCTTCTCCGAAATCGGAATTCCGAAACGAATACCACCTCCCGTTGAAGTGGACTTAAATTCATAGCCAAGAGAATCAGGGTCTGTCTTCCTGTGATAAACATCAAATCCCTGGCTGATCCCATCGACCGTAAAATAGGGATTGTTGTAACCAAGCGCCAGCGTTCGGTTAATCTTGCCTGTGTTCACTGAGATTGACACAAATTTACCGCTACCGAAAACGTTGGCCTGAGAAATTGATCCGCTGAGAATGACCCCCTCTGACTGGGAATAGCCGGCACCCAAAGAAATATTACCTGTGGACTTCTCGGTCACATTGACATTGACGTCAACCTGATCGGTTGTTCCCTGGACTGGCGGGGTTTCAATGTTGACCTCGCTAAAATAATTGGTTTTGTCCACGCGCTGCTTTGAGAGTTTGACTCGCTCATCATCGAACCAGCCACCTTCCATCTGGCGAAATTCCTGCCGGATGACTTCATCGCGGGTTTTGGTATTTCCGGTCACATTAATGCGGCGGACGTAAGCCCGCTTGCCCGGATCAACAAATACGGTGAATGCCACTTGGCGCTTCTCTTTATTAATTTCGGGCGCCGCATTGACATTGGCAAAAGCATAGCCTTGCGCCGAGAGTTTGTCGTTGATGGCTTTCGTACTCTCATTCAGGTTCTCGCGCGAGAAAACATCCCCAGCCTTGATCTTCATGGCTTTTCTGAAGACGTCTTCGGGCAGGATGAGTTCGCCAGCCAGTTTGATCGAGGAGACCATATAACGCTCACCCTCGGAAATACTCACCGTAATGAAGATGTCCTTCTTGTCAGGGCTGATTGATACCTGGGTTGATTCAATGTTGAACTCGAGGTAACCGCGATTGAGGTAGTAGGAGCGCAAGGTCTCAAGATCAGCAGACAGCTTTTGCTTGGAATACTGATCATTCTTTGTGTACCAACTGATCCAGTTTGGCGTTTGCAACTGGAAAAGTCCTTGCAAGTCTTTTTCCTTGAAAGCTTGTGCACCAACAATGTTGATCTGCCTGATCTTGGAAGCATCCCCTTCGTCAACATTAAAGTTGATCGAAACACGGTTGCGTTCAAGCGGGGTTACCGTCGTTGTGATCGTTACGCCATATTTGCCGCGAGTCAGGTATTGACGCTTCAACTCCTGTTCAGCTTTTTCCAGCATGGCGCGGTCGAAAGAACGCGAGACGGCAAACCCCGCTTCTTTCAACCCTTTGATCAATTGGTCTTTTTCGAACTCCTTAAGGCCGACAAAATCAATCTGGGCAATGGCCGGACGCTCTTCAAGGACTACGTTGACGACGCTACCATCGATTTCAATGCGTACGTCCTTGAAAAACCCGGTGGCGAACAAGGCCTTGATGGCTTGCGCCGCCTTGTCATCCGTCATCATTTCACCGACTTTGATCGGGAGATAGCTGAACACCGTACCGGCCTCAGTACGCTGAATACCGTCGACCCGGATATCCGTAACGGTGAAGGGTTCGAAAGCGGATGCACCAGAGACAAAAAGCATGGCAATCAGACCCGCCAACAGGTTTTTCTTCATAAGTTCAGCCGGAAATCAATCGATTGATATCATTATAAAATGCAAACGCCATCAGCATCAGCAGAAGCGCCATGCCGATCTGCTGGCCAATTTCCATGCTGCGCTCGGAAAGTGGCCCACGCTTTATGATCTCAACCAGATAATACAGCAAATGCCCGCCATCCAGAACCGGGATGGGCAGCAAGTTCAAGACCGCAAGGCTGATACTGACCAACGCCAGAAACTTGAGGTAGTAGTCGATGCCGAGCTTTGCCGACTGCCCGGCATAATCGGCAATGGTCACCGGCCCGCTGATGTTGCGCCAGGACACTTCACCGGCAATCATTTTTCCGATCATCACTAGGCTGAATACCGACTTATCCCAGGTCTCAACAATGGCTTTGCCAAGCGCACTTACCGGTCCATAACGAACCATAATCATCAGGTCACTTCGCGCCAATCCTGGATCTCTGACGGTAACACCAATCCGGCCGATTTCACCGTTACCTTCCTGAACGTTGGAGGGGGTAATTTCAATGGTGTGATTAGTGCTGTTGCGCTGGATTTTGAAAATCAGGCGTTTTCCAGGCGAACTGCGGACAGTGCGCACCACATCCGGCCAGGTAGTGATCTGGCTATTGTCAATGGCCAGAATTTCGTCGCCCGGTGTTAGACCGGCCGCTTCGGCCGCACTGCCAAGACTAACTTTTCCGACGAACGGTGGGATTCTGGGGCGAAAAAAGCTGATCCCCAACTTTTCAATGGCATCCCCTTCCCAACCACTCTCTCTAGCCGAAGAAACATCGAGTCGGTGAATGGCTATTTCATTGCGCGGGTTGATGACTTCAAACTCGATCAAATCCTGATCGACGGCACGACGAAGCAGAACCCAGCGCATATCCTGCCAAGTCTGGACAAGTTCGCCACCCACTTTGAGAACCCGCTCGCCGTTCTCAAATCCAGCTGCAGCGGCTGGACTTGCGGCCACAGGCGTGCCAAGCACGGGTTTTAATTCTTCCATGCCGTGCCAGAACAAACCCCAATAAACGACTATCGCCAACAACAGGTTGGCCAAAGGACCGGCAACGACAATTGCCATACGCCGCCAGACACTTTGCCGGTTGAAGCTGCGATGCAATTCTTCCGGTGCCACATCACCTTCACGTTCGTCCAGCATTTTGACGTAACCCCCGAGCGGGAACATGCCAATAGCCCATTCGGTACCATCACGCCCGATTTGTTTCGACCACAATGCCCGACCAAAACCAACCGAGAATCGCAAAACTTTGACGCCAGCCAAACGCGCCACAAGGTAGTGGCCATACTCATGGACGATAATCAGCACCCCGAGAACCAACGCAAAAGCCGCCAAGTAGTAAAGGAAATTGCTCATGTTGCAGCCAACTCGCTGATGACTTGTTCGGCAATATGGCGCGCGGCGCTATCGGCAGACAGGACATCTGAAAGAGAAACCAAAGGCATTAGCGGCGACTGATCCATGACGGCAGCGATAACTTTCGGAATTAAGGTAAAAGAAATTTTCCTTTCCAGAAACGCCTGAACAGCAAGCTCATTGGCGGCATTGAGCGAGGTCGCAGCACTATCACCTTCGCTCAGCGCACGATACGCCAAGGCAAGACAAGGAAAACGCTTTAGATCTGGGCGCTCAAAGTGTAGTGAAGCCACTTTGAACAGATCGAGCGGTTCAACACCGGCAGCTATCCGTTCAGGGTAGGCCAACGCATGTGCAATAGGCGTCCGCATGTCCGGATTGCCAAGTTCGGCAATGACCGAGCCGTCAATATATTGCACCAGCGAATGGATGACACTCTGTGGATGGATGACAACCTCAATCTGCTCGGCTGGAACGTTGAACAACCAGTGCGCCTCGATCATCTCGAGACCCTTGTTCATCATGGTCGCCGAATCCACAGATATTTTTTGTCCCATGACCCAGTTGGGATGAGCACAAGCCTGTTCGGGCGTTACATGCTCAAGGTCGGCAATCGAACAAGTGTGGAAAGGACCACCGGAGGCCGTCAGCAATAAACTAAGCACGCCGCTTTTTAATAAATCACCTGAATAATCGTACGGAAGTGATTGAAATATAGCATTATGTTCGCTATCAATTGGCAATAGCGTTGCGCCATTCTCGCGTACGGCGCGCATGAATACCGGTCCGGCCATGACCAGGGCTTCCTTATTGGCCAACAGGACTTTCTTGCCGGCAACCGCAGCAGCCAGTGTAGATCGCAGGCCGGCAGCGCCGACGATGGCTGCCATTACCACATCGACTTCCGGCAGTTCGGCCATGCGCACCAAAGCCTCAGAGCCAAACTCCACCAGAGTTGAACAGTTAACTTCCGCCAGACGCTTCCGCAATTGCACCGCCAATCCAGCATCGCGCACTACGGCAAAACGTGGCTGAAACTCAAGGCACTGATCGAATAAGCGGTCGATCTGATTATGCGCACAGAGGGCAATTACCCGATAGCGCTGTGAGTGACGTCGAATCACATCCAGCGTACTGACGCCAATGGAGCCTGTTGAGCCGAGAATCGTGAGGTTTTGCACTGTCATAGCAGCCTCAATGCAAAGCAACCAGCCAGACCAAGGCGACCAGCGGCAAGGTCGAGGTCAAACTGTCGATACGATCGAGTACGCCACCGTGTCCGGGTAAAATGTTGCTGCTGTCTTTCAGGCCAGCCTGGCGTTTTAGCAGCGACTCAAAGAGGTCGCCAATAACGCTGACTGACGCCAGGAGAATAAGAACAAGAAGCAGCACAAGGTAATTGCCGGCAAGCGCTGCAGGGAGTTTTGGCAAGAGCATAAAGCCATAGACAATGACGGCAAAACCGCCACCCAACGCCCCCTCCCACGTCTTTCCCGGGCTGATAGACGGTGCCAGTTTGTGTCTTCCGCAAGCACGGCCGAAGAAATAAGCTGCGATGTCAGCCAGCCAGACACTAACCATAATGACCAGCAGCGTTAATGCACCCGACTGCCTGAGTTGTATCAATGCCAACCAAGTCGGAAGAAGCACCAGTAGACCAGTTGCTAAGCCACGAACAGACTTCGGCAATGACCAGCGACGTTTCATCCACATGGGAACAACGAGCAACCAGAATACGGCCGCTGGCAAGTAGATCCAACGTCCCAATCGCCAGGCTGCTTCAGAAAACCCGGGCTCAAGTCCTAAAGCCACTGGCTCCAGAACTCCAAGGGCAAAACAAATACAGACTAAACCAGCGCTCACAGCGAAGCGGGCGTTTCCGACCATCCCCATCAATGCGCCCCACTCCCAAGCCGCAACAGACGCTATCAGCGTTGCGAAAACTACCCAGCCTGAAGGTGGCAAATAAAAAAGAGCAGAGAAGAAAACCGAGAAAAGGAGAACTGCGGTGATAATCCGCGTTTTAAGCATTGATTTTCACATTCGTTGAGCAAGACGAACGTTCCAGGCCAGGCGAAAGAGCAGCCGCTACAGTGGGCTGCGGACAGTCGATCAACTGCTCACTGGTTCGTCCGAAGCGACGTTCACGCTGCTGATACGAGCGGATCGCCGCATCGAAGGCGACGGAATCAAATTCCGGCCACAAGGTATCGGTAAAGTAGAACTCAGAATAGGCCAATTGCCAAAGCAGGAAGTTGCTGACGCGTTCTTCGCCTCCGGTACGAATAAAGAGATCCGGCTCGGGAGCGTAGCTCATAGCCAGATAAGGTGCCAACTCAGCTTCGCCCCATTGCCCTTTCTTATCCGGGTGCGCCAAGGCCATTTGATTTGCGGCCTGCAGAATATCCCAGCGACCTCCGTAATTGGCCGCAATGGTTAATGTCAGCTTGTCATTTCCGGCTGTTTTCTGTTCCGACGCGCTAATTAAAGACTGCAGCTCCGGATCGAAGCGAGAAAGATCACCCACCACCCTCAGGCAAACGCCATTGTTATCCAGCTTGGAAACCTCCTGTTGCAATGCCCGTGCGAAGAGTTGCATGAGCAGCGTAACCTCCTCTTCCGGACGTCGCCAGTTCTCTGAGCTGAAGGCAAAGAGCGTTAGATAGTCAATACCACGTTCAAGACAGTGTTTGACAGCATCCCGCACCGTCTCAACGCCACGGCGATGCCCGGCAAAGCGCGGCAAATAACGCTTTCTGGCCCAACGCCCATTGCCGTCCATAATGATGGCCACGTGACGCGGGACAGGGGCGGCGTTCGGAATATCCCGTGTCGAACTGGTGAAGATCGCCATCTGGCGTATCCTTTTGACAGTCCTCAGACTGCCATCAACTCAACTTCTTTTTGGGCAAACTGCTTGTCCACCTCAGCGACATACTTGTCAGTGAGTTTCTGGATGTCGTCCTGTGCCCGGCGTTCGTCATCTTCGGAGCATGCTTTGTTCTTGAGTAAATCTTTAAGTGTTGAAATAGCATCACGGCGAAGATTACGCATGGCAACACGCGCGTTTTCACACTCATGTTTTACAACTTTAATCAGATCGCGCCGTCGTTCTTCAGTCAATGCCGGCATCGGAACACGTATAAGCTCACCCTGCGAAGCCGGGTTCAGACCCAAATCGGCATCACGAATGGCTTTTTCAACCTTGGGCGCCATGCCCTTTTCCCAGGCTTGTACGCCCAGAGTCCGCGAATCAATCAAGGTAATGTTCGACACCGTGTTAACCGGCACCATGGAACCGTAATAATCGACCTGTACATGATCCAGCAGCCCAATATGGGCACGTCCTGTTCGGACTTTTGCCAGATCTATCTTGAGCGCCTCAAGTGACTTCTGCATTTTGTGTTCGGATATGTTTTTTACATCGGCAATCGTCATATCAATCTCCCTCAGCAATAGACCAGAGTACCTTCGCTCTCGCCGAGCACAATACGCTTAAGTGCGCCCGGTTTGAAAATCGAGAAAACGTTGATTGGCAACTTCTGGTCGCGACACAATGCAAATGCAGTCGCATCCATAACGGCCAGATTCTTGGCAATCACCTCGTTGAAACTTATCCGGTCATAACGGGTAGCTAAAGGATCTTTCTTCGGATCAGCCGAATAAATACCATCAACCTTTGTTGCCTTGAGCACAATCTCCGCTCCGATTTCGGCACCGCGAAGAGCGGCAGCCGTGTCGGTTGTAAAAAACGGGTTGCCGGTACCCCCAGCAAAAATCACTGTCCTTCCCTGCTCAAGATAACGGATGGCACGGCCACGAATATAAGGCTCAACAACCTGCTCAATATTTAGAGCCGACTGAACACGCGCCACCATCCCAGCGACGCGCATTGCATCCTGCAAGGCCAGTCCGTTCATCACGGTGGCCAGCATGCCCATGTAGTCGGCCTGTGCCCGATCCATTCCATTGGCGGCAGGCGCCACACCACGAAAGATATTGCCTCCACCGATGACCACGCCAACCTGCACCCCCAAATCAACGACGCTCTTGACCTCTCCGACAATCTCGGAGATCGTCTGGCGGTTGATGCCGTAGGCATCAGCGCCCATCAAGGCTTCACCCGATAGCTTGAGCAGAATCCGTTTAAATTTGGGGGCGGGAGTATCAGTCATGGGTTTGGCATTCTTTCAATTACTTTTTTGCAGCCGCTGCCTGCGCAGCTACTTCTGCAGCAAAGTCGTTGGAACGCTTCTCCAGGCCTTCGCCGACGACGTATAACGTAAAACCGGCAACCGAAGCGCCCTTGGCCTTGAGCAACTGCTCAATGGTCTGCTTACCGTCCTCGGCTTTGACGAACACCTGAGCCAGCAAGGTGACATCCTTAAGGTACTTCTGCACGGTGCCTTCAGCAATCTTTTCGAGCATGGCTTCCGGCTTGTTGTCAGCACGCGCCTTTTCGATGGCGATGCGACGCTCGGTATCAAGCAGTTCAGCAGGAACACCAGAGGCATCCAGCGCCTTCGGCTTGGAAGCGGCAATGTGCATGGCTAGATCCTTGCCCAATTGCTCATCACCACCAATCACGTCGATCAGTACGCCAATTTTCGCACCACCGTGAATGTAAGACACCAGCTTGCCCTTGGCCTCGACACGCACAAAACGGCGCAGCGACATGTTCTCGCCAATCTTGCCGACCAATGCCGCGCGGGTTGACTCGACGGTGCCTTCACCCATCGGCAGAGCCGAAAGAGCAGCCACGTCAGCCGGGTTCTTAATGACCACCAGTTCAGCACAAACTTTGGTGAGCGCCAGAAATTCATCATTTTTGGCAACGAAATCAGTTTCACAGTTGATCTCGATGATGGCGCCCAACTTCCCTTCGGCCGAAATACTGACACCGACAATGCCTTCAGCTGTGATGCGGGCAGAGGCTTTTGTCGCTTTGTTACCCAGCTTTATGCGCAAAACCTCTTCGGCTTTGCCAATGTCCCCATCCGCTTCAGTCAGTGCTTTTTTGCATTCCATCATCGGCGCGTCTGTTTTTGCACGCAGTTCAGCCACCATACTTGCGGTAATTGCCGCCATTTTTATCTCCACTTGCGGACACGGCCGGAATGACCGGCCGCACCTCATTAAAACAATTCAAACAGAAATTCCCCGGGATTCACTTTTCGCAGAGCACCACCGGAGAACAAATTCGATTTATTACTACTCGGCTTCTTCGACAAAATCATCACTGGAAGAAACAGCAGCAACAATTTCTTCAACAAACTGGCTACGCCCTTCAAGAATCGAATCGGCCACACCACGCGCATACAAGCGGATCGCGCTGGAGGAGTCATCGTTGCCCGGGATTACATAGTCAATGCCTTCCGGCGAGTGATTGGTATCAACCACGGCAATAACGGGGATTCCCAGTTTGTTGGCTTCGGTAATGGCAATTTTGTGATAACCGACGTCAATGACGAACAACGCATCCGGCAAGGTGTTCATTTCCTTGATGCCGCCAATGGACTTCTGCAATTTGGCGAGTTCGCGCTGCATCATCAGCGCTTCCTTCTTGCCAAGTTTTTCAAGGGAACCATCTTCCATCATGGTGTCCATATCTTTGAGACGCTTGGTTGACTGCTTGATCGTTTTGAAGTTGGTCAGCATGCCGCCCAGCCAGCGTTGATCGACAAAAGCAGAGCCGGAACGCAAGGCTTCTTCGGCGATGATCTCACGCGCTTGTCGTTTGGTGCTGACAAAGAGAATGTTGCCCTTGTTCGACGACAGCTTGCGCACAAAAGCCATGGCTTCGTTGTATTTGGCAAGCGTTTTCTCGAGGTTAACGATGTGAATCTTGCTGCGGGCACCGAAGATGTACTGAGCCATCTTGGGGTTCCAGAAGCGTGTTTGATGGCCGAAGTGAACACCGGCCTCCAGCATTTGGCGCATGGTTGCGGACATACTTATTCTTTCATATCAGGGTTAAACCACCACTCACCTACCTACAGACCGCCTGAAAAACTGACGGGCACCCTTGAACAGGCGAGTGTGCGTAATTGACAAGCCGTTGCCGGCTCATCTCGCGTACCACCATGGCACGCATTCAAGTTTTACCAACACAGGTCAGCAAAACCCAGCGATTGTACCATTGGACATGGCAAATTTCCAGACTTTTCAAGACTTCCATGGCACGGCTTGAATCGTTTGATTACCACCACCCCAGAGACCTTGGAACCGGCCGAACCTTTCACGGGGCAAATTGCCTAAGTGGCCGCCTTACTTTATTCTTCGCCCCTTGACCCGACCTTTACCCCTCTCGCCTGCACACAATATAAACATGAGCATTACTCTTAAATCTCCTGAAGAAATCGAAAAAATGCGGGTTGCAGGGCGACTGGCTGGCGAAGTGCTCGACTTCATTACGCCCTATGTCAAACCAGGCGTTACCACCGGCGAGCTTGACAAACTGTGCCACGACTACATGGTCAATGTTCAGGGCTGTATTCCGGCTCCGCTTAACTACGCACCGTCCGGCTACAAGCCGTATCCGAAATCGATCTGTACCTCGGTCAATCATCAGGTCTGTCATGGCGTTCCTGGCGACAGACAGTTGAAAAACGGGGATATTGTGAATCTCGATATCACCACCATCAAAGCCGGCTACCACGGCGATACCAGCCGCATGTTTCCTGTCGGCGAGATCTCGATTCAGGCCAAACGCTTGTGCGAAATTACCTTTGAATGCCTGTGGCTGGGTATCGATCAGGTCAAGGCTGGCGCCCATCTTGGCGATATTGGCAATGCCATCCAGAGTTGTGCCGAAAAATCCGGCTATTCCGTCGTGCGCGAATTCTGCGGGCACGGCATCGGTGCCCGTTTCCACGAAGATCCACAGGTCGTCCACTATGGCAAGGCGGGCACCGGCATCGAATTGAAGACCAACATGATTTTCACCATCGAACCAATGATCAACGCCGGCAAGGCTGCGATCCGCGAATTGGCTGATGGCTGGACGATTGTCACCAAAGACCACAGCTTGTCGGCACAGTGGGAACACACCATTCTGGTAACTGAAACCGGATTTGAGGTGCTCACCCTCTCTGCGGGATCACGCCAACCGCCGGCCTGGATCACTAAAACATCATGAAGGTTGATTCCGCTGCGCGAAACGCGCTTCTCACCCGTTACAAATCTCGTGTACAGTCCGGCCAATCGGCAATTTGTCAGCACTATCTTGCCGACCAAAACCCGCCACGCCTGTTACACGAACGGAGCCAGTTGATTGACGGGGTGTTGTGCGATTTATGGCAGGAATTACGCTTTCCCGATTCGCTGGTGCTGGTGGCTGTCGGTGGCTATGGGCGCGGTGAATTGTGGCCGGCATCTGACGTTGATTTGCTGTTGTTGCTTCCGGAGCCGCCTGATGCGGCACTCACTGAGTTGCTTGAACAACTGGTCGGCCTGTTCTGGGATATTGGTCTGGAAATCGGCCATAGCGTTCGTACGCTTGAGGAATGCCTCGATGAAGCTGCAGGTGATCTGACCGTTCAGACCGCAGTGGTTGAAGCACGCTTGCTCACCGGCAACGAGAGTCTGTTTTCGCGGTTCGTCTCTGAATTCAGGAATCGGCTCGATCCGCAGGCATTTTTTCACGCCAAACGAATGGAGCAGGATGAGCGCTATCTGCGCTTTCAGGAATCGCCTTACAGTCTGGAACCTAACTGCAAGGAAAGTCCGGGCGGACTGCGCGATTTGCAAAACATTCTGTGGATCGCGCAAGCCGCAGGCTACGGCAATAGCTGGAAAGACCTGGAGCACCATGGCTTCATAACGCATCAGGAAGCGCAGGGACTGGAGCGGCGGGAGCTGTTTTTGCAGCGTTTGCGCATCCAACTGCACCTGCATGTCGGCCGCCGCGAAGATCGCCTGATGTTTGATTATCAGACGGCACTTGCCGAGCAACTTGGCTTTTCGGACACGCCCACGCGACGAGCCAGTGAACAATTGATGCAGGAGTATTACCGGACGGCCAAAACAATCACCCAGCTCAACACAGTTCTCCTGCAAAACATTGGCAGCGCAATTTTTCCCTCACCGGAACAAGCACCCCAGGTCATCAACGAACGTTTCCAGAATGCACATCAATTGCTCGATGTGGTCAATGAAAACGTTTTTAACGAAACACCCGGCGCTATCCTTGAAATATTTCTTGTCATGCAGCAGCATTCCGAGCTGAAAGGCATGACGGCGCGCACTATTCGCGCACTTTGGCGTGCCCGCACGCTGGTCGACGACAGCTTCCGCAGCAACCCGGAAAACAAAGCGTGTTTCGTTCAGCTATTCAAACAGGAACGTGGCGTGCTTCACGAATTCCGGCGCATGAATCAATTTGATATCCTTGGCCGCTACCTGCCCAACTTTGGCGCCATCGTCGGCCAGATGCAGCATGACTTGTTTCATGCCTATACCGTCGATCAACACACCATGATGGTTCTGCGTAACCTGCGTCGCTTCTCCGAATCCGAATTTGCTCACGAATACCCGTATTGCAGCCAATTGATCAGCAACTTTGATCGGCCATGGCGGCTCTATGTAGCTGCCATTTTCCACGATATTGCCAAAGGGCGCGGCGGTGGCCATTCGGAACTCGGCGCTGTTGATGCCCGGGAATTTTGTGACAGTCACGGCTTATCTGAAGAAGACAGTGAGTTGATCGTCTGGCTCGTACGTCAGCACCTTGTCATGTCGAATGTTGCCCAAAAACAGGACATCTCGGACCCGGATGTGCTGGGTGCATTTGCCAGGACCGTTATAGATGAGCGCCACTTGACGGCGCTCTACCTGTTCTCGGTTGCAGATATTCGCGGCACCAGCCCCAAGGTGTGGAATAGCTGGAAAGGCCAGCTTCTTGAGCAACTTTTCAACCAGACACGTCGCCTGCTCCTCTCAGGCGGTAAAGCACCCGTCATGCAAGGTATTATTCAGGAACGGCAAGAAGAGTCACTGCGCCTTCTGCGCTACTTTGCGATACCCGAAACTGCGCACGAACGTCTATGGAACCAGTTGGACATGGTTTATTTCGTACGTCATTCTGCTGAGGAAATTGCCTGGCACACCCGTGCCCTGCATTACCGTACCGAAAATACTCAGCCGGTTGTAAAAGCCCGTATCAATCCGCAGGGTGATGGCATCGAAGTCATGGCCTATACGCTGGATCAGCGCGATTTGTTTGCCCGACTGGTCGGTTTCTTTAGCCGAGCCGGCTACAACATCATGGATGCCAAGATTCATACAACGCGGCACGGTTACGCTCTGGACAGCTTTATGCTGCACGATGTGAGCGGGCGGGACAGTGACCGCGAAATGATCAATTACATTGAACATGAACTGACCGACCGGCTGACTCACCAGACGCCACCGGAAGCCCCGGCCAGCGGGCGCATTTCCCGCCAAGTCAAGCACTTCCCGATCCAGCCGCGGGTCACCATTCAGCCGGATGAAAAAGGCGTTCTATTCGTTCTCTCGGTCAGTGCAGCCGATCGACCTGGTCTTTTGTATACCGTCGCCATGGCACTGGCTGTTCACGGCGCAAATCTGCACACTGCCAAGATCGTTACCCTTGGCGAACGGGTCGAAGATACCTTTCTGATCAGCGGCGGAGATCTCGGCGAAAGTGCGAGCCGGATCAAACTGGAAACCGAACTTCTAAATCAGCTGCAGTCCTGAAAAATCACTCCGGCGGCAGGTCTGTCTCGTCCGGAAACAGCTCTTCGGTGAATCCGAAACGGCTGAAATCCTTAATCCGCATCGGGTACAGGATACCGTCAAGATGGTCACACTCATGCTGGACAACCCGCGCATGAAAGCCTTCGACCGAACGGTCAATAGCCTGCCCGTCAGGGCCAAAACCGGTGTAGCGCAGATAGCGCCAGCGCGGAACCGAACCGCGCAGTCCGGGCACGGACAGACACCCCTCCCAGCCGTCTTCAATCTCGTCTGACAGCGGCGTCAGCACCGGATTGATAAGTACGGTATAGGGGACACCTTCGGCATCGGGATAACGCGAATTATCCTCGAAACCAAAAATCACCACGCGCAGATCAACACCGATTTGTGGCGCGGCAAGACCGGCGCCATCGAGGTGGTGCATGGTCTCTTCCATATCAGCAATGAGCGCGCGCAATTCGGGAGTATCAAAAGAATCCACCGGCCGCGCCTGTTGCCACAGACGTGGGTCGCCCATTTTAAGAACAGGTCTGATCGCCACAGCCCACCATTTTCTCGATAATGGTACGTACATGCCCCATCGATTCCTGCAACACGCCCTGAATCGATTCGAAGCTGATGCCTTCACGGCTATCTCCTCGACCGGCCGCAAAATTAGCCACCACACTGATGGCTGCATACGGGACGCCCAATTCACGCGCCAACGCAGCTTCCGGCATTCCCGTCATGCCCACTACATCAGCACCATCGCGTTCAAAGCGGTTGATCTCAGCGGCGGTTTCGAGGCGCGGACCTTGTGTTGCCGCATAAACCGAAGTTTCACATACGGCAATGCCAGCCGTTCCTGCAGCCAAAATAAGTTGCTCACGCAGCTCACGGTCATAGGGCTCGGTAAAATCGATATGGGTGACTGAGGAATCCTGTCCATCGTGAAAAGTGGATTTTCTTCCCCAGGTGTAGTCAATGATCTGATGCGGTATAACCACGTCACCCGGTTTAAGATCGGCTCGAATACTGCCCACCGAGGCAACTGAAATAATGCCAACTGCACCGCTTTTGCAAAGCGCCCAGATATTTGCCCGGTAATTGACCTCATGCGGCGGAATCGTGTGGCCATAACCATGACGTGCCAGAAAGGCCACAGGTCTGCCACAAATCTGACCGAAAGTTACGGCACCCGATGGCTCGCCGTAGGGTGTGCGCAGCACTTCACGGTGAGATACGTCCAGATTGGCCAGTTGCGTCAGGCCACTACCCCCAATAACAGCTAACATCTCATTCTTCCTTCATGGCGTAGATTGCCGGGAGATTCCGCCAGGCACCACGTACATCCATGCCATAGCCAAACACAAAGCGATCTGGAACAGTCAAAGCAACGAAATCCGCTTTGATCGGTTTTTCCTTGCCGTTCAATTTATCGGTTGCCACGGCGGTATAACAGGCCTTGGCACCCAGATCCATCATGCGCACAACAATAGCCGCCAGTGTCAGACCTTCATCAAGGATGTCATCAAGAACAAGAACCGTGCGCCCCTTTACCGATGTCCATGGCGCAGAACGCCAAGACAAAGCACCACCCGCTGTGTCCTGACCGTAGCGGGTGACGTGCATATAGTCGAATTCGAGCGGAAAATTCAGTTGCGTCATCAACTGCCCGGAAAAAGGCACCCCGCCACTCATTACGCACAGCAGCAAGGGATAGGTGTCGCCGAGTTTTTCGGTTATTTCAGCGGCGACACGTGTGACGGCCCGGGAAACCGTCTCCGCCGAGTGGATTATTTCTGCCCCTGCAAGAAGATCCTGCACCTTTTGTGTATGCGTAACGCTCATTTCAGCGTAGCCAAATAATTTGAAAATTCGACACCAACTTCCGGATGGCGCCGGCCAAAATCAACCATCGCCTGCAGATAACCCAGTTTGGAGCCGCAATCAAAGCGCGCTCCCTCATAGCGATACGCCAGAACCTGCTCCTCGATAAGCAGCGAAGCGATGCCGTCGGTCAGTTGAATCTCGCCGCCAGAACCCGGTGTGACACTCTCCAGATGATGAAAAATGCGGGGGGTCAGAATATATCGGCCGACCACGGCCAGTGTCGACGGGGCATTTTCCGGTTTTGGTTTTTCGACAATGGCCTCGATACGCTCAACGCGATCAGCAACAAAACTTGATTTGACGATGCCATAACTTGCCGTTTCAGAGGGTGGCACGTCAAGCACCCCCAGCACCGAGCAGCGGTAGTAGTCAAAGGTATCAGTCATCTGCTTCATGACCGGGATTTTTCCATCGAGCAGATCGTCAGCCAGCAGTACGGCAAAGGGCTCATTGCCAATCACCGGCTTGGCGCAAAGAACAGCGTGGCCAAGTCCCAGGGCTTCCTGCTGGCGGATGTAAATACAGTTGATGTTAGTCGGCAGCAAATTCTGGACAAACTCGAGCATTTCGGTTTTGTTCTTCAACGCCAGTTCGTTTTCGAGTTCGTAGGCTTTGTCGAAGTGATCTTCGATGGCACGCTTGGTGCGGCCGGTAACAAAAATCATGTCGGTAATGCCGGCGGCCACGGCCTCCTCCACCGCGTACTGAATCAGCGGCTTGTCAACAATCGGCATCATTTCTTTCGGACTAGCCTTGGTGGCCGGGAGAAAGCGGGTGCCGAGACCGGCAACGGGAAAAACTGCTTTTGTCACTTTTTTCATTGGCTACGTCTCTCTTGTTATTTCCCCAGCAGGGTACGCAATTGTGCCTCATCAATCACCATTACACCCAACTCCAGTGCCTTTTCCAATTTGGAGCCGGCTTCCGCACCGGCGACCACATAATCCGTCTTTTTTGAAACCGAGCCGCTGACCTTGCCGCCAGCCACTTCAATCCACTCCTTGGCCTCCTCGCGGTTCAGGGACGGCAAGGTGCCGGTCAGAACAAACACCTTGCCGGCAATGACTCCACTGACTTCAGAGGGTGCTTCACCTTCTATCCAGACAACACCCGAAGCACGAAGCTGCCTGACAACCTCCAGATTATGCGGCTCGGAGCAAAACTCGCGAAAACACTGAGCCACCACCGGGCCGACATCGCCAACCTGCATCAACTGCGTTTCATCCGCCGCAAGAATCCGATCAAGACTGGCAAAGTGCCGCGCCAGATCTTTGGCTGTGGCTTCCCCCACATTGCGAATACCCAGCGCATAGATGAAGCGCGCCAGGGTCGTCTGCTTGCTTTTCTCGATAGCTGCCAACAGATTATTGGCGGATTTTTCGGCCATCCGCTCCAGGTTTGCCAAACGCTGCAAATCCAGGGTGTATAGATCAGCCGGCGTGCGCACGAGATCGCTATCAACCAGTTGCTCAACAAGCTTGTCGCCCAGCCCCTCGATATCCATGGCGCGGCGCGATGCGAAATGAATCAACGCCTGTTTGCGTTGTGCCGGACAATACAATCCGCCACTACAGCGCGCCACCGATTCATCATCTGCCTTAACCACAAGTGACCCGCAGACTGGGCAAAGCTTCGGCATGATGAACTCGGGCGCCATGAACGGACGCTTATCAGGCACCACGCGCACCACTTCCGGAATTACATCCCCGGCACGACGTACGACAACCGTGTCACCAATCCGCACATCCTTGCGCCGAACTTCATCCTCGTTATGCAGTGTGGCGTTGGTAACCGTTACCCCACCAACAAAAACCGGCGAAAGCCTAGCCACCGGCGTCAGCGCACCAGTGCGACCGACCTGAATGTCAATACCCAGCACCTCGGTGCTGGCCTCCTCGGCCGGGAATTTGTGGGCAATGGCAAAGCGTGGTGCCCTGGAAACAAAACCGAGCACTTCTTGCGCCGCCAGATCATCAACTTTGTAGACCACGCCATCGATATCGTAAGGCAACGCAGCTCGCTTGGCACCGACCTCAGCGTAGAAATTGAGCAATCCGGAAATGCCTGTCACACAACGCCGCTCGTCGGCAACCGGGAAACCCCAGGCGACCAACTGATTCAGGAGTGCGGAGTGCGTGGGCGGCAGAACTAAACCTTCGGAAACTCCAATCCCGTAAGCGAAGAAGCGCAATGAGCGTGAAGCGGTAATCCGCGAATCAAGTTGTCGCAAACTGCCGGCTGCCGCATTGCGTGGATTGACGAACTCCTTATCGCCTTTTTCACGTTGGCGGGCATTGAGGCGATCAAAATCACGACGCAGCATCAAGACTTCTCCACGCACTTCAATCAGCCGTGGCCAACCCGTACCCTGCAGTCGCAATGGCAAGTTGCCAACGGTGCGCAGATTCAAGGTGACGTCTTCGCCGGTCATGCCATCACCACGCGTTGCACCGCGGGTAAAAATACCGTTCTCGTAAATCAGACCCACGGCCAAACCATCAAACTTTGGCTCGGTCGAATACGCCATTTCGGAGGCCACCCCAAGCCCTTCCCGTACCCGACGATCAAAGGCCTGAACCTCTTCGTCGGAAAAAGCGTTATTCAGCGAAAGCATCGGCGTGCGATGCGCAAGCGATTTGAATTCGGGCTGCGGCGCGGCTCCGACCCGCTGTGTCGGGGAATCAATGACGGCTAATTCCGGATGTGCCGTCTCAAGCGCCTGCAATTCGCGAAACAGGCGATCGTATTCCGCATCGGGAATCAGCGGCGCATCAAGGCCGTAATACTGGTGATTGTGTTTTTCGATCTCGGCGCGCAATGCCAAGACACGTTCGCTGGCGCTCATGCGCAAATTTCCGGCGTCAGGAGAACAAGCGCTGCGCCAGAGGGCCGCCAGCAGGCAGATTTTGCGCAGCCATCATCGACTGATACTGCCCGACCTGACGACGGATCGGTTCCAGTGCGCCTTCGGAGAGCGGACGGCGGTTATCGTCCACCAGGGTGCCACGCAGAACATCGGCAAAACGCTTCGCCAGATCGACCATCTGATTGAAGACTCTTTCACCATGAGCTACACGCGGCACATCGAGCAGGAAAGTCACGCCGTGCGTGCTCATCGTTTTCATTGACTCGACTGAAAAACCGGACGCTTCCTGATTGATCAGCACATAGAGGACGTTGCCGTCTTCATCACAACGCACAAAACGCCCGTCGATATCAATCACCATTCCGGCTGCTTCTGCCAGGGCGCGTAACTTGGTTCCGGGGAAAACCTGTGCATCGCTGATGACATTGATACCGATCTGAATATCCACACTGGCGCAAAACTCGTCGAGTTGTAGCGCAGTATCCAGCGCAGGTTGACGATGCGGCAAGTCGGCAATGGCCATCAGTTCATCGGCCAGATCCTGCATGGCCCTATGGAAAATTGACAGATCATTGTCGCCTAACGACCCTTGGCGATCCACGAGTTGCAAGCCAACGCGGATACGCCGGTATTCACTTTCACCATCATCGACAATCGCTTCCCATTCGCGCGAGCGTTCGTTGTAACCAATCCAATGCACGGGCTTACGGATGCGTGCCAGAACATCGCGCTGTGATTCAAGAATCTGATAGGACGGTGCCGGCTCTACGGCCTCAAAAGCCGCAACATAATCAATCACCGGAGACAGCAAATGATTCGGTTCAACGCCATCTTTAGCTTCGTCCGGGGCACGCACACCAGACAGAGGCACCGAGCCCGGTTCTGCTTTGGATGCAAATGACTGACGACCTGATTCCAATTCGTCAGTATTACCCTCGAATCGTAAAACAGGTTCGATACGTTCATTACTCGTTGGAACAAACCGGCTTTCGGCAAGGGCCGGCGGAGGCGGTATTGTGACTTCCGGCGCAATACTGTCACCCCTGTCACTCTCGTCATACGCAGTACTCGGCTCACCTGACTCTGCTTCATCGAGCAGAACATCCGGGTGCTGCTTGTTCAAGACATGCTGGGCAAGCTTGCGATGCCGGTATTCCTGCCAGGTGTTGTAGACCATCACGCCAACGATGGCGACGGCACCCAGACCTATCAAACCAATTTGCAGTTCGGTCATATTTGTTCCTAAACGATCTGCTCGCGCATACGCAGCGCTTCTTCCATATCCACTTCAACGATGCGCGAAACACCGGATTCCTGCATGGTTACACCAACAAGTTGCTGGGCCATTTCCATGGCGATCTTGTTGTGGCTGATAAACAGAAACTGCGTGTTGGCCGACATGCGTCGCACCATGGCGCAAAAACGTTCGGTGTTGGTATCGTCCAATGGCGCATCCACTTCGTCAAGCAGACAGAAGGGTGCCGGGTTGAGCTGGAACATGGCAAACACCAGCGCAATGGCCGTCAGCGCCTTTTCACCCCCAGAAAGCAGGTGAATTGTCGAATTTTTCTTGCCTGGCGGTTGCGCCATGACCTGCAGGCCGGCGTCGAGAATTTCCTCGCCGGTCAGGATCAGCGCCGCCTCACCCCCTCCGAATAGAATCGGGAACAGTTCGCCAAAGTTGCGATTGACCGAATCAAAAGTCGTTTGCAGAAGATCGCGTGTTTCCCGATCAATGCGTCGAATGGCGTTTTCCAGGGTTTCCATGGCCTGCGTCAGATCTTCCGACTGCGCGTCCAGAAAACCTTTGCGTTCACGTGCCGATTCCAGTTCATCCAATGCCGCCAGATTAACCGCGCCGAGGGCTTCAATTGATTTCTGCAGCCCGGCAATAGCACTCTGCAGCGCCCCGGAACGGGCGCCGGCCAACTCACTGAGCAGGCTTTGCTCATCCGCCTGCACTTCAAGCAATTGCGTCGCCAGTTGGTCGTAGTTAAGGCTGGCTGCCTGTTCCTTCAATTTGAGTTCGCCGATCCGTTCACGCAAGGGCTCGAGACTTTGCTCAACCTTCATGCGTTGCTCTTCCAGAGCGCGCAGGGCAGCGGTGGCTACTTCCAGTGCATCGCGCGCCGTTGCCAGCCCCTGCTCTCTGGATACCCGCTGATCGAGCGCCTCTTGCAGTTGCGGTTCAAGATCTTCGGCCTGCATGGCCTCAGCGCTGTCCGCACAGCGTGCCAACTCATCGACGATACGTTCAATTTGTTTGCATGCCAATTCGCGGTTACTGCTGAGTTCTTCAATCTTGTTACGGCATTCGCGCTGGGAAAACTGCGCTTCGCGCAATTCGCGTTCAACACCATTGACCTGTTCACGCTCGTCGCGCAATGCCCGGTCGGTTTGTTCAAAATGCGCCTTGGCCGCATCCATTAACAGCTGCAACTGACGTATCTGTTCGCGCTGCACTTCGATCGCGTCGTCAGCAATGATCAGTCGCTCGTTCTCGTTTTCTTCCTCAGCGGTCATTTCGGCCAGACTGGCGTCGATCTGTTCCTGCCGGTCCCGGAAGCGATCCAGCGCCTGCGACAACTTCAGCGTTTCAACCTGAATGGCGTGCGCCTGTTCCTGCAAATCATCGAGATGCTTGCGTGATTCCTGCAAAGCGTTCTGAGCATCGACCATGCGCGCTTCGATTTCAACCAGTCGCGCCTGCTCCTGTTCCACCCGATCCTCACGTTGCGCGATCAGGCCACCGAGTTCTTCAATTTCGCGCTGTCGTTCCAGCAGACCATGTTCAGCCGCATCCGGCGCAAACAGCGTCACGCTCTGCCGGGTAACAACATCACCCCCCGGCGTAACGCAGCATTGGGTACTGGACAGGCCTTCGCGCCGCGCCAATGCCGCCGCCAGATCAGGAGCGGTAAATACCTCGCCCAGCCAGTCGACAAGAATGGCGGTGACTTTCGGGTCATCGCACCGAATACGCGACAGCAGGTGATCCGAACCAAAATTTGCGCTTGCGCCATCAACCGGCAACAGCAGGGTCAGTTTACTGCCCGGCCTGTCCTTGCTCCATGCCGGATCGGCGGCCTCGGCCGGCAGCGCACTAATGCGTTCGCGCAGCACGGCTTCAACGGCATCTTCCCAGCCGGCATCAACGTGCAGTGACTTCCAGAGAGGCTCATGCTTGTCCAGATGGTGCCGGTGCAACCAGTCGCCCAGTTTTCCATCGCCCTGTACTCGCTTCTGCAGCTGTTCCAGTGCGGCACGACGGGCATGGGCTTCAGCCCGTTCTTTTTGTACATGCTGCACTTCGGCCAGCACATCGCGTCGTTGCTGTTCAAACTGAGGCAATTCACGCTGCTTGACGACCAGCGCATCTTGCGCCTCGACAATGCGTTCGCGCAATTCAGCCAGTGTTTCCTGCTTCAATTCAAATTCGGCGCTATCGGGCACCGGCAAAGCCTCGCGCTCCTGCGCCAGACGTTCGCGACGACCCTCAATAATCTGCAGCGAGCGTTGCGCATGACCTCGATTGGTCTGTTCAACCTGCAGTCGCTGGTCGGCCTGAGCCATCTCAGCACGCTGACGATTAACGTCTTCCTGCGCTTTAGCCTGCGCTTCTTCGGCCAGTGGTAAACGTTCCTGTTGCGCAGCCAGACACATTTCGCCCTGTTCGACGCGCTCATCGGCCAGCGTAGCCAACTCCAGCCAGCGCGTATGGTCGGCCTCAAGTTTCTCTACCTGCTCCTGCCAATGCAGCTTGTCATCGCCCAATTGCGCCAGACGAGATTCGTATTCATTCTGCGATTCGCGACGATGGCGAATTTCAGCTTCCAGTCGCGCCACTTCGGCATTGGCTGTAAACAACTCGCTTTGCGCGTTATGCACACCATCGCTGGCCGAGAAATGACTCTCACGCGCCTCTTCAAGCCGCGCTTCGGTTTCGCGCAGCGCCGCATTCTGCGCCTCCAGTTCGATCACCGCCCGCTCGACATCCCGATCCAGACGGTCACGTTCGGCCTGTGCATCATTGCGCCGAAGCAGCCACAACAGTTGCTGCTTGCGGCTCAGTTCGTCGCTGAAGTCGCGATACTGGCGCGCTACCGCTGCCTGCCCTTCCAGACGTTCCATCTGCGAACCCAGTTCCAGCCGGATGTCTTCGACACGGGTCAGGTTATCGCGGGTATCCGCGATACGGCTCTCGGTCTCCTTGCGCCGTTCCTTGTATTTGGTGACACCGGCGGCTTCTTCGAGGAACACCCGCAACTCGTCAGGACGTGCCTCGATGATGCGTGAAATTGTCCCCTGCCCGATGATGGCGTAGGCGCGTGGCCCGAGGCCGGTACCCAGAAACAGATCAGTAATATCCTTGCGCCGGACATGCAGATTATTGATGTAGTACTCGGATTGTCCGCTGCGCGTGAGCAGGCGCTTGACCGAGAGTTCAGCGTATTGCGACCACTGCCCGGCGATGCGCCCGAGCGAATTGTCGAAAACCATTTCAACGGCCGCCCGCGATACCGCCTTGCGTGTACCGGAGCCGTTAAAGATAACGTCCTGCATCGATTCGCCGCGCAGTTCAGACGCTTTAGATTCACCCAGCACCCAACGCACGGCATCCATGACGTTGGATTTGCCGCAGCCATTGGGGCCAACAACACCGACCAGTTGCCCCGGCAAGGAGATCGTTGTTGGATCGACGAAGGATTTAAAACCGGCGAGTTTGATTTTTGTTAGACGCATGGGAAATGGGCTGTGTTGTACTCGGAAGCGACATAAAAGCGACAGAAAATTCGCTGCGAGCCTTGTATGAGGCCGCACTGGTCGGATCGGGCGATTATAATAGCATTTTGCCAGACTAATTCGCTCGTACTCGGATCCAATCATGACGACCCAACCCGCCAAGACCCTTGAAACCTTCCCCAATCCGGCACCACAGCGGGATTTCCATATTCACATGGAAATTCCCGAATTCACCTGCCTGTGCCCGAAAACCGGCCAGCCGGACTTCGCCACGCTGACTCTTGACTACATTCCGGAAAAAACCTGTGTCGAACTCAAGAGCCTCAAACTCTATATCTGGTCCTTCCGCGACGAAGGATGCTTCCACGAAGACGTGACCAATCGCATCCTCGACGATCTGGTCAAAGCCACCAAACCCCGCTTCATGCGCCTGACAGCCAAATTTTTCGTGCGCGGCGGCATTTTCACCCACGTCGTTGCCGAACACCGTAAAAAAGGCTGGAAGCCCGCGCCCCGAGTCGAACTGGCAGAATTTTCCACCCAATCCAATACGCGAGGCTAAACATCATGGCGACCGATACCCCTGTGCAGGCGCAACTTGCTGACGACCAACTTGACCGTCTGGAAACCCTGCTCGATGACCCGGCGCTTGAAGACGCCTTGCGACTTGACGAAATTCAGGGCTATTTGTGTGCCGCGCTGTCGGGGCCGCAGCCGGTTCCCGAAGACGTCTGGCTGGTCGACGTTCTGGGCAGTGAAGAGGCCCTTGAAAGCGAAGCCGGCCAGGAAGCTGCTGACCTGTTGCGTCGTTTTGCCGAAACGCTTGAAGCTGAACTGGCCGCAGACGAACCGCCCATCCTTCTCCTGTATGCCAAGGAAGGCGATGAAAACGGCCCGAGCGACTATTTGCCCTGGTGCCAGGCCTATCTAGCGGGAGTCGATGCGGCCGAAGAAGACTGGTTTGAATACCTCGGCGATGACGAAGACGACAGCATGAGCGAAGAAACCAGCGAGGAAATCAGCTATCTCGACGAACGTCTTTTCCCGTTGATGGTGCTTACCGGCGAAGCCGAAGCTGCAGCCAAAGAACATGGCGAAGCCTGGCCGGAAGGCGAAGAACGCGCAGAAATTGAGAACGACTGCGAAGAAGACCTGCCGCAAGCCATCACCGACATCTACCGCTTCTGGGCGGCCAAACGGGGCCCCCAACCCATCCGCCGCGACGAACCAAAGCTTGGCCGTAACGACCCTTGCCCATGTGGCAGCGGCAAGAAGTTCAAGCAGTGTTGTGGACTTAGCCAGTACTGAGTCAACGAGAAAAACGCGAACCACCAAGCCACCAAGATCACCAAGAGGGCACCAAGTTAAGGCCAGTTTTACCCACCCTGCATTTTCTTCAGTCGCCTTGGTGGAACTTTGTGTTCTTTGTCCCTCTACAGGGAGGCTTCGCGCTGTCTAGGTGGTGAAGGATTTATCCTTGCCTTTAGTGTGCTGTCGCCTCCATCCTCGCCGAAAATACGCTGGCCGCAACGATCATCGCGCCGCCGACCCACTCACGCAGGCCGAGTGATTCATCCGCAAGCAACCAGGACGACAATGCGGCAAAGCCTACTTCCGAGAGCATGATGACAACGGCCCGGTTGGCGGCCACACGCGCCAACCCATACTGGACGACAAGATTAACCGTGACCAGCACCAAACCGATCAGCGCAAGAAGCCCCCAGGTCGAGGAAGCACTTGGCATGTGCAGGTTCCCAATGCCACAAAGCAGAAGCAATCCGCCCAGCACGACGACACCGGCGAAAGCCACCATCGATTTGAGCTCAATGCTGACGCCCTGAGCATGTCGGGAAAGCACATTAAACAGCGCAAACGAGAAACCCGCTCCCAGCCCAAACCAATCGGCAACGTTTTGTGGAATCGGCAAGCCCGCACGAGGCTGCCAAAGCACGGTGGCGGCACCAGCCATGGATAATGCAATAACCAGAACACCAACGCGACTGAGGCGCTCTCCGAGTAAAACACGCGACAACACCACCGTCCACAGCGGCGCAAGGTAGAAAAGTAAAAGTACGCGAACCACCTCGCCGGTGAGCGTGGCGAGAACATAGCCCAGGTTGCATCCGCCCGCCGCGAGCGCCAGCCAGAAGAGCGTCCAGCTTGGCGTAAAACGCCCGAGAGATCGCCGGAAAAGCACGAGACCCAGAACAAAAGCCACAGCGTAAGTCACTGTCGGCGCCAAAATGCCGTCGATACCCGCGTCGCGCAAGATGCGGTAGGGATACCAGATCAGTCCCCAGATCAAGGCGCCGGTGAGCAGCGAAAGCACTGCCCTGTGCTTCTCGCGCTGAATTTCCCCGCGTTCCATTTCTTCCGTCATCAAGCGATGCGCCTTATAATCAGTTTTTCACGTATCAAACCACAAGCACGGCACGATAACAAAAAAAGTTGTTCTTCCGTGATCTGTGTGCTGACTGGCTTTTTATGACCTGTTTATCGACATTGGTGGGGGCCCCATGATTCTCGACAAGCTGTTCCAGTTGATGGCCGAAAAGCAGGCTTCGGACATTTTTATCTCTGCGGGCATCCCGATTCACATCAAGATTCAGGGCAATACCGTTCCCGTCAATCAGCAATTGATGGACTCGGCGATGATCGAAAAAATCGCCTTTGAACTGATGTCGCCGGATCAACTCAAGACTTTTGAGGCGACGATGGAGATGAATCTCTCCTTCGGCGTGCCCCATGTCGGCAACTTCCGTATCAACATCTTCCGGCAGCGTGCCTCAATTTCGATTGTGGTGCGCTATATCCTCGGTAATATTCCGGTACTCGACACCCTGATGCTGCCCCCGGTACTGTCCGAACTGATCATGGAAAAGCGTGGCCTGATTCTGATCGTTGGATCAACCGGTTCCGGCAAATCGACCACCATCGCTTCGATGCTGGATCATCGCAATATCAACCGTAGCGGCCACATCCTGACGATTGAAGATCCTATCGAGTTTCTTTTCAAGCACAAAAAATCCATCGTCAACCAGCGCGAACTGGGCATGGACACCCTGGGTTGGGAGCCGGCATTGAAAAACGCCATGCGTCAGGCGCCGGACTGCATCCTGATCGGCGAAATCCGCGACCGGGAAACCATGCAGGCCGCCATCGCCTACGCCCAAACCGGTCACCTGTGTCTTGGTACGTTGCACGCCAACAACAGCTATCACGCACTCAACCGGATCATCAACTTCTTCCCGCTGGACAGCCGTACTTCTCTTTATCTCGACTTGTCCGCCAGCCTGAAGGCCATCGTCTCACAGCGCCTGGTCAAAAAACCGGACGGCAAGCGAACGCCGGCGGCTGAAGTTTTGCTCAACACACGCCACGTCCAGGAGCTGATCGAACGAGGCGAAGTCCTGGCCATCAAGGAAGCCATGGAACAAAGCCTGGCACCAGGTTCGCAGACTTTTGAACAGGATCTTTTCCGGATGTACAGCGAGGGAATCATCACGCTTGACGAGGCACTGACTAATGCGGATTCGCCGACCAACCTCTCCTGGTTGATCAACAATTCCGAAATATCCGGCAGCTCTGAAAATAACCAGAAAACCAGTGAAGCGCCGCTTGATTTCTCCGAAACCAACGACGGCGGCACATCCTTCAAGGAATTTACGCTCAGTCTGGATGTCGCCGACGAAAAGCAAAACAATGCCCAGTGACGCGACACCCACGCCCTCCAACAAGGTGTTTGAACAAGCGCAAAACGAACTCTCCACGCTACGCGACCTGATGCGTTTTGCCGTCAGCCGCTTCACCGAAGCTAGGCTGTTTTTCGGTCACGGCACCGACAACGCCTGGGACGAAGCCGCCTATCTTTTGCTGCACACCCTGCATCTACCGATCGACCGGCTGGAGCCGTTCATGGAGGCACGGCTAACCAGCGACGAACGCTCTGCTGCGCTCGCAATGGTTGAGCGCCGGATCAGCGAACGAGTGCCGGCAGCGTATCTTACGAATGAGGCCTGGCTTGGCGAATTCCGTTTTTATGTCGATCAGCGCGTCATTGTTCCGCGTTCGCACATTGCCGAGTTGCTGGGTGATCAGTTGAGCCCGTGGATCGAAGACCCGTGGGCGGTAGCCCGTGTACTCGACCTATGCACCGGATCCGGCTGCCTGGCCATTCTCGCAGCGCTGGCTTTCCCCGAATCGACGGTCGACGCCGCCGATCTCTCGCCGGACGCACTGGCTGTGGCCCAACGCAATGTTGATGATTACGATCTGGGCGCGCGTCTGCGGCTCGTGCACTCCGACGCTTTTGCCGGCCTCAAAGGCAAGCAATACGACGTGATCATCTCCAACCCGCCTTACGTCAACGCCGAATCAATGGCCACGTTGCCCGAGGAGTATCGTCGGGAACCTGAACTGGCGCTGGCCAGCGGTGAAGACGGGCTGGATTTCGTGCGCATCATTCTCAGGGAAGCTGCCAAGCACCTGAATCCTGAGGGACTACTGATCGTCGAAATCGGGCACAACCGGGATGAACTGGAGCAAGCGTTTCCTGAAACAAGCTTTGTCTGGCTCGACACCAGCGCCGGCGATGAATTTGTCTTTATGCTGCGCCGCGAGGATTTGGTTTAACACCCGGATTAACCACGAAGAACACAAAGAGCACGAAGAAAAAACATGAACTTGAAACAGAGTAAATTTTTAAATACTTGGGAAAATGAAAATTGCTTTTGCTTTTCTTTGTGTCCTTCGTGCTCTTCGTGGTTTGAATTAAATTTTTAACCTTACCCACCAGCGCGCAAGGCCTCCAGCGGCGGAACTGCCAGCATGCGTGCCGCCGCAAACCACCCCGCCGCAATGACCACCGCCGCACCGCCGAGAACAGCAAGCCCGGGCAGCGTAAAATCGATCGCCACATCAAACTGAAACACCTTGTGCGCCAGAAACTGGGCAATCGCGATCGAACCCAACGCGGCAATCAGTCCAGCCAGCCCACCGACGGCCGCAAATTCAGCCAGCAAGGCACGTCGAAGCTGTTCGCGCCGTGCGCCCAGCGCCCGCATCACGGCCAACTCGTAACGGCGCTCCTCGGCAGCTGAAGCCAGCGCAGCGTACAACACGATTATTCCGGCCAGCAGCGTAAACAAAAATACAAACTGTACAGCCTGCGCCACCTGATCCATGATCGCCTGCAACTGCCGCACAATCGCCGCCACATCAACCACCGTCAGGTTGGGATAATCGCGAATCAAGCGATTCACAAAATCGGCATTCTCCGGAGCCAGATAAAAACTCGTAATCCAGCTCGCCTGATAGGGCTCCAGCACCGCAGGTGGCGTCAGCACAAAGAAGTTCACCCGCATCGAATCCCAGTTCAACTTGCGCAGACCCAGCACCTGCATGTCGACTTTTTCGCCACCGATCACAAACTCAAGTTGATCGCCGACTTTCAAGCCCAATGTGACAGCCAGACCATCCTCCACCGACGCCACGCCGCGTCCGGCATCGGCCTCAGAAAACCAGCGCCCTGCCGTGACCGCATTTCCATCGGGCAAATCCTGCCGGTAGGAAAGATTGAATTCGCGATCGATCAGCCGCTTGGCGCGGTCGTCTTCGTAACTGGCTGGACTGACCTCGACGCCATTCACCCGTGCCAGACGCCCCCGGATCATCGGCGCAAAATCCGCACTCAGGCCGGCATCGGCAAAGGTGCGGCGTACGCTTTCAAGCTGGGCGGGCTGGATATTCACCACAAAGCGGTTCGGGGCTTCGGGTGGTATCGCCCGCCGCCAGGCATCGAGCAAATCATTACGCGTCACCGTCAGCAGGAGCAAGGCCATGAAGCCCAATGCCAAGGCCACGATTTGCACCACACTTGCGCCCGAACGCCGTTCAAGGCTGGCCAAACCATAGCGCCAGCCAATGCCGCCACCCATTCCGTCGCCTTTTCCAACGCTCACTGTTCGGGATCGTGCCCCGCCACGAAGCATTGATGCCAGCCGGATCGCCAGGCGTGCCACCATAGCAAAAAGCAGCATCGCCCCTGTAAAACAGCCCGCCACGTACGCACCCAGACGAACATCTCCGGCTATCCAGAACATCAAGCCAACCAATACCGCCAGTCCAAATGCATAACTGCCTATCAGGCGCGACGGCGGCAAGGCGCCCGATGAAAACTCGCGACGCAGCACGCGCAGTGTTGATACGCTTTTGAGTTGAATGAGAGGCGGCAGGGCGAACCCAAAGAGCAGCATCACTCCCACAACACTGCCTTGCAGCGCCGGCAGCATGCCCGGTTGCGGCAAAGGCGTGGCCAGCAATTGTGCCAGCCAGGCATGCAACACAAAATGCGCCAGATAGCCGATCAGACAACCCGTAACGGCCGCCAGCAGCCCGAGCAAGGCGAACTGGGTGAGATAGGCACGCAGCAAAAATCCTTGAGTCGCCCCCAG
This sequence comes from Betaproteobacteria bacterium, assembly GCA_031403915.1. Classification (GTDB taxonomy): domain Bacteria; phylum Pseudomonadota; class Gammaproteobacteria; order Burkholderiales; family Rhodocyclaceae; genus Propionivibrio. Next base: position 30,855 of record JANNGP010000143.1, read on the forward strand.
ACAGCGCATCACCGCACAAGGGTCAAGATGCCGCTGCATATAGCGCCGTGAGGCCAGCGCCACGGCAACAGCCGCCAGAACGACAGTCAGCAGTGCCGAGAGACCGAGAAACTTCTGCGCCCGTTCCAGCGCGGTGCGAATTTCCGGCCGTGCATTCTGGGCATCCTCGATACGTTCGCCGCGTTCAAGTAATTTATCCACCGCAGCACGAAATGCGTTTACCGATGCCGCTTCCCCGGCCAACAACAGGCGATAAGAAACCCGGCTACCCGGCTGAATCAAACCGGTCGTCTCAATATCGGCGACATTCATCAGCAAACGCGGTGCCACGCTGAAGAAATTGACCCCACGATCCGGTTCCAGCGTCAGCACGGCCGATACGCGCAAGACATTCCGCCCCACCGAAATGGAATCTCCCACCTTGGCTGACAGGGCCGAAGCGAGGCGTTCATCGACCCAGATTGTCCCGGCGGTCGGTATCCCGTTGGCCGGAGAATCCGCTTCATTGAGCCCCGGCGCGGTGCGCAAACTGCCACGCAGCGGGTATCCCGTTGACACCGCTTTGATCTCGGCCAGTTGCGCACGTAAAGCGTCGCCCTGACCGAGCGTCACCATACTCGGGAAAGTGCGTGTTTCCACGACAGCCAAACCCCGATTGCGTGCGTCAGCGGCTATTTTAGACGACCAAGGATGATCTGCGATAAGAAGCAGATCGGCACCGAGCAGTTGATTGGCTTCTCGCTCCAGCGCCTGGCGCACACGGTCAGCAAAAAAACCAACGGCGGTCAACGCAGCGATGGCCACCACCAGCGCCGCAACCAGCAGACGCAACTCGCCGGCCCGCGCATCGCGGCGCAACATGCGGATGGAAAACGCGGTGGGATTCATTCGGGTTGCCGATAAAAACCGGCCTGCAAGGCGCATGAATAGGCGGCCTTCAGATCAGGCGAGCCACGACACGCATGAAATGGCGACCTACAAGACACCCTGCCTGCGAAGTCCATTCTATGAGCTCTCCAAGGCACTGTAACCGCTTTCAACGCAGAGTTCGCAGAGACACGGAGAACGCAGAGAAACCCCTGCTTACTCTCTGCGATCTCGATACCCCGCTACCACGCCTCGCCCCCTGCACCCGTCATCCCGGGCTTGACCCGGGATCCAGTATGGCTGCAAAAAACTGGATTCCGGCTATCGCCGGAATGACATGCTATGCAGTGCTTCGACCGCGCCTTACTTGAAAGGTGCAAACAACTCCGGATCAACGAGTCGCTTGCAGGCTTCTTCCACATTCACCCGGCTGTTGAAGGCCGAAAGGCGGAAGTAGCCCTCGCCCGCCGCGCCGAAGCCGCTGCCCGGCGTAGTGACGATGTTGGCGTGTTGCAGGATGCGGTCGAACAACTCCCAGCTCTTGGCGCCTTGCGGCCCGCGCACCCACAGGTAGGGCGAGTCGGTGTAGCCATAAACGCCCAGCCCGACCGAAACCAGCGCCTTTTGCAGCAGCGCGGCATTGGCCTTGTAGAAGCTCACCAGATCGATCACCTGCTGCTTGCCCTCGGGCGAATACAGCGCCTCGGCGGCGCGTTGCACCGGATAGGCCACGCCGTTGAACTTGGTCGTGTGGTTACGCAACCAGAGCGCGTGGAAGGGATGCGCGCCACCATCCTTCTTCTGCCCCATCAGGGTTTTCGGGATGACAACGAAACCGCAGCGCAGACCGGTGAAGCCGCCGTTCTTGGAGAAGCTGCGCAGCTCGATGGCGCACTCGCGCGCACCCGGAATCTCGTAGATCGAGTGCGGAATGCCGGGCGTGCTGATGAAGGCCTCGTAGGCCACGTCATACAGGATCACCGCCTTGCACTTGAGCGCATAGTCGACCCACTGCTGCAACTGCTCGCGGGTGGCCACCGCACCGGTCGGGTTGTTCGGGTAGCACAGGTAGATGAGGTCAACCGGCTCGCTCGGAATCGCCGGCACAAAGCCATTTTCGGCGGTGCACGGCATGTAGGTCAGACCGTCGAAGCCGCCCTTGGCGTTAACGCTGCCCGTGTTGCCGATCATCACGTTGGTATCGACATAGACCGGATACACCGGGTCCATCACCGCCACGCGGTTGCCGGCCCCGAAGATGTCGAGCAGATTGCCGCAGTCGCACTTGGATCCGTCTGACACGAAAACCTCATCTGCCTCGACATTCACGCCGCGCGCCTTGAAGTCGTTGTCGGCGATGGCATTGCGCAAAAAGTCGTAGCCCTGCTCCGGGCCGTAGCCGCGGAAGGTCTCGCGCACGCCCATTTCATCCACGGCCTTGTGCATGGCCGCGATGGAAGCCGCCGGCAGCGACTCGGTCACATCACCGATGCCGCAGCGGATGATGCGGCCGGCCACGGCGGGATTGGCGTCAGAGAATACCTTGACGCGACGACCGATCTCGGGAAAAAGATAGCCGGCCTGGAGCTTGAGAAAGTTTTCGTTGATGAATGCCACGGGAATCGATCCTTGTTGAGAGTTTCACAAATCGGGCAGCGCGCCCGCGAAGCCGACATTGTCCAACGGGACGCGCCCCGGAGCAAGGGGCGCTGTTCTTTGATGCGCAATGGCTGATCTTGCCATTCCGCGATGTGCTCAGGTAAGCTGGCATCCAGCCCGCGAATAACACGCGGAAAAATACAGGCAAGGAACACGAAAGGGGCGTGAATGCTTTGCAAGGTAAAACTGCGCGGAGTTCATGTGCACGACAAACCAACCGTCGTGCGCGCATCTCTGGCCACCACCCTGCTAAAACATGGCCTGCAAGAGTTCGTCGAAGTCATCGATAACGACGGGGCGACCCGCATTGTCCTGAAACCGGAAATCGCGGCGCTCTGGCTCCCCGGCCATGACACGACGGGCCTCACTGAGCGACTCGGCCTCGATACCCTGCAATCACCCGACGATCTCGAAAAAGAAATCCTGATTGCCTTGCTTGCCAGCCCGGTACTCATCGCCTTTCCCAGTGTTGAGGAATTGATTGCGCACACCCATATCCGTCGCAATATCGTAATTTCCGGCAGAAGAACAGAGCTCACCTTCGATACCGAAGCTGCCGAACGCCCTGATGATTGCTGGCGTTATGACGATGAGCGTGGTTTTACCGTCAAGCCCGGGTGTTCGTTGATTCATGCCTTGAAGAAGGCAACCCAGCCGGAACTCTCAGGACACCTTTACGCCTTCTCCTGCTACCGGGCGACGGAATACGTCATCCTCCTGGCCATCGCCAAGGAGTTGGCGGTATGTAACCCTGCCTTGCTCGGTCAATTACAAACCCAGTGCGAGAAGCGCGTGATTCGTTCCGCACAATTCCATGACGTATTCCTCCATGAATACGGCGCTCAGGATTCGCCCTATCCAATGCACCATTACGTCCCCGGCGATCGTGTCTGGTTCCGCAACCCGGACGAGTTTTCCTCGGATGTCACGGGTTACGAGGGATCATGGGTGCTGTATCTGGGCGGGGGTTTTTTTACCAATTTCTGGAAACACAATCACCCCTACACGCTGACTGACAAATGCCTTGAAATCTACCACTGGCGGCACGCAACCTATAAAAACGCGGTTGATGAACTGGCGATGGACGAGACGATTGTGGAAAGCCGCGTCGTCGATTCACGCGCCGACCCGGGTGAAGCCGAACGGATTATCAGTCGCATGATGCGTTGGCGTGACCCGACGGGCGTTTACGGGGACGGGGGTTGCATCGACACCACGCGAGAAGGGCCGCGCTGGGTATGCCCGGGAACGGCGGACCTCATATTGTTACCGGAATATCACAGGCAAGTCTGACGGCGCTCAACCGCGCCCTTCCGACCTTCCAGCTTACCGGCACAATGCTGACCGAGCAGGTCGGCTGCTAGAATGCCTGTCCATGCCGATCAGCGATCCGAGCTATTACTGGATCGAACGACTTCCACTACCGCTGAACAGAAACCGGGTGACCGATTCCCACCACACCTCATCGACTCGATCCGACCAGTCGTTGTGGTCGGCGGCGGGGAGGCGCCATAGCCGCTTGGGTTCGGACAGGGTTGTGAACAGCGCATGGCCGAATTTTGCCGGCACGATGCTATCCAGCTCTGCAACAACGACGGCAACGCGGCCACGATACCCGGCGAGGTTGTCCACACTGTCATAACGGTCGCGCAGCATCCAGCCGACCGGCAACCATGGGTAATGATGGCCGGCGACGTTCTTCAGCGTATCCCACGGCGTGATCAGCAGCAGCGCGTCGGCGTCGACAGTCTTCGCTAACGCTGCAGCAACAGCCGCACCAAGCGATTCGCCGACGAGGATTAGCGGTCCGGGGAACTGTTTGCGGACCAGCGCTACCGTTTCAGTGGCATCCGCCACGAACGAGGCTTCGCCAAGCATGCCTTCGCGCGGCCCATAGCCCGGATACTCGGCGAGGATGACGCGTACGCCCTGCCGACTCAGCATGTCGGCATACCAGCCGCGATGACCGGCGTGCCCGGCGTTGCCATGAAACAGCAGCAGCGTGCCCCGCACAGGTGCCTTCGGCTCTCTCAGCAAGCCGCGATATGCGCCGGCATCTGGCCATGGGCGCAGATCCTCGCGACGCGACTGGTCGACCACGCTGGCCAGCTGTGCTCGGTCAGGGAAGTAGAGCAAATTGTCCTGAAATATGGCGAGTCCTCCGGCGAACGCGACAAAAATCAGCGCGATAGCGGCGAGTCGGCGCATGGCGCTACTTGCCGTGCTGCGCATCGCGCTTGCCAGCACGGTACCACCAGGCATAGGCGGCGGCATTAATGAGGATTAGGCCACTGCCAAGTACCCACTGGATCTCCCGCGTAAATCCGTGGGGATAGATGATGGGCAACAGGTAACGAGCGATGAAGTCACCCTCAAAACCGGCTCCACCGGCGAGGTGGAGAAATCTATTCTCGAGCGGCGTCAGCGGACAGGTCCAGCCAGCAAACTCGATCAGCGCAGCCCAAACCACCGACGGCAGGTGAAACAGCATCACCTGCGGGAAGCGACGGAGCAGCAAGCCGCCAAAAACGACGAAGAGGATGAAGCCCAAGTGCAACAGCAGTACCACATCGGCCAACCGCGCATGAATCATGACCTAAAGCCGATCAGCGCGACGATGGGCTCGTCGAAGAAGGCCAATCGCCGCTCCCGCTGCACTGCGTTTGACATACGTCATGAGAACCGGCCATCCGTCCCCTCGCACGCTCAATCCAACTCCCTCAATTTTTCCACTGCTTCTTCCACCCGCCGCACAGCGATCACTTCCATGCCGGCGATGGCGTGCTTGGGCTTGTTGGCCTCGGGGATCAGCGCCCGCGTGAAACCGAGCTTGGCGGCTTCCTTGAGGCGCTCCTGCCCGCGCGGTGCGGGGCGGATTTCACCGGCTAGGCCGACTTCGCCAAAGACGATCATCTTCGGTGGCAACGGCCGGCTCTTGAGCGAGGAGATGATAGCCAGCAGCACGGCGAGGTCGGCCGCCGGTTCAACGATCTTGACACCGCCGACGGCGTTGACGAAGACATCCTGATCGAAGCAGACGATACCCGCGTGGCGGTGCAATACCGCAAGCAGCATGGCGAGACGCTGCGCGTCGAGGCCAACCGTCAGGCGGCGTGGGTTGCCGTGCGACTGATCCACCAGCGCCTGAATCTCAACCAGCAGCGGCCGCGTTCCTTCCTGCGTGACCAGTACGCAGGAGCCAGGCACTTCCTGCCCATGCTGTGAGAGGAACATCGCCGAGGGGTTGGAGACGCCCTTCAGCCCCTTGTCGGTCATGGCGAAAACGCCGATCTCGTTGACTGCGCCGTAGCGATTTTTCACGGCGCGGATCAAGCGGAAGCTCGAATGCGTGTCACCCTCAAAATAGAGCACGGTATCGACGATGTGTTCGAGCACGCGCGGCCCGGCCAGCGCACCCTCCTTCGTTACGTGACCAACGAGAATCACGTTGATCCCCGTTTGTTTGGCCAGCCGCGTGAGTTGCGCCGCGCATTCGCGCACCTGCGCCACCGATCCGGGCGCGGAACTGAGCTGATCCGACCACAGAGTCTGGATCGAGTCGATCACGGCCACTTGCGGCTTCTCGGCCTGCAGCGTGGCGAGGATTTTTTCCAGATTAATCTCGGCCAGCAACTTGAGCTTTTTGGTGTCCAGCGCCAGTCGCCGGGCACGCATGGCGATCTGTTGGCCGGATTCTTCTCCGCTCACATAAAGCACATGGTGCGCGCCGGAGAGTTCGGCCAAGGCCTGCAACAGCAAGGTGCTCTTGCCGATGCCCGGATCGCCGCCCAGCAGCACCACCCCACCCGCAACCAGCCCGCCGCCGAGCGCCCGGTCAAACTCGCCGATGCCGGTCGGCAGGCGGTCTTCTTCCCTGGCCTCAATTTCCGATAGTGTTTGCAGCTTTGCTGTTCCGCCCAGTGCGGCAAAACGGCTATTACTGGCCGGCGCGCTTTCGGCAATGGTTTCGACTAGCGTGTTCCACACGCCACAACCGGGGCACTGCCCCTGCCACTTGGGAACGCTGGCACCGCATTCGGTGCAGGAGTAAATCGTTTTTGCTTTGGCCATAAATTGTTTTAAACCGCTTTAAACACAGAGAACACGGAGACACGGAGAGCACAGAGAGATTGATTGGATAAACGCTGAGCAGAAAATATCTTTGCCGGGATTTCTCTGTGATCTATGCGTTTTTCTCCGTGGTCTCTGTGTTGAATGTGTTTCATGCCTTAAACCTCAATTACTGGCACACGCTTGGCCAATGCACAAAAGAGTTCGTAGCTGATGGTTCCAGCCGCCGCCGCCACTTCATCGGCCGGCAAACCATGGCCCCAAAGCACGACGGGACTCTCTATGCCCGTTTCCGGCATATCAGTCAGATCGCAGGCCAGCATGTCCATCGATACGCGTCCCACGGTCTCGGTGCGTTGGCCGGCCACCAGAATCGGTGTGCCGCTAGGCGCATGGCGCGGGTAGCCATCGGCGTAGCCGCAGGCAACAATACCCACACGCATCGGCCGGTCGGCTTCAAAAATTCCACCGTAGCCAACCCGCTCGCCAGCCACGACATCCTGAATGCCAATGATCCGGCTGCGCAGTGTCATCACTGGTTTGAGATTCAAACTCTCGGCATCTTCGTCAGCAAAGGGGCTGCCGCCATAGAGCATGATGCCCGGACGCACCCAGTCGTGATGCGTTTCGGGGTGGCGCAGGATGGCCGCCGAATTAGCCATCGACACGGGGCAATTCCAGCCCGCACTCATTTGTACAAAGCGTTCCAGTTGCCAGGCAATCCCCCGGCCGCCGTCAGCCTCGGCAAAGTGTGTCATCAGGGTCACCAGACCAATGGCCGATGAAGCGGCAAGTTCATTCTGTACGGCCGACAGTTGATCGGGCGTAAAGCCAAGGCGGTTCATGCCGGTGTTGAATTTAAGATAAATCGGCATACGCACCGGAAGCCCGGCTTCACGAATCATCTGCAACTGATCGATTCGGTGAATGACCGGAATCAGGGCGTATTCAGCGCAAACAGCCATATCATCCAGCTCGAAGACGCCCTCCAGAAGCAGAATGGGCTGTCGAAAACCCGCATCGCGCAAAGCCACGGCGTCGGCCAGATCAAGCAGGGCATAGCCATCGGCCACATCAGTCAGCGCCGTTGCGGCGCGCAGCAGGCCGTGCCCATAGGCGTCCGCCTTGACCACCGCCCACGCTTTGGCAGGTTTTCCCTGAGCGTTCCCCTGATTTTTGGCTACAAGGTAATTGTGGCGAAGAGCAGCAAGGTCAATGCAGGCTTGAATCGGGCGAGGCATGGGCGGCAAGGCTCCTGAATGGCAGTACGACAAAATAGCGAAAGTATCGGCTGCAATGGCCGACAATACAAGACGCTTTTGAGCTCATAAAATGGCTTGATCCATCTGCTAACCAGTTTTGGATCTTTCGTGGTATAAATCCGCCTCTTACGAAAGTGCTACGCGATAACTCAATGCCCTTCGGCTTTTATATCATCATGGCGGCGCAATTTTTTTCAGCGCTCGCTGACAATGCCCTGCTCATCGTTGCTATTGCCGCCCTGCGCGAAATGCAAGCGCCCAGCGCCTATGAGCCGCTCCTGAAAACCTTCTTCACCGTTTCCTACGTTGTGCTGGCTGCTTTTGTCGGCGCATTTGCCGACTCCATGCCCAAATGGCGGGTGATGTTCATCAGCAACACCATCAAGATCATCGGCTGCGGAATGATGTTTCTTAGTGTACACCCGCTGATTGCCTACGCCGTCGTCGGCCTCGGCGCCGCCGCCTACTCGCCAGCCAAATACGGCATCCTCACCGAATACCTGCCACACCGCCTGCTGGTCGTCGCCAACGGCTGGATTGAAGGCCTGACCGTCTGCGCCATCATTCTGGGGGTGGTTATCGGTGGCATTCTGATTCAACCGGTAACCGCGCACAACCTGCTGACTTTTGATTTCCCCGTGATTGCCACCGGTATTGATACGGTCAGTGAAATGGCGCTGTGCTTTGTTGCATTCTTTTACGTGCTGGCTTCGCTATTCAATCTTTACGTCCCGGATACCGGCGTTGATCACAAAGCCCTGCACAAGAACCCCTGGTATCTGATTCGTGAATTCAACCATTGCCTGATGCTGCTCTGGCGTGACCGTCTGGGCCAGATCTCGCTAGCCGTCACAACGCTCTTCTGGGGCGCTGGTGCCACGCTCCAATTCATCGTCATCAAGTGGTCTGAAACGGCTCTGCAGCTTGATCTCTCCAAATCGAGCATGTTGCAAGGGGTGGTTGCACTGGGAGTTGCTCTGGGAGCCGCATACGCAGCAAAAATGATCACCATGCGTAAATCGGTTCGCGTTATCCCGCTCGGCATTGCCATGGGCATCATCGTGCTGGTGATGAATTTTGTTCATCACATGTGGCTGGCCGTCCCGCTTCTTGTCATTATCGGCGGACTTTCCGGTTTCTTCGTTGTGCCCATGAATGCTTTGCTGCAGCATCGTGGTCATATTCTGATGGGAGCCGGCCATTCCATTGCCGTGCAGAATTTCAACGAGAACATTTCGATTCTCGTGATGACCGGCCTTTATTACATGATGGTCAAGGCTGATCTCTCGATCTACTGGGTCATCACCCTTTTCGGCCTGTTCGTGAGCAGTTCAATGCTGCTCGTCAAACGCCGGCACGAAGCCAACCAGCGCGAACACGACGACGTCATCCACCTCGACGACAACTCCGGCCATTAAGCAGAAAGGCCGAGAATTTCAATCATCGAATCAGCGGGGCGTTGGGTAGTTCGTTGGGGTTGTCGCCGGAGGCCGGGAAATGCTCGGCCAGCACGGCAGTAATATCGCCCAGCGCCAGCAAGGCACCCTTTTCGAAGTGTCCCTCACGAAACGCTATTTCCATGCGGCGACAAACTGCAGCCCAGAATTCATCACCCACCCGGTCGTGAATGCCACGGTCAGCAACGATCTCAACGCGACGATCAATCAACTGCAGGTAAATCAGCACGCCACTATTGTGCTCGGTATCCCATACCTTTAACTGCGAGAACAATTCGATGGCTCGCTCTCGCGGAGACTGATGATTCAACAGCCCGTGCAGCGGCAAGTTGGCCTCGACAACAAAGCGCAATTCGCCCTGATGCGTACGTTCAGAGGCAGCGATCGCCTGTTCGATCATGCGCAGCGCCGGTTTCGGAAAACTGCGCAACACCCACCAGTCGGGCAATACCAGATGTATTAAGAGTCTGCCGAAGCTCATCACCAACCTCCCGAGGCGCCACCGCCCCCGAAACTGCCACCGCCGCCCGAGAAGCCGCCCCCACCCGAGCTACCGGAAGACCAGCTACCACCACCGCCGCCAATGCCTCCGCCCATGCCGGCAAAGAGCGAAACGATAAAGGCAACCACGCCAATGACAACAGAGAAAAGCAGGGAGGAAAGAAGAAAGAAACCAATGACACCCATTGCGCCACCAATGATTCCGGCACCCAGAAAACGGCCAAAGATGGCGCGCAGAATACCGCCGACCACGAAAACCAGAATGAAGCCGAGGGGCAGCAGCGTTTCAAACAAGTCATCGCCATTTGAAGCCTGGCTCGTCTGTTTTGGTGCGGGCAACGGCTCACCACCAACCACCTTGATTATTGCCTCCAGCCCGGCATCAATCCCGCCGTAAAAATCGCCCTGCTTGAATCGCGGGCTGATCGTCTCGCTGATGATGCGCTTGGCCGTGGCATCGTTAAGCGCACCTTCCAGACCGTAGCCCACCTCGATACGCAGCTTTCTGTCTTCCTTGGCCACCAGCAGCAAAACGCCATCGTCAATACCCTTGCGCCCGAGCTTCCATGCTTCGACCACACGCAGCGCGTATTCTGTAACGGACTCAGGCTTGACGCTCGGCACGATCAAAACCGCGATTTGCGAACCCTTCTGGCGCTCGAATGCAGCCAGTTTGGCTTCCAACTGGCCGCGCTGATCCTTCGTGAGCGTTGCCGTCTGGTCAGTGACCCGCGCACTGATTTTGGGGACAGGCTGCAAGTCCTGCGCGCCGGCCAGTCCTGCAAACAGGAGCAGACCGGCCAGCCAGCCAAGTCTGAACATGGATCAATAACCGGCTGATAGCGGGCTCTTTGCGCCTTCTGCCGGAGCAGGGGGAGCTGCCGGCGCAGGCTTTTTCTGGATCGGTGCCGAGAAATCAACCTTGGGCGCAACCGAAATGGCCTTTTCGTTTTCCACAGCAAAGTTGGGTTTGATCTGATAGCTGAAAATCATCGCCGTCAGATTATTCGGGAAGGTACGCACCGACACGTTGTAGGACTCCACCGCCTTGATGTAACGATTGCGTGCCACGGTAATCCGGTTTTCGGTGCCTTCCAGTTGTGCCTGCAGATCGCGGAACGAGGCATCGGCCTTCAGGTTCGGGTAATTCTCGGCCACCACCAGCAAACGCGACAGCGCACTGCTCAGCCCGGCCTGCGCCTGCTGGAACTTGGCAAAGGCTTCAGGATTATTGATCAGCTCCGGTGTAGCCTGAATACCGCCCACCTGCGCCCGCGCCTGCGTCACCTGCGTGAGGACGTCTTTTTCATGAGCGGCGTAACCCTGAACGGTGCTGACCAGATTGGGTACCAGATCGGCACGCCGCTGATACTGGTTGACCACCTCCGACCACCCGGCCTTGACCGCCTCATCACCGGTCTGAAAGGTGTTGTAACCGCAGCCGGACAACAGGCTGACAAGAACCGCGAGAACAGCAAAGAGACGGATGCGCATGACAGTTTCCTCCATGAAGGAATGTACGAAGAGAGATGTAGATGATGATGCTATCTGAAAATGCAAGAGGCCGTCAGTAACTATAATCAAACCGAATACCCACTAGGGTGTTTCTCTTATTGCTCTGCCACCTTTGCGATTGCAGTCAGCGGGTCCATCACTTCAATACCATCACGCATCGGGTAAGGCGAGGCCACCGGAGCAACCAGAAGTCTTTTCGTAGCCCCCACATTGGCGGCAGCCAAGTGAAAACCCTTTGACACGCTGGGCGCAGAAGATCGCTTGATTTCAATGACCCAAGTTTCACCGTCGCGGAAGCTCAAAACCAGGTCGGCCTCAGCGCCATGAGAGGTCCGATAAAAACAGGCCTCGGCTTGGTTAGCTGCGGCAAGCAGTTGTTCAATCACAAACCCTTCCCAACTTGCCCCGGCCACAGGGTGAGCCAATACCGTTTCCAGAGTAGCAAGACCCAGGAGCGCATGCGCGATACCGCTATCTCGCACATAAACCTTGGGCGCTCGCACCAGTCGCTTGCCGACATTGCCATGCCATGCAGGCAAGCGTCGCACCAGCATCAGATCGCTCAGCAGATCAATGTAGCGGGCGACCGTCTGGCCGCTGATGGCCAACGATGTTGCCAGTTGTGACTGATTGAGCAACCCACCTTGTGTATGCGCCAGCATAGTCCACAGACGGCGCAAGGTGGTCGCGGGAATGCGTGGGCCGAGCGCCGGGATATCCCGCTCCAGATACGTGGAAATAAAAGCATCGCGCCAACGCAGACTGACAGCATCATCAACGGATAGCCAAGACAGTGGAAAGCCACCGCGCACCCACAACGAGTTTAGATCTGCTCCTGAAGCATTAACCGGAAACACTTCCCGCGCCTGGAAGGGCGTAAGTTCCAACTGCGCCACCCGACCGGCAAGGCTTTCACTCGCCTGTTGCAGCAGAACGCCCGATGCTGAACCCAGCAGCAGAAATTGCCCGGCGGTTTCGCCTTCTCGTCGCCGGATATCGATCACACCGCGCAGCACCGCAAAGAGTTCAGGCATGCGCTGCACTTCGTCCAGGATAACCAGCCGGTTCTTATGGGCAAGCAAGAAGGCTTCGGGATCATCCATCTGCCGCTGAGCGGAAGGTAGCTCAAGATCAAGATAAAGCGCGTCGCCCCGCCGCTCGGCTTCGGCCAGCGCCAGAGTGGTTTTGCCCGACTGGCGCGGTCCGAGCAGAACAACCGCAGGGAACTGTGCGAGCAAAAGGGATAGTTGCTGCTGTGCAAGACGAGGATTCATCCGTGTAATTTACCATTTGCGTGGAGAATTTGCACGGTTATTTGCACCTCTGGAAATCAATCCAATCCTATTGAAGCTTCACTGCTTCGCGCATCAGCGCCCGCGCCCGGCACAAATCCTCCCAGGCTTTGGCCTTGTCGGGCAAGGTGCGCAACAGGTAGGCCGGGTGATAGGTCACGACCACCGGAACATCAATTTCACCATTGCGGTAGATCAAAGGCTTCCCGCGCAGGCTGGCCAGCGAACTCTCCTCGCCAAGCACGGCATGCACGGCCGCACGCCCGAGCAGGACGATCAGCCGGGGTTGGAGCAAGGCAATTTGCCGCTTGAGATACGGCGCACAGGCCATCATTTCGGCCGCCTCGGGCGTGCGGTTGCCGGGCGGTCGGCACTTCACCACATTGGCGATGTAAACATCCTCGCCGCGCTTCAGATCAATCGCCGCCAGCATGGCATCGAGCAGCTTGCCGGCAGGCCCGACAAAAGGCTCGCCGCGTTCATCTTCTTCCGCCCCCGGCCCTTCGCCGATGAACAGCCAGTCGGCGTTCTCGTCACCGACACCGGGAACCGCCTGTTTGCGCTCTGCACACAGGCCGCATGCGCGACACGCGGCAATGCTCTGACGCAACTCGCCCCAACCCGCCTGTGCAATTTGTTCAAGACTGGCAATTCTGGGCGAAACAACACGGGGAGATTGAGATTGAGGCACAGGCCCACCAGTGCTCACCTCATCAGCCTGGCCGGGCGCTGCCGCCGCTGCAGGCATCGTCTTTGAACCGCGCTCGACCGAAGGCTGCTTGCGCATAACCCACTGCGGCGACAGCCCCATCTCGTCGAGCATCTGATTCCGGTTCAAACTCATGCCGATACCTCATCCAGCGCGTGCGTCAGCACCAGCGCATCTTCGCGCCCTTGCGACGCCGGGTAATAACCACGGCGCACGCCGATCTGCTGAAAACCAAAATGACGATACATTTTAAGGGCCTTCTCGTTTGAAGGACGCACTTCCAGCAGCAGCACCTTGGCTCCGCCTTCGTGACCTACACGCATGGCCTGCTGCAACAGTCGCGAACCGAAGCCCAAGCCCTGATGTTTCTCGGCCACACTGATAGTCAGCAAGTGCGCGTCATCGACGGCCAACATCAACACAAAATAGCCTACCAGTTCGCCCCCCACCCGGCACACCCAGCAACTATAGCCACTGGCCATTGAATCGGTAAAATTGCCGCGCCCCCAGGGATAAGGATAGACGCGGTACTCGATGGCCAGCACTTCGGCGAGATCGCTCTCGCTCATCGGCTGCATTTCAATGCGTGGCTTAAGCAACGCATTCATCAGGCCTTGCCTCCTTCGGCCAGTCGCTCGACCACGGTTTTGGCCACCTTGTCGCGCACATACAGCGGCACAGCATCGGCCGGGTCGATGGACTCGCCCCGTTCAAGACGCGGTGCGGCGAGCCGGACAATGGCTTCAGCACTCGGCATGATTTCGGTCCGCCAGGTATCAACACAGGGCGCAAGACGTTCGCACAACGCCGGATAGGCCGCCAGCCCGTTGCCGCAGGCCAGCCATCCGGTCGAACCTGGCAGAAGAACCGCTTCCGGCGCATAAACGCCAATCCCGCCTTGCAGCCTGCCCTGCTCGAACATGCCGTAATAAACCTCGCCCATGCGTGCATCCAGCGCCACGATCACGCGATCGCCACCACTTTCCAGCGCCATGGCCTCCAGCGACCCGATACCGAGAAGCGGCAGATCGCGCCCCACCGCCAGCCCCTGAGCCACGCCACAAGCCACGCGCAGGCCGGTAAAGGAACCGGGGCCGGCACCGAAGGCAATGCCCTCCAGATCGGCAAACCCCAAGCCAAGCTCGCTCAACACCTCCCCGGCCAGCGGCAACAGGGTCGCAGAATTGGACAGTCCCTCCGGGCAGTTTCGGGCAACAAGCTCGCCGTCGCGCCAGAGGGCAACGGAACCGGGATCAGTCGCAGTTTCAAGGGCAAGAATCAGCATGGGGTGTATTCTACCGGAACGCTGCCGGGTCGCCGCAGGCGTTAGGCCAGAAAACCCGGTATGCCGGAAAATCCATTCGTTCGTCATTGCGGTTGCCGCGCGAAGATAGTAGGCTTGGCGATCTTAAAATTTATAGCCCCCCGTGTTACTTGGACGGGGTGTTCGGTGGTGGTTTTCAGGATTGAAGGAATGACTATGAGCTTAGTAGATCAAATCAATAAGAAACGTAAAGAAATTAAGACCGATGGATACCCTGTATCGATCGGTGAATGGGTAAGCATGTATGAAAACAATGAACTTGATATTCACCCAGAATTCCAACGTTTCTATCGTTGGACAGAAGGCCAAAAAACAAGTTTGATTGAATCAATTTTGTTAGGGATTCCGTTACCTGCAATATTCGTCAGTCAAAGAGCAGATGGAGTATGGGATGTAATTGATGGCCTTCAGCGTCTTTCAACGATCTTTCAATTTATTGGCATACTTAAAGACTCGAATGGTCAAAGCCTTAAACCTCTGGTTCTCCAAAGGACAAAATATTTACCCGCTCTTGAAGGTATTCAATGGAATAACGAAAAAGACCCCAATAAATCTTTAATTAAGGATTTGCAGCTTGTCATAAAGCGTTCAAAGATATCAGCGAGCATTGTGCTTAAAGAAAGTGATGAAACAGCAAAATACGATCTGTTCCAACGACTGAATACTGGGGGTTCGGAACTCAGTCCTCAAGAAGTAAGAAATTGCTTGTTGTTGATGACAAACAAACCCCTATTTGACTGGCTGAAAAAACTTCCGCTGAATGAAAGTTTTATTTCGACAACAGCTCTAAGTGACCGACCTCTCGAAGAAGCCTATGACGTTGAATTGGCTCTTCGCTTTATTCTTCTGGCTCAAATTCCTGAAATTGAAATTAAATCGGTAGGTGATGTTGGTTCTTATCTAACAGAGAAGATGATTAACATCGCTCAAGATAAGAAATACTTGAAAGTTTCGGCAAAAGATCTATTTGACAAAACATTCGTGCTACTAGACGAAGTGTTAATGGATGACTCATTTAAGAGATTCAATAACAAAAAGAATAGACACGAAGGAGGATTTCTTTTGTCGCTGTACGAGGTTATCGCGTTGGGAGTGGCTTACAACATTGCGAATAACACATTATGTTCAAAAGCAAAAATCGTAGACAAAGCCCGCTCGTTATGGAAAGAGAAGCGTTTTACAGAGTGGTCATCTTCCGGAGTTACTGCTAGCAGAAGACTCCCAAGGCTCATTCCGTTAGGACGAGAGCTCTTCCACAAATGAATAATTTCCAATGATGATTCGTACTGTCGATCAACTCATTGAAAAGGTTGGTGCAGACTTAATTTGGCGCCGCAAAGAATTGACTGAGTTGAATGCGCTTGTGGAAGCGTACCAAGGTGATTTTATTCGTTCTAGAGTATTGATTCGATGTTCTATTGCACTTCTTTATGCCCATTGGGAGGGGTTTATAAAGAAATCCTCATCTTACTATCTTGAGTATGTCTCATCGAATCGTTTGACATACAAAAAATTGTCCGCAAATTTTGTGGGGTTGACTCTTCGATCAAAGTATTGCGAACTTGGTGCAAGTGAAAAATTATCTGCTGGCAATGCTCTTGCGGAATTCTTCTGCACTGCTTTAGATCGTCAATCTAATGTTCCCTACAAGAACTCGATAGACACGAAATCAAATCTGTCTTCAAAGGTCCTTATTGATATTTTGGAAACACTTGGGCTCGATGCATCACTATTCGAAACAAGCTTTAAATTTATCGACACTAATCTGGTAAATCCACGAAACCATGTGGCACACGGCGAGAATCAAGATATTTCAGTTGACGAATACCTCGTTCTTCATACGAAGGTAATGTCATTGATCGAAACTTATAGAAATGAAATCGAAAACGCCTCAGTTCAAAGAAAATTTGAACGGAAATCAGCATAAAGAGCTGAGTCTTCTCGTTTCAACCTTCAGATAGTGAATATTTCCCGACAGTTCCCAGCTCCATCATCTCTGGCGCACCAGTTACGACACACCCGGCAGCACCACGCTAAAGCTCGTCATCCCAACTTCCGAAGTTACCGATACCGCGCCGCCATGCGCTTCGACAATCGATTTGACGATGGCCAACCCCAGCCCCGAATGCGCGCCTTCGCCTGTGCGTGACGGGTCGGCGCGGTAGAATCGGTCGAACAATCGGGGCAGGTGTTCAGCCGGCACCGTTTCGCCGGTATTGGAAATCTTGATGCCTACCTCACCTGCCTCCTGTGCCTGGATAACTACATTAACGCTGCCACCGGGCGGCGCATGACGGATCGCATTGGAGAGCAGGTTGCTGATCGCGCGGCGAATCATCAGTGAATCGCCATTCAGGGTGGCGCTGCCTTCGCGACTTATCGTCACGCCCTTCTCGTCCGCGACCAGACGATGGAACTCGACGAGATCATCGATCAGAGTTGCCAGATCGAGCACTTGGCGTGAGGGAACAATCCGCCCGTCGTCGGCCTTGGCGATGAACAGCATGTCGGCAATCATGCGCGAGAGTCGCTCAAATTCTTCAACATTCGAGGCCAGCACATCACGATAGGCCTCGGGCGTTCGCGTCTGTGAGAGCGTGACTTGCGTCTGCGTCAGCAGATTACTGACCGGTGTGCGGAATTCGTGCGCCAGATCAGAAGAAAAATCGGACAGACGCCGGAACGACTCTTCCAGTCGCGAGAGCATGGCGTTGAGCGTTTGCGCCAGATCGGCTAGTTCGGCCGGTACGGCATCAACGGCCAGCCGGGCATCGAGCCGTTGCGCCGTAATACTTTCCGCCTTGTGTTTCATGGCCTGCAACGGCGCTAAACCGCGTCGGACGGCCAGCCAGCCAAGAAAGCCGGTCAACAAAGCAGCCAGCACGACAAACAACCATAGCGTGGTGCGGAACGAATCCATGAAATGCTCGTGATGCGAGATGTCCGTTGCCACGGCAACCGTGGCCGGCTTGGCACCGTTTATCCCGGTGGGCGCCTGCGCGGCAATACCCCGGAAAGGCACGTTCTGCGCGGTTCTCCAGACGATAGGCTGCGGGATGCCCGTACTTATTGGCTTTTCGAGCAGGGTGTGCGGAAATTCTGCACCACTGGTGGCAAACAGGGTTTCGCCATCCGGCGCCACGACGACGACGGCCAGCCCGTGATGCCCGACCAGCGAATCATCAAGTTGCTGGGGAATCGACACCAGATCCTGCGCCGCGTGAACTTTCTCCAACGCATGCCGCGTCAGATCGAGTTTGCCCGAGAGGACTTCCATGTCCTGCTCGACAAAGTGCTGCTCGACCGAAGCACCGATCAACGCACCCAGAACCAGCAGCACGACCGTCGACACCGTGGCGAAGAGTGCCGTCAGGCGCGAGGTAATGCTCAGGCGCACGCCGGATCCTCCAGCACATAGCCCATGCCGCGCACAGTGCGGATCAGCTTGGGTTCGAAATCGTCGTCGACCTTGGCGCGTAGCCGGCGCACGGCCACCTCCACCACATTGGTGTCGCTGTCGAAGTTCATGTCCCACACCTGCGAGGCGATCAGCGAACGCGGCAGCACTTCTCCATGCCGCCGTAGCAGGAGTTCGAGCAGGGCAAATTCCTTGGCCGTCAGGTCGATACGCTTGCCGGCGCGGATCACCCGCCTGCGCAGCAAATCGAGTTCGAGATCGGCCACCCGCATACTCTCGGGTTCCTTGCTCTTGCTCCCTCGCCGCAGCAGGGTGCGCACGCGGGCCAGCAGTTCGGCAAAGGCAAAAGGTTTGACGAGATAGTCATCAGCGCCGAGTTCAAGGCCGCGTACCCGGTCGTCAACCTGATCCCGCGCGGTCAGGAACAACACCGGTAGCTCTTTGCCGGCCCGACGAATACCCTGCAAGACCTGCCAGCCGTCGATGCCCGGCAACATCACGTCGAGGATGGCCAGATCGTAGGCTTCGGTCTGTGCCAGATGCAGGCCATCCAGACCGTTGCGCGCCAGGTCCACGACAAAGCCGGCCTCACCCAAGCCTTGCTTGAGGTAATCGCCTGTTTTTGCTTCGTCTTCGACCACCAGAATCTTCATTGGCATTCCTGTTTGTTCTTAGGCATTTATCCGCAAGTGTCCTGCTTTTGACTCGCCCGCAACAGAAGATTACGGAAATGTAATCTGAATGTCAGCATTTCGTTTGCTTGCTTTCCTCATAGTGCATTCAATTATTTCCAACCGGGATCAATCATGCGACATCCGTTGTACACAATTTCGATGGTCTGGATGCTTGGTTTTGCAAGCCCGCTGCTGGCACAGAACGCCGTTACGGTGGAGATGTTCAAAAGCCCTTATTGCGGATGCTGCAGCAAGTGGGCTGAGCACATGCAAAAAAATGGGTTCAAGGTCATTAGCCGTGATGTAGAGAATGTCCCGGCCAAACGCAAGAGCCTGGGCATGCCCGAACAACTGGGCTCCTGCCATACGGCGAAGGTATCCGGTTACCTGCTTGAAGGGCACGTTCCTGCTGCCGATGTCAAACGCCTCCTGAAAGAAAAACCAAAGGCGCTGGGCCTTGCCGTGCCCGGCATGCCCCCCGGATCACCGGGTATGGACATCCCCAATTCCCCGCCGTATGAAACGCTGCTGGTACAGGCTGACGGCAGCACCCGCACATTTGCCAAACACTGATTCAGGAATGGGATGTATGAAACATCTTCTGACTGCCGTAATTTTTAGCCTTGTCGCAAGTTCTTATGCCCACACGGCCGGCCAGCACGCCTCCGCATTGGGCAAACCGGCTGCGCTCAACGCGGCCACCCGCACCGTTGAAATCAGCATGGACGACACCATGCGCTTCATCCCGGCATCGATCAATGTGAAGCGCGGAGAAACGGTCCGTTTTGTCGTACGCAACCTTGGAAAAACCAAGCACGAGATGGTTCTCGGTACGGCGAATGAATTGAAGAAGCACGCCGACTTGATGCTGAAATTCCCACAAATGGAACACGATGATCCGAACGCGGTTTCCGTCGAGCCGGGGAAAACAGGCGAGTTCGCCTGGACTTTCAGAAAGTCGGGGCGCTTTACCTTTGCCTGCCTTGTTCCCGGCCACTTTGAAGCCGGCATGACCGGCCGCATCACCGTGGGTCATTGACCCGATCATCTCAACCCGCACCAAGGAGAACCCATGAAAAATCTTTTTGCCGCACTATTCCTCGCCTCCACGCTGCTCATGCCGGTAGCAGCCTACCCCGCAGACAAACACGCCGGGCATGCGATGACTGCCAGCAAGGCTGCCGACTCTTCAATGAGTGATGGCACGATCAAGAAAGTCGATAAAGCGGCCGGCAAGGTCACCATTGCCCATGGCCCTTTGGCTAACCTCAACATGCCGGCCATGACCATGGTTTTTCGTGTCAAGGAAGCGGCGTGGCTGGACCAAATGAAGGCTGGCGACAAGGTTCGTTTTCTGAGTGAAGAGGTCAATGGTGCCTTAACCCTGGTTCGTTTTGAGGCGGCCAAGTAACCATGATCCGGGCTCGCACCCACCTCTTGTTGGCATCTGCAATTCTGGCACTGGGATTGATTTCCCCGCTTCATGCGCAGGAAAACCATCTGGGAAAAACCGTGGACGGTCTGATTGCCTTTGCCCGTGACAAAAACCCGGAGTACGCCGGAATGCGTTACGAGGCCGATGCAGCCAGTGAGCGAATCACACCAGCCGGCGCCTTGCCTGACCCGAAGTTCAGGATGGAGCTACAGGACATCACCAAAATGGGGGAACAGAACGCAACATTTTCCCCCAGTCGTGTAGGCAGCACGAAATACACGTTCATGCAGGATCTGCCGTGGTATGGAAAACGCGACCTCAAGCAGGGCATCGCAGAACTTGAAGCCGAGGCTGCACAAGGGCGCGCACGCGGCACATGGGCAGAAATAAGCTCACGTTTGAAAGCCGGCCACGCGCAGCTTTTTTACCTGAGCCAGACGGAAAAACTATCACGGGAAATACTTGATCTGATGGTTCGTCTTGAAAAAATTGCGCATGCACGCTACGCAGGCGGACTTGCAGTGCAACAGGACGTCATCCGGGCGCAAGTCGAACAAACCGCCATGCGTAGTGACCTGATCATGCTGGAGAATGAAAGCAATATGCTGCGGGCACGCATCAATGCCCTCTTGGCTCGACCGCCGCGTGCAGCGCTCGCTGCACCGGATGCCCTGAAGCCAATTCCTGCGCCAGCAAAGCTCGACTATACGACGCTGGAAGACCGCGTACGTGGCCGCAATCCGCAACTCTTTGCGGAAGAGGCGCGCATCAAGGCCGCAGAAAAATCTCGCGAATTGACCTACAAAAACCGCTATCCCGATTTCACCTTTGGCGTCTCGCCAATCCAGTACCAGAGTTCAGTCAAGGAATGGGAAGTGATGGTTGAAGTCAATATCCCACTCCAGCAATCTTCCCGCCGATCCCAGGAACGGGAATCTGAATCGATGCTCTCGGCAGCCAAATCGCGCAAGGAGTCAGCTTCGAATCAGGTGCTCGCCGAGCTTGCTGAAAATCTGTCTAGCATCGAGGCGGCGCGGCGCACTGAGATGCTCACCGCAAACAGCCTGCTTCCGCAGGCCGAGCTCACTTTCAAGGCGGCGCTGGTTGGCTATGAAACCGGCAAGGTCGATTTCGCCACCCTGCTCGAAGCACAGAAGCAGATTCGTCAGGCGAAGCAAACCCGAATCAAGGCACAGTCGGAAGCACAGATACGCCTCGCTGAAATCGAAAAGCTCCTGGGAGATGAACTTTGAGAATTAGAGCCAACATGGTTGCCGGTGTATTGGCCGTTGCACTAATCGCTGCTACTGGCGGTTACTGGCTGGGCCAGTCCGGGATCCGAAGCGACGCGGGCGCAAGCCCCAACAACGCCGGTACGAAGGAACGCAAGCTTCTCTACTACCGCAACCCAATGGGCCTGCCCGACACGTCCCCCACTCCAAAAAAAGACCAGATGGGGATGGACTACATCGCGGTTTATGAGGGCGAAGAGAGTAACGAGCCGGCATCAGCCAATCAGATCAAAATCAGCACCGAGAAAATTCAGAAGCTTGGGGTGAGAACCGTGCTTGCGCAGTTGCGCACGCTGGACAAGACAGTACGCGCTGCCGGGCGCATTGAACCCGACGAGCGAAAGACCTACGCCATTTCACCAAAATTCGAGGGCTACGTCGAACGTCTGTACGTCAATATCACCGGCCAGACCGTCAGCAAAGGGCAGCCATTGTTTGAGGTGTACAGCCCGGAGCTCGTCTCGGCGCAGCGCGAATACGCCATTGCCGCGCAAGGCGTTGAATCACTAAAAGATGCCGAAGGCCATGCACAGTCAGGCATGAAGGATCTTGCCGATTCCAGCCTGCTTCGGCTCAGAAACTGGGATATCTCGGACCAGCAGATCAAGGCCCTGAGCAAATCCGGCGAGACTCGACGCACCCTGACTTTCCGCTCGCCGGTGACCGGCATCATCACCGAAAAAAAGGCGCTGCAAGGCATGCGTTTCATGCCCGGCGAAGTGCTCTATCAGGTCGCCGACCTTTCCTCTGTGTGGGTTGTCGCCGACGTCTTCGAGCAGGATATCGGACTGATTAAGGCCGGTGCCACAGCCCGTATTCGCATCAACGCCTACCCGGACAAGCCGTTTGAAGGAAAGATCAGCTACGTTTATCCGTCCCTGAATGCAGCCACGCGTACAGTCCCGGTGCGCATTGAACTCGCCAACCCCGGGCTATTGTTGAAGCCGGCGATGTTCGCGCAGGTTGAAATCCCGGTATCCGGCAAAGGAGAAGTCGTGACGGTGCCGGTGTCGGCCGTTATCGACAGTGGCACACGCCAGATCGTACTGGTCCAGAAAGGCGAAGGCCGTTTCGAACCACGCGAAGTCAAACTCGGCGCGCGTAGCGATACCTTCGTCGAAGTGCTTGAAGGTGTGCAGGACGGGGAACCGGTGGTCGTTACCGCCAACTTCCTGATCGATGCCGAAAGCAATCTCAGAGCGGCTGTCGGTGGCTTTGGTGGCGCCGATTCGAAGACTGCGCCGACATCAAAGAGCGTTGGCCACAAGGCGGCAGGCAAGGTTGACTCAATCGACGCCAAGGCCGGTACCGTCAACCTCGAACACGGCCCCGTCGCCAGCCTCAAGTGGCCGTCCATGACCATGGAGTTCCAACTCGCAAACACAGCACTGCTCAAGGACCTCAAACCCGGCACGAAGATCGACTTTGAGTTTGTCGAGCGCGGACAGGGCGAATGGGTGATCACATCGATCAAACCGCTTGCTACCAACCCGCACGCCGGCCACTGACAGAGACACCCATGCTCTCACAACTCATCGAGTGGTCCGCCCGCAACCGCTTCATCGTCCTTCTGGCAACCGCCTTCATCGTCTTCGCCGGCGTCTTCGCTGCCCTCCGAACACCGATCGACGCCCTGCCCGACCTATCGGACGTGCAGGTCATCGTCTACACGGAGTACCCCGGCCAGGCGCCGCAAGTCGTTGAAGACCAAGTGACCTACCCGCTGACCACGGCCATGTTGTCGGTACCGAAGTCGAAGGTGGTGCGTGGTTTCTCGTTCTTCGGGGCGTCCTTCGTTTACATCATTTTCGAGGACGGCACGGACATCTACTGGGCGCGTTCGCGCGTGCTTGAATATCTCAACTTCGCTTCCGGACGCATGCCCAAGGGCGTGACACCGCAAATCGGACCGGATGCGACCGGCGTCGGCTGGGTCTATCAGTACGTCCTGTTGGCCAAGGACAAGACCTTGGCCGAACTGCGTTCGATCCAAGACTGGTACGTTCGCTATCAATTGACCAAGGCGCATGGCGTCGCTGAAGTGGCGTCGATCGGGGGATTCGTACAGACATACCAGGTGACCGTCGATCCGGTGAAGCTGCGTTCCTACGGCATTCCTCTGATGAAGATCGCCCAGGTCATCCGTGATTCGAACCGCGACGTCGGCGGTCGAACCGTGGAGATAGCCGAAACCGAATACATGGTGCGCGGCCAGGGCTACCTGCGCGGCATCAGCGACATCGAGCAACTGGTAGTGAAAGCCGACAAGGGAACGCCCGTGCTGATTCGCGACATCGCCCGCGTCGAAATCGTCCCTGATGAGCGCCGGGGCATCACGGAGTTAAACGGCGAAGGTGAAGTCGTCTCCGGGATCGCCATGGCACGCTATGGCGAAAACGCGCTGGAGGTCATCCACAATCTAAAGGCAAAAATCGCTGAAATCGCGCCGGGCTTAACGGAAGGCGTCACCATCGAGCCAGTGTACGACCGTTCCGAACTGATCCATCGCGCCATCGACACGCTGAAAAACACGCTGATTGAGGAATTGCTGATCATCGCCGTCGTCTGCTTTGTTTTTCTTTTGCATCTGCGCAGCGCGCTGGTCGCCATCATCATGCTGCCGATCGCCATTCTGATGTCCTTCATTGCCATGCGCTGGCTGGGCATGTCCTCCAATATTATGAGCCTCGGCGGCATCGCTATCGCCATCGGGGAGATGGTCGATGCCTCGGTGGTGATGATCGAGAATGCGCACAAGCACTTGGAGCGCCTGCCCAAGAAGCACACGCAGGCCGAACGCTTCGAAGCGATACTCCTTGCCTGCAAGGAAGTCGGCCCATCGCTCTTCTACTCGCTACTCATCGTCACTGTTTCGTTCCTGCCGGTCTTTGCGCTGGAAGGCCAGGAGGGACGTCTTTTCTCGCCACTGGCCTATACCAAGACCTTTGCAATGGCTGCCGCGGCCTTACTTTCCGTCACGCTCGTACCCGTGCTGATGCTAATCTTCATTCGAGGCAGGATCATGCCGGAGGCAAATAATCCGGTGAATCGCTTCCTGATCGTGTCTTACCGTCCGGTCATCGCCGGCGTGATGCGCTGGAAGAAGATGACCGTCGCCATCGCCTTGTTAACCCTGCTTGTCTCTTTCTACCCGGCGTCGAAGCTAGGCTCTGAATTCATGCCGACCCTGAACGAAGGCACACTGTTCTACATGCCCACTTCGCTGCCCGGCATGTCGATCACCAAAGCCGCCGAAGTGCTGCAAACGCAGAATAAGATCATCAAGAGCTTCCCGGAAGTTGCCTCGGTCTACGGCAAGGCCGGGCGCGCGAATACCGCCACCGACCCGGCGCCGACCGAGATGTTCGAGACGGTGATCAATCTGAAACCGGAGTCCGAATGGCGTGCCGGGATGAACATCGACAAGCTGATCGCCGAAATGGACAAGGCGCTGCAATTCCCCGGCATCTCGAATTCATGGACGATGCCAATCAAGGCGCGCATTGATATGCTGTCCACCGGCATCCGCACGCCAATCGGCATCAAGGTTTTCGGCAAGGATCTCGACGAAATGGAGAAACTTGCGCGGCAGATCGAAACCGTGGTTAAGAACGTTCCCGGCACTTCCAGCGCTTTTGCCGAACGCATCACCGGTGGCTTCTACCTCAACATCGTGCCGGATCGCACGCAACTGTCACGCTACGGGCTATCGGTCGGCGAGTTGCAGGATGTGATCGGCACGGCTCTTGGTGGCGAGATGGTCACGACGACCGTCGAAGGCCGCGAACGTTACGGCGTGACGGTGCGCTACCCGCGCGAACTGCGCTCCGACCCTCAGCAAATCGCCCGGGAGGTGCTAATACCAACCATGCAGGGTGACGTAACCGCGATGGTTCCGCTCGGTCAACTCGCCAAAGTCGAAATCGCCAAGGGCGCGACGGCCATCCGTACCGAAAACGCCCTGCTCTCAACCTACATCTACGTCGACATCCGGGATCGCGATATCGGCAGTTACGTGGCCGAAGCACGAAAAGCCGTGGCCGATAAGGTGCAATTCCCGCCCGGCTACTATGCGACGTGGAGCGGCCAGTTCGAGAACATGGAGCGCGCCATCGAGAAGATGAAGCTCGTCGTACCGGTCACGCTGCTGATCATCTTCTTGCTGCTGTTCCTCAACTTCCGACGCATCACCGAAACGCTGATCGTCATGCTCTCAGTGCCATTCTCCCTTGTCGGCGGCGTCTGGCTGATGTGGGCGCTCGGCTACAACAT
>JANNGP010000144.1:0-1509 GCA_031403915.1 Betaproteobacteria bacterium
CGGGCACGCTGGCCAGGTGGCGGCCGAGTTCGTGCAGTACCGCGGCCGTGCGCTCCACCGGGGTGCCGGCAGGCATGTCGACGATGACCTGGAACTCTGATTTGTTGTCGAACGGCAGCATCTTCAACAGCACCAGACCCAGCGCCGGCAAGGCCACCGACACGGCAATCAGCAGGCCAATGCCCAGGCCCAGCAGGCGGCGGTTGCGCTGGCCGCGCCGCTCGTCGAGCAGCGGGTTGAAAATCCGCCTGAACAGCGGCGCCAGCCGCGCCGACAGGCCGTGCGGCTGGGACGCGCCCGCGTGGTCGGCGGGCAAGGCCTTCATCCACAGCCGCGCCAGCCAAGGCGTGACGACGAAGGCGATGGCCAGCGACAGCAGCATGCCCATGCTGGCGTTGATCGGGATCGGGCTCATGTACGGCCCCATCAACCCGGACACGAAGGCCATCGGCAGCAGCGCGGCAATCACCGTCAAGGTGGCCAGGATGGTCGGCCCGCCAACCTCGTCGACCGCGCCGGGAATGATCTGCGTCAGCGTCTTGCCGGGGTACAGCTGCTGGTGGCGGTGGATGTTCTCGACCACGACGATGGCGTCATCGACGAGGATGCCGATGGAAAAGATCAGCGCGAACAACGACACCCGGTTCAGCGTGAAGCCCCAGGCCCAGCTGGCAAACAGCGTGGCCGTCAGCGTCAGGATCACCGCGCTGCCGACGATGGCGGCCTCGCGCCGGCCCAGCGCGATGAACACCAGCGCCACCACCGCCGCCGTGGCGAAGAGTAGTTTCTGGATCAGCTTGATCGCCTTGTCGTTGGCGGTGGCGCCGTAGTTGCGCGTCACGGCCACCTCCACTTCGTGGGGGATGACGGTGTTGCGCAGGCTGGCCACGCGCTGCAATACCGCGTTGGCCACGTCGATGGCGTTCTCGCCGGGCTTCTTGGTCACGCTGATCGTCAGCGCCGGGAACTCCGCGCCACCCGCCGCGCCCTGCCCTGTCTTGCCGGCGATGCCGTGCCACACATACCGCGTGGCCGGCAGCGGCCCGTCGATCACCGACGCCACGTCCCGCAGGAACACCGGCTTGCCGCCATGCACCGCCACCACCAACTCGCCGATGTCGCGGGCGTCGCGCAGGAACGGCCCGGACTCGACCGTCACCGCGCGGTTGCCCGACAGCAGTTCGCCCACCGGCGAACCGAGGTTGGCCGCGCTCAATGCGGCACGCAGGTCGGGCACGGTCACGCCACGGCTGGCCATCAGCGCCGGGTCGATCTCGACGCGCACCGCGCGCCCCGGGCCACCGAGTGTCGTCACCTCGCGAGTGCCCGGCACACGCTTCAGGTCGGCCTCGATGCTGTGGGCCACGCGCTCGAGCTCGAAGGCGCCGAAACTGGGCCCCCCAGTCGCCAGCGGCGCCGGCCCCCCGAGGGGGCGCGCCCCGCCTTGAGGCGGCTCGGCGGCGGGGTGGTCGTTGCGGCTGAACAGCGTCAGCGTGACGATCGGCACGT
>JANNGP010000145.1:0-3159 GCA_031403915.1 Betaproteobacteria bacterium
TCCTGCATACGCTTCTTCAAATCTCATCTTCCGGATCTCCTGTAGCAATTCCGTCCGTCTCATCTCGCACCCCCTTCAGGGCACTATGACAACCGGACAGATGACGTGCTACAGAACCGGACATCTTTAAAACTCGCAACATCGGTGCAGCACTCGACTGGACAACACGATCCTGATGATCTACGCGGCAAAGAACAAACTCCTTGCTGCCTGTTTCACCGAACTGAACAGCGCGCGCAAGGGGCACTTCGTCGCGCGCTAACGGGGTGCCATCAAGATGCAGAAGCCGCCGGTTGTTAAAGAAATCAGTGTTTCTGAATTCACCTGCCCCGGCCTCCGGATCAGCGCCTCGTATTTGCTGTCCCGCTCTATTTACATAGCGCAGTGATGCATCAGGGGCATTGCCGATGACAATGCCTGCCGGGCTTTGATCCATGGCTGCCTGAAGAATCGCCTGAGCCTCCTGCAAGGCATCCTCATCCTGCTTGCGCTCGGTAATGTCCTGAAAAACTGCGATGGCCGCCACAACCTCGCCTTGCTGGTTTTTGATCGGCGCCGCATTGGCAAAAACAATACGATGCGAACCATCAGGCCGCTGAATGATGAACTCCCGACTCGATGCTTCGCCGTAGAGTGCCGCGCGGGTCAAGGGAATTTCATCCAGTTCCAGCGGCCTGCCATCCAGATCCAGTTGAGGCCGGCGAACGAGGTACTGATTGATACTTGCCCCCGCGACAAAATCCCGAGAATCATCACCACGAATAATCAGCCCTGCTTTATTGACATAGCGAATTGATCCATCCGGTGCATTGGCAATCGAAATCCCCACAGGGCTTTGATCCATGGCCGCCTGAAGAATGGCTTGGGTCTCGTGTTGCAACTTCTCCGCACGCTTGCGTTCAGTGATATCTACAAAACACTCCAGTAGTTTCTCCCTGCCCAGTATATGTATGCGTGTAACCGATTTAATGACCGTACGTCGACTGCCATCATGGCAAAGCATCTCACTTTCCATGTTATCGACCGTCTTGCCCAAATCGCAGTCGGGACAAGCACCTTCCTCGGACGCACAGAGGAAGTTATGGCAACGGTTCCCGACAAGTTGTTCCGCTGGCGCCCCAAACATGGCCGCAGCGGCAGTGTTCGCACTTTCGATAATACGGGTTACAGGGTCAACGATAATGACCCCGGCGAGAATATTCGACAACATGGTTCGTTGCAGAGACTCACTCTCTTCCATCTCACGTGTGCGACGGGAAAGGGCTTGGCCTGCCAAATGAAGATCTTCAAGGCGACTCTGATATGAGCGCACGAAAAAATAGATGAGGATGGCTGCAAGCGCACACATGAAAACCTGAACCACTGCGTACAACGCCGGCGGCGATGGTGGTGGGGGTAACAGAAACCCCGAGGGTTCTCCGAGGACGGCAGCAATAATTACCGTCACGGACAGGCCAGCGACGCCTAGCGCCATGCGCCAACCAATCAGCCAGCCCGTCAGAATAATGATCAATGGGTAGGCGACAGCGATCGGCGCCCTAACACCGCCCAGAAAAAATGTTATGCCGGTAACAACCAGCCAGGATCCAATGATAAAAACATGGCCTGCCGCACGAATCCGGCCGTGAGTGAACAGAACCCATCCCGTTACAGCAAGAAGTGCCGCCATTAAGGGACCGAGATAACGTACCGTTTGCTCAGGCACGAAGAGGCGAATGAAAATTGCAAAAGCGACGGCACAAAGGAACATGGTGGCATTGGCGTATTTGAAAAACACCACGGTGGGCTCCCACGCCGTGGGATTGCCTATTGCTTCGCCCGCCTGAGGAACTGGATCATTCTGATTCGTCATTTTTGGTCGCTTCGTTCAATGCCTATGCGCAGGGCTATTTCCGAGGACTTCTTTGGTTCAGCCAGAAATGCAGAAAAAACCTGATTGCATAGTAGCATTGACTAATGCCTTTGGTGCAACCCCAACCCAACCTTTTCAGCTACGAGCATTGGTAATCCACAGCTTGCCAAGGTCGTACCCGACAGAAACCTTGTCGTAGGCCACGGCAGCCGCAATCGAAAACCCCTTGCGATGCGTATCCCGCCTGACCGGCTGCATGGTCGGCGTCCCGGAAGCAGTGGTCACTGCCGCGACAGCCTGCGAGTTGTTCTCCAGATCGGGACGGAATACAACGGCAAGCTCATTATTTTCCAGTTTCACAAAACTGCCCGGCGGGTAAAGGCCGAGCATCTTGACCAGTGTGGCGACCAGCGCGGCACACGGCCCCTTGCCTTCCTCGACGAAGAGTGTGCGCACAATCTGGGCCAGCGGCATGGGTCGGCGATCAGCCCGCGCGACAGCCCGCGCCGTCAAGCTATCAATCAGGCGCAGCAACTGCGACTCTTCGGATGGCTCAGCCATTTTCTGCGGATAGCCTGCACCTGCTGGCTTTTCATGATGCTGATGGACAGCATCCAGCCAGACCGGGTCACTGACGCCGATCTTTTGCAGCGCCGCCATCGACCCCTCAGAATGCGCATGCACCTGCTCCAGTTGTGCCGGAGTCAGAGGCGTGGCCTGACGCAACAAACGCTGCTGCAAATCAAACATGCCGAGGTTCATGGTCAGCGCCGCACAGACAGTGCTATTCAAGCGCGGCTCTGCCCAGCCAAGGCGTTTGCCGAGCAAAACACACAACGTCGCTGTATTCAGGCTGTGAGCAACGGGATAGCCCTCTTCATGGTGATCGAGAAAGCTGGCTGCAATGGCCGCGTCGACATCGGCATGGGCAAAAACCTGCAACTGATGGGCAAACTCCACAATCTGCGCCGAACTGGTCGAGCCATCAAGAACGCCGCGCTGCAGCCGGTTCAGACTGATCTTCAGGGTATTACGAACAAGGAAAGGGTCAAACTTGTTCTGAATGACCGGAGCCGCAGCAGCTGAAGCATACGGCTTGAACATTGCCTCATAAACGCTCACCTCGACGTACATGCCCCGCGAGAGCAAGTGGTCAATCTGAGCCTGGCTGTCTAGAACATGTCCCTTGGAGAGCAACAACATCCCGGCACTGTCATAAACGTTGCCTGGCAGAGGCACACCGATCCGAACATGGCTGGTACTCAATCGACACGTGTCCATGACTACCCCCAAAAAACAAAAGCCAA
>JANNGP010000146.1:0-13650 GCA_031403915.1 Betaproteobacteria bacterium
AGGCGGGCGAGGCCTTTCTTGGAAATGGCGTTGAGTGTCTGGATCTTACGGGTCATGGTGAATTCCTTGGTGATTTGATTTGGCGAAATGCATTAACCACGGCGGGCACAGCGTACACAGCGAACGGCAAGAACCGAATTGCGAAAACGGATTACGGTTTTTCGCCGTGCCCGCTGTGCTCGCTGTGGTTAGCTTTCTTTATCCGTGCTGCTTCTCGAATTCTTTCATGTAGTCGACCAGCGCCTGCACGCCTTCAACCGGCATGGCGTTGTAGATCGAGGCGCGCATGCCGCCGACCGAGCGGTGGCCTTTCAGTTGCACCATGCCCCGTGCCTTGGCGCCTTTGAGGAATTCGTCATCGAGCGCGGCGTCAGCCAGCGTGAACGGGATGTTCATCAATGAGCGGTTTTCGCGCGCGACGGGCGAGGCAAAGAAGCTGGAAGCGTCGAGGCAGTCGTAGAGTAGTTGTGCCTTGGCGCGGTTGGTTTTTTCCATTGCGGCGAGGCCGCCCTTGGCTTTGAGCCGCTTGAACACCAAACCGGCGATATAGATCGCATAGGTCGGCGGCGTGTTGTACATCGACTCGCTTTCGGCATGAATCTGGTAGTCGCACATGGTCGGCGTGCCCTTGAGGGTCTGGCCGATAAGATCGTCGCGCACGATCACAATGGTCAGGCCGGCGGGCCCAATGTTCTTCTGCGCGCCGGCGTAGATCAGGCCAAACTTCGAGACATCGATCGGGCGCGAGAGGATGTTCGACGACATGTCGGCCACCAGTGGCACATCACCGGTTTGTGGCGTCCAGAAGATTTCGACACCGCCGATGGTTTCGTTTGGCGTGTAGTGCACGAATGCGGCATCAGGGTCGAGCTTCCAGGCACTTTGCGCCGGGGCGTAGGAGAAATTTTTGTCTTCGGAGGAGGCGACAACGTTGACCGCACCGTATTTCTTGGCTTCCTTGATGGCTTTTTTCGACCACTCTCCGGTGTTCAGGTAGTCTGCCGAGGCTTTGCCGCGATAGAGGTTCATCGGCACCATGGCGAACTGGCTGGAGGCGCCGCCTTGCAGAAAGAGCACCTTGTAGTTGGCGGGAATGCCCATCAATTCGCGCAGGTCGGCCTCGGCTTCGGCCTGAATGCTCATGTATTCCTTGCCGCGATGCGACATTTCCATGACTGACATGCCACAGCCGCGCCAGTTGACCAGTTCGTCACGGGCCTGTTCGAGAACTTCCTGAGGGAGTGCGGCGGGGCCGGCACTGAAATTGAATAGTCGTTCCACGGATGTGTCCTTTCTGGTGCGGGATGGTTTCAAAGTGAAAGCTTAGCAGCGACTGGCCGTTGATGCCGTGTACCGCTAAAAAAGAATGAATGACACGGCGTGGCCGGCTGCCTGATCATGCAGGCCGGGCTAGAAATCAGGCGGCTGTTTGCGCCGGAATGGTGTTGCCGGTGCGCACGATGCGGTTCTGCCCATCGACGTAGATCAGGGTAGGCGCATATTGGGCAATTTCGGCTGCGTTGTAGCTGGCAAAGCTGGCAATGATCAGGATGTCACCCGGTGCGGCGCGACGAGCGGCCGACCCATTGACCGATATGATGCCCGACCCGCGTTCACCGCGAATGGCGTAGGTCGTAAAGCGTGCGCCGTTGTTGACGTTCCAGACTTCAATCTGCTCGTACTCGAGGATATTGCCGGCATCGAGCAGGTCTTCGTCAATGGCACATGAACCTTCGTAGTGAAGGTCGGCGTGGGTTGTCGTCACGCGGTGCAGCTTTGACTTCAGCAGGGTTCTTTGCATGGAGATAGGAATTGCTCGGTAAAAAGAGTTAAGTAAGGCTTAAACGGGTTTGGGGAAAGGGATTTTAGTCCCAATTTCTACAGTGTCAAGGATGGTTTCTGATCAAAATTTCGACATTGTCGATAAGTCTGGGTGCGCCCAAGCGGCTGGCCGCCAGGACAACCAGTTCACGGTTGCCGGGCTGCGGAAGCTGCAGGTCGCTTTGCTGGCGAATGGCGACGTAATCGGTTGTCCATCCATGATTGTCGAGTTCGACCATCGCTTCGCACTCAAGTTTCGCAAAATCCCGTTCGCCACTCAGGACAGCAGCGCGGATGCTGCTCAGCAGACGGTTCAGGCGCGGCGCTTCGGCACGCTCGGCCGGTGTCAGGTAGGCGTTGCGCGATGAGAGCGCCAGCCCGTCGTCAGCCCGCACCGTCTCGCCCCCGATGATTTCGATGGGCAGCGCCAGTTGGCGCGTCATGTTGCGCAGTACCATCAGCTGCTGGTAATCCTTTTTGCCGAACACGCCAACCTGAGGCTGCACGATGTTGAAGAGCTTGAGAACAACGGTGGCTACGCCGCGAAAGTGGCCGGGGCGGAATTCGCCCTCGAGCTGGTTCTGTATCGCCGGCGGGTCGACCTGATACTGCTGCGCTTCGGGATAGAGATCCGCCTCGGTCGGCGCAAACAGAATATCCACGCCGGCCGCTTCAAGCTTCGCGCAATCGTCCTGGAAGGTGCGCGGGTATTTGTCAAAATCCTCGTTCGGCCCGAATTGCAGGCGGTTGACGAAGATGCTCGACACCACGACATCACCATGCTGCCTGGCCTGCGTCATCAACGAAATGTGACCTTCATGCAGATTGCCCATGGTCGGGACGAAGACAATCCGGCCAAGGTTTTTCAGGGCAGTGCGCAGGTCGGAAATTGAAGCGTGTATGAGCATGGATTTTTCACCACCAAGACAGCGCGAAGCCTCCCTGTAGAGGGACAAAGTCACCAAGTTTCACCAAGAAGAGCTTTTGGGTTTCTTGGTGCTTCTTTGTGTTCTTGGTGACTTGGTGGTTCGCTTTGGTTAATAACAATGTTCGGTTCCAGGGAAACTGCCATCCTTGACTGCCGCGACGAAGGCGGCGATGGCAGCAGCTATCGACGGCTGACCGGCCATGAAGTTTTTGACAAAACGGGCTTTTTTGCCCGTGCTGATGTCCAGCATGTCGTGCACAACCAACACCTGTCCCGAGCATTCCTTGCTGGCGCCGATGCCGATGGTCGGGATGGAAAGCTGCCGGGTGGTTTCGGCAGCCAGCGCAGCAGGAATGGCTTCAAGGACAATGAGCGAAGCGCCTGCGTGCTGCTGAGCGAGCGCGTCAGCGATCATGCGGCTTGCACCGGCGTCATCCTTGCCCTGAATGCGGTAGCCACCGAGCTGGTGTACGGACTGCGGCGTCAGTCCCACGTGGGCACAGACCGGGATGCCGCGCTCGGTGAGGAAGCGAGTGGTTTCCGCCATGCTTACACCGCCTTCAATCTTGACCATTTGCGCGCCGGCGGCCATCAACGTCACGGCATTGTGAAACGCTTGCTGCGGGCTTTCCTGAAAGCTGCCGAAAGGCATGTCGGCGATGATCAGCGGGCGCTGGCTGCCGCGTGCCACGGCGCGGGTGTGGTAGGCAATGTCATTGATGGTAACCGGCAGCGTTGAGTCATGACCCTGCAATACCATGCCCAGTGAATCACCTACGAGGATGGAGTCGATGCCGGCCGTCTCGCAAAGATGGGCAAAGCTGGCGTCATAACTGGTCAGGACGGCAATTTTCTCTCCGGCCGCGCGCATCTTGGCCAGATCGAGATGGGTGAGCCGTCGGGTGGCTGATTGTGCGGACATAATTAGGGTGTGCTCTCGTTTATGCGTTGGTTGCGCAAGGGTTTGGCGTGGATGGAGCGCAAGGCGCCGAGCGAGCAGTATAGTCATCTATACAATCGATCGGCAACATAGCGATCCGCCGCGAAAATCCCTTGCCCTCTGGGTTGCCGCGGCGTGGGGCGTCTGCTTTGTTGCTCGTCTTACGAAGGGAATGACCCTTCGCTGCATCTCGCGTCGCGCAGCCATCTCCACGCCGGGTGCAACGCAATCCATCGGATAAATGAGAGCACACCCTATTATTCCCCCTTGTTGAAGTATTCGCGGTGACCGCGCATCGATTCAATGCGCTGGATGAGCAATTGGAAGTCGTCGTCGTTGTCGACGAAGTTGAGATTTTCGGAGTTGACCACCAGCACAGGCGCGGCGTCGTAGTTGTGGAATAAGCGCGTATAGCTTTCGCCGAGCAGGATCAGGTAGTCGTCACTGATTTTGCGTTCCATGTCGATGCCACGTTTGCGCACGCGGGAAACCAGCGTTTCCGGTTTGGCCTGCAGGTAAATCACCAGATCAGGCGCCACCGGGGATTGCAGCGAAACGCGATCATAAATCTGCCGGTAAAGTTTGTATTCGTCTTCATTTAAGGTCAAACCAGCGAACAGCGGATCTTTTTCCAGCAGGTAGTCGCTGACCACGGTGCGCGGAAAAAGCTCGGGTTGGGCGAGTTCGCGCAGTTGGTCAAGGCGGTGGAAGAGAAAGAACAACTGGGTTTGCAGTGCGTAGCGTTGCTGGTTTTGATAAAACCGGCTCAAAAACGGGTTGGTCTCGGGTTGCTCCAGCAATAGCTCGGCGTCCAGATGTTCGCCCAGTCGCCGGGCAAGGCTGGTCTTGCCGACACCAATGGGGCCTTCGACAACCAGATAACGCGCTGATTCGAGCAGATTCTTTTTCATGGGCAGGGCGCTAGCATACACAGAGCGGACTGTGGAGAGTCAAGTTTACGCCGCACTACGCTCATGGCGCCAGCCTTTCAATGTGCTGCATGCTGACGGCCGGCAGCCAGGCTGATGCGCTGCCACGGCCGGGGATGCGGCAGTCCGGGGCGATTTCGAGCAGTGGCGCAAGGACAAAGGCGCGCAAATGCATACGCGGATGCGGTAGTTGAAGTTGCGGGGTGTCGACCACGTCGTTGTCAAAGAGCAGCAGATCGAGATCGAGGGTACGCGGGGCATGGTGAAAATCCCGCCGGCGACCAAATTGCTCTTCGACAGCGAACAGGGCGGCGAGCATGGACTGTGGTGTGAGGCTTGTCTCGAAGGCGACAACCGCGTTGATAAAGTCGGGCTGGTGGTGAATGCCGACCGGTGTCGTGCGGTAGAGCGACGAGGCGCGCAGCAGGCGTGATTGCGGGAGACGGGTCAGCGCCTCTAGGGCAGCGCGGACTTGTGCGACCGGATCGTCCAGATTGGCGCCGAGAGCGACGTAGGCAAGATGCATTGGGGAGTTCAAAGTATTAATAGCGATAAACCACGAAGAGCACGGAGAACACGAAGAAAAACATAAAATATTGAGTGTTTGAGTTTCAATCAGAAGTGTTGCCGCCAAAGCATATCAATGCATTGCTTTTCTTGGTGCTCTTCGTGAACTTCGTGGTTAATTGGTTTATTTTGTTATTCCGGTGCAGTTGCCGCCGGTTTGCGCCGGCGACGGCGTTTCTTTGCCGTTCCCGGTGTCTGTGGCAGCAGCATGGCCGCTCTTTCATCGCCGTCGCAGTTCATGAAGTCGGTCCACCATTGGGCGAGTTCGTCTTCGACTTCGCCTGATTCGGCACGCAGCAGCAGGAAATCGTAGCCGGCCCGGTAGCGCGGCTGTTCGAGCACGCCGTAGGGGCGCTTGCCCGAACGTTGCTCGAAGCGTGGCTGCAGCGCCCAGATGTCCTTGATGTCGCCGGCCACGCGGCGCGTGATGGCCAGCTTCTCGGCCTGTGCGTCGAGAACATCGTCCATGGCCAGAAATAGCGCAGGAATGCGCGCGGGAATGCGCTCAGATGCGCGTTCAGAAGCGCGTTCAGAACCCGATTGTTTTCCGCCGGCCAGAATGACTTCCCACTTGGCCAGAACTTCGTGCCAGAGCAGCGTAGCGAACAGGAAGCCGGGGGAGATTGGTTTGCCTTCGCGTACGCGTCGGTCAGTGTTTTCTAGCGCCAGCATAACAAAACGCTCGCCGAGCGGTTGGTCGAGAATGACATCGAGCAGTGGCAACACGCCGTGATGCAGGCCTTCGGCGCGCAATTGGGTTACGCACTTAACGGCAAAGCCTGAGGTCAGCAGCTTGAGCATTTCGTCAAACAGGCGCGAAGGCGGCACATTCTCGATCAGATCGGCCATTTCGCGAATCGGGCGCAAGGCGGCGGGGTCTATGGTCAGACTCAGCTTGGCCGCCAGACGCACGGCGCGCAGCATGCGTACCGGGTCTTCGCGGTAACGGGTTTTCGGGTCGCCGATCATGCGCAGGGTTTTCTGCTTGAGGTCAGCGACGCCGTGGTGGTAATCGATAATGGTTTCCGAGGTCGGGTCGAAGTACAGCGCATTGACCGTGAAGTCACGCCGTGCGGCGTCTTCCTTTTCGCTACCGAACACATTGTCGCGCAGCAGGCGCCCCTGATTATCGGTTTGCGCCTTGTTGCCACTGTGCTGCTCGTGATGGCCGCGGAAGGTGGTGACTTCAATGGTTTCGGCGCCCATCATCACGTGTACGATCTGGAAGCGGCGACCGATGATACGCGAGCGACGGAAACAGTGGCGCACCTGCTCCGGCGTGGCGTTGGTCGCCACGTCGTAGTCCTTGGGTGTAATGCCGGCCAGCAGGTCGCGCACCGCGCCACCCACGACATACGCTTTGTAGCCGCGCTCCTGGAGTGTTTCGACGGTGCGCCGGCTGCCGCTGCTGATGTCGTCACGGCGGATGCCGTGTTTGCCAACGCTGATCAAAGCGGGTTCTCCGGGTACGCCGGGTGCTTTTTTTCCGAGGACGCGGGATATGAATTTGCGAATCATTACTCGTTTCTTGTTATGGGGCGGTGCGGCGAAAGTGCGCAGTGATAACTGGATTTGTTCTCGAAATCAGTTGCTTAACTTCAAAAGATTCACCACCAAGCCACCAAGAGCACAAAGTTTCACCAAGAAAAGCAAGAAGCAAACTTGGTGCTTCTTGGTGTTCTTTGTGTCTTGGTGGTGAGATTTGTGTCTTTTGTTTCATTACTTGTCATGCAGGTTCAGAATCGCCCAGCCGGCAGCTTCGGCGTGGGCGCGCAGGGTATTGTCAGGATTGACGGCGACCGGGTCGGTGACTAGCGACATGAGTGGAATGTCATTGAGTGAATCGCTATAAAACCAGCTTCTTTCGAAACTGCTCCACCACAGCCCCATCGATTCCAGCCAGGCTTCAACGCGTTCGATCTTGCCTTCACGGAAGGCCGGAGTGCCGCGCGGCTTGCCGGTAAAGCGGCCATCCGCCTGTTCCGCAACGGTGGCGATCAGGTGCGGGATGCCGAGTTTGCGGCAGATCGGGCCGGTGACGAAGCTGTTGGTGGCAGTCACCAGCGCGCACAGGTCACCGTTGTCCTGATGGCGCTTGACCAGTTCGAGTGCTTTCGGGCGGATCAGCGGCAGTACGCGGGACTCCATGAACTCGGCGTGCCATTTGTCGAGGTCGGTACGCGAGTTGTCCGCCAGAGAGCGTAACTGGAAGTCGAGAAATTCGAAAATATCCAGCTTGCCGGCCTTGTACTGGTCGAAAAATTCGTTGTTGCGTTTCTCGTAGGTGTCACGGTCAAGAACGCCCTTGGTGATCAGGAGTTGCGTCCATTCGTAGTCGCTGTCACCGGAGATCAGCGTGTGGTCAAGATCAAATAAAGCAAGTTGCATGGGGGGCTTTCGCGTTTTTCAAATGATCGTCAAAAATCCAGAGGCGTTTGCAAGACTTCGCGCAGCAAGGGAAGCGTGATGGCGCGTTTGTGTTCCAGGGAATAGCGGTCAAGTGCCGACAGAAACGCCATCAGGCTGCGCATGTCGCGCGGCGCGCGCGCCAGCAGATAGTCCAAGGCGTCAGGTGGCAACTTTAATCCCCTCGCTTTGGCTTGTGTTGTCAGGGCATCAATTTTTTCGCCATCGGTCAGGGCGTGCAGGCGGTAGATCAGGCCTGAACCCAGCCGGGTGCGCAAATCCTCTCGCAAGGACAGTTGCCGTGGTGGCAGCCCGGCTGCCGTCAGCAAGCGCCCGCCGGCAGCGCGCAGACGGTTGAACAGGTTGAACAGGGCAATCTGACCGGTTTCGCTCAAGGCTTCAACGTTATCGACGGCATGGAACAGGACGGTTTCATCAAGCGCTGTCAGATCCGCATCGGCTGAAACATCGCAGTAGCAGGCCTCGCTGGCGCGGAGCAGATGCGTCTTGCCTGCTCCGGCTTCACCCCACAATAACAGCGAAGGCTCATGGTTTTCCGGTAACAGCCAGGCCGCCAGGCCGGTCAGCGCTTCGCCGTTGCCGCCGGTGACAAAATTATCAAGGCGGGGCGGGGCTTCCGGGAGCAGATCAAGGATCAGTTGGCGCATTGAGGAGAGTGCGGGAAGGTGCGGAAATGTACATGTTTGCAACGGTGCGGGCAGCCGCGAGAGGCCTATTTCGGATAAAATCCCGACTTTTGCAAATGAAGTCGCGCATTTTACCACTACCGCGCAGCCTTTCACCTCTACTCAAGCCTCGTTCGGAACTCCAAAATGACTCAGCCTCCCCTTTCCTACCGCGATGCCGGCGTTGATATCGATGCCGGTGACGCCCTTGTTGAACGCATCAAGCCCTTTGCCAAGAAAACCATGCGCGAAGGCGTGCTGAGCGGGCTGGGCGGATTCGGAGCGCTGTTTGAAGTGCCCAAGCGTTACACCGAGCCAGTGCTGGTATCCGGTACCGACGGCGTGGGGACCAAGCTGAAGCTGGCTTTTGAGCTCAAACGCCACGATACGGTGGGCATCGACCTCGTGGCCATGAGTGCTAATGATGTGCTGGTGCAGGGCGCTGAGCCGCTCTTCTTTCTCGATTACTTCGGCTGTGGAAAACTCGATGTCGATACGGCGGCCGACGTCATCAAGGGCATCGCACAGGGTTGCGAATACGCCGGTTGCGCGCTGATCGGCGGCGAGACGGCCGAAATGCCGGGCATGTACCCGGAAGGCGAATACGATCTGGCCGGCTTTGCGGTGGGCGTTGTCGAAAAATCGAAAATAATCACCGGCCGAAACATCGTGCCGGGTGATGTGGTGCTCGGCCTGCCTTCATCGGGTTGCCATTCCAACGGCTATTCGCTGGTGCGCAAGATTCTGGCGCGTGCCAAGCCGGACATGAACGCGCCGTTTGACGGCGAGGGTACGCAAACCCGGACGCTGGCGGACGTGGTGATGGCGCCGACGCGTATCTATGTGAAGCCAATGCTGGCGCTGATGGCGGCGATACCGGTCAAGGGCATGGCACACATTACGGGTGGCGGTCTGACCGAGAACATCCCGCGCGTGTTGCCCGAGACCGTGAAAGCCGTTGTTGACCAGTCCAACTGGCAGCGTCCCAAGCTATTCCAGTGGCTGCAGACCGAAGGCGATGTGGCCGAAAGCGAAATGCACCGCGTCTTCAACTGCGGCATCGGCATGGCGGTTATCGTCGCCGCCGAGCATGTGCAACAGGCGCTTCATTTGCTACATGCGGCAGGCGAGAAAGCCGTTGAGATTGGCCGTATTGAAGCGCGCAATGATGGCGAGGCGCAGACTATCGTCGTTTGACGTGTTTTGTTGCTATATTTTGTAACTAATCGCCGAACTGCCGGTTGATCCACGCCGACACCGTGTCAGACGGGTGTCGAGCAGAATGGCCAGTTTTTGCTTCCGGCGCTGTTCTTGCCGGCGATCCTGATCCCCCTGCGGATTGCTGTTTTGGCTATCGCGTTTTCCGTGAGTCAAGCGACGGTTTGCCCTTTGCTCAACGTTTTCTGTGTTCTTCCCGGCAGGAGTTTTTTTCGCTGAAAATTCCTTCCACTGCTCAGGCAAATAATCCGATAAGGCAGCACGCAGTTTGGCAGCGCCATCAACTGGCGTAGCTTGTTGACCTTCAAAAAACGATTTGCCATCGTTTTCGTTGAGGTAAAACGGCAGGGGCTGGATCGGTATTTTCATCACTGCTTCCTTAGAATTACAAGGGTAGTGATTGATTTATCGACATTTTTACTGAAAACTTGAGGATGCCTTAAATTGTGTGCGAAGCCATGTCGAACCGCTCAATGTGTTGAATAATCCTGCCAATGCTCTCTGATCCCGCTTTTCTTGCTGTTGCTGTCATTGCCGTTCTTCTCATGGGGGTGTCCAAGTCCGGTTTCGGTGGCGCCATGGGCAGTCTCGCTGTGCCTCTGATGTCCCTGTTGATTGCCACGCCGCAAGCCGCGGCCATTTTGCTTCCCATCTTGCTGGTGATGGATGCTCTCGGTCTTATGGTATTTCGCGGCCAGGGCGACAAAGCGAATTTGCGTATCATCATTCCCGGTGCGATGCTCGGTATCCTCATCGGCGCATTCACCTTCCATCTGGTGGATGCGCGCTGGATCAAGGGTCTGATCGGACTCGAGGCGCTGCTTTTCGGACTTGATCGCCTGCGACAAGCCCGCGCCGTTACTGAAAGCTGCCCGCCAGACCTTGCCAAGGGGGTTTTCTGGAGCAGCATTTCCGGATTTACCAGCTTTATCTCCCATGCGGGTGGGCCGCCCATCCTCCAATACCTTCTTCCTCAGGGGATGGATCGGGTGCGCATGGTGGGCACCACAGTCATCTATTTTTCTGCAGTCAACTTCGCCAAACTTATCCCTTATGGTGTGCTGGGACTGCTTGATCTATCCAATCTGACGGTCTCGATCCTTCTGCTCCCGGTCGTGCCTGTCGGTTACTGGATCGGCCTCAAGTTGCTCAAAAGTTTGCCGCAGTCAGCGTTTAACGTTGTCGTCGCCATCGCCATGGTTCTCACCGGCCTCAAGCTGCTGATGGACGCACTTTTCTTCTAAAGGTGCTGTCCAATCCGGGCTGCCTCCGGTAAGATTCTGCATTACTGACTTATTGGTCATTAGTTAATTCTCTTTACGCCCGCCCCGGTGGGAGATTCGGATTGTCATGCGGAGCAAAAAGCACCGTCTCTTGGTTTTGTTGGTTGCCGTTCTCGGGCTGCTCGCTTTGGCCTACTGGAGCTACACCGCTTTCCGCGAATCGCCCGGCCCTACGCCGCCGGGCGGCAAGTCGGGATCTGGCGCACCCGGCGGGTCGCCGGGCGGCTTTGCGCTTCCTGTGGAGACGGCAAAAGTAGACGCTGTTGATTTGGCGCTGGATGCCACGGCCGTTGGTTCGCTGCGCTCCAACGAGTCGGTTGTATTGCGCCCGGAAACCGCCGGGCGCATTTCGTCGATCAATTTCAAGGATGGTTCGGCGGTGGGCAAGGGCTCGCTGCTGGTCGGGCTCGATGCAGCGATGCAGTCGGCGGAGTTCGATCAGGCGAAAGCCAATCTCGGACTGGCGCAGACCAACCTGAAGCGTTCGCGCGAGTTGTTCGAGAAGAAATTTGTCAGCCAGCAGGCGCTCGACAATGCCGAAGCCGCGCTCAAAGTCCAGGATGCGGCACTCGCGCTGGCGCAGGCCAAGCTCGAAAAAACGCGCATCAAGGCGCCGTTTTCGGGTGTGGTGGGCATCCGCAATGTAAGCGTGGGTGATTACGTCAAGGAAGGTCAGGAACTGATCAACCTGGAGGATATCAACACGCTGAAGATTGATTTCCGTTTGCCGGAATCCTATCTCGGTCAACTCAAACCGGGGCAGACGCTAGAAGTCTCGACCGACGCCATGCCGGGACAGAAATTCGAGGCGGTGCTTGATGCCATCAATCCGTTAGTGGATACCGGCGGACGGGCGATTTCAATCCGCGCACACCTCTCCAACGCCGACGCCAAGTTGCGGCCGGGTATGTTCGTGCGAGTGCGCCTGCTATTCGAGCAGCGCAGCAATGTGCTGCTGATACCTGAACAGGCTATCGTACCGGATACCAAAACGCCTTTTGTCTTCCGCGTGGTCGAGGGCAAAGCGGTGCGGACGCCGGTAAAAACCGGATTGCGCCGTAATGCGCAGGTTGAAATTGCTGAGGGACTCAGAGCCGGTGAAGAGGTGGTGACGGCCGGGCAAATGAAGTTGCGTGACGGCGCCGCAGTGAAATCGATAAACTCGATTAACGAAACGGCACCAGAAAACCAGCCGCCTGCGCCGGCATCCCCCGCTAAATGAAAATTTCCGACCTGTGCATCCGCCGTCCCGTCTTCGCGACGGTGCTCTCGCTCTCGGTCATGCTGATCGGCCTCGTTTCGTACACCCGCCTGCCGATTCGCGAATATCCGAAGATCGACGAACCGGTGGTGACGGTCGATACAACTTATCGCGGCGCGTCGGCCGAGATCATCGAGTCGCGCATCACCAAGCCACTGGAAGATTCGCTCGCCGGCATCGAGGGCGTTGATGTCATTACTTCGATTTCGCGACAGGAGAATAGCCAGATATCGGTGCGCTTCAAGCTTGAACGTAATCCGGACTCGGCGGCGTCCGATGTGCGCGACCGCGTTTCGCGCGTGCGCAACCTGCTGCCGACCGACATTGACGAGCCGGTGATCGCCAAGGTCGAGGCCGATGCCAATCCGATCATCTGGCTGGCGTTTTCGTCGGACAAACATTCGGCACTGGAAGTCACCGACATCGCCAATCGCATCGTCAAGCCGCGCATGCAGACGCTGCCGGGCGCGGCAGATGTGCGCGTGTTCGGCGAGCGCAAGTTCGCCATGCGCATCTGGCTGGATCGCGACCGCCTCGCCGCAATGAATCTCACGCCGCAGGACGTTGAGGACGCGCTGCGCCGGCAGAACGTTGAAGTGCCGGCCGGGCGCATCGAAAGCGAAAACCGTGAGTTCTCAGTGGTGGCACGAACCGATCTGGCCAGGCCGGAACAGTTCGCCGACATCATCGTCAAGCAGGCGAGTGATGCCAAGGGCAGCTATCCGGTACGCATCGGCGACCTCGGCCGGGTCGAGATCGGCGCGGCGTCGGAGCGCAGCACGGTGCGCTTTAACGGCAAGCCGGCGGTGGCGCTTGGCGTGATCAAGCAGGCCACGGCCAATCCGCTCGACCTTTCGAAGGCCTTGCGTGCCGAACTGCCCAAGGTGACGAGCGAATTGCCGCCGGGTATGCGTGTCGACGTGGCCTATGATTCCTCGGTCTTCATCGCGCGCTCGATCGAGTCGGTATTCACGACGATTGCCGAAGCCATCGTGCTGGTGCTGCTGATCATCTTTTTCTTCCTGCGTAACTTCCGCGCCACGCTGATTCCCCTCGTGACAATTCCGGTTTCACTGATTGGCGCGTTTGCGTTGATGTTCGCCCTCGGGTTTACGATCAATACGCTGACGTTGTTGGCGCTAGTGCTGGCCATCGGTCTGGTGGTCGATGACGCCATTGTCGTGCTGGAAAACATCTACCGGCACATCGAAGAAGGCATGAAGCCGCTTGATGCCGCTTTCAAGGGCGCGAAAGAAATCGGTTTTGCCGTGGTAGCCATGACCATCACGCTGGCCGCCGTGTATGCGCCGGTGGCCTTCATGACCGGGCGTACCGGCAAGCTGTTCGTAGAATTTGCGCTGACGCTGGCCGGCGCGGTACTGGTCTCGGGCTTCGTTGCTCTGACCCTTTCGCCGATGATGTGTTCGCTGCTGCTCCGTCATGAAGAGAAGCACAGCAAGGCCTTCGTGACAATCGAGAACTTCCTGACCTGGATGACCGAGGGCTATCGTCGGGTGCTGACGCTGGCGCTGGCCAAACGCTGGATCGTCATGCTGGCCTTTGCGCTGGTTGCCGCGTTGAGTGGTGTCTTCCTCAAGCTACTCAAATCCG
>JANNGP010000147.1:0-6901 GCA_031403915.1 Betaproteobacteria bacterium
CGCGTGAAGCGGGCAGCTCGAAATGTCCGAAGCGTGTAAACGATGGTGCGACACGGCATACCACCGCCCCCGGCTCATTAACCGGCCGGCCGTCGTAGAACATGTCGCGTACCACCATTTCCCCGGTCGTTACCAGCGACAGCGCTCGCGTCGTCGGCACGCCGAGATGATGCATGGCCTCACTGCACAGAAATTCACGGACGGATGAACGCAAAACAGCGCGTCCGTCAGCACGACGCGAATACGGCGTCGGCCCAGCACCCTTGAGTTGCAGCTCGAAACGCTGCCCGGCTTTGTTGATGGCTTCACCGAGAAAAATGGCGCGGCCGTCACCGAGTTGC
This sequence comes from Betaproteobacteria bacterium, assembly GCA_031403915.1. GTDB lineage: Bacteria > Pseudomonadota > Gammaproteobacteria > Burkholderiales > Rhodocyclaceae > Propionivibrio. Next base: position 342 of record JANNGP010000147.1, read on the forward strand.
CGCGCCCAGCTACCGAATTGATGGCCGCCATAGCACGTGGCATAGGCCATCATGCCGGGCAGCAATTCGTTGCCGGCCAGCGCATTCACCCATTGCCTAGTCGCCAGATCGCTCTCTTCAAGATCCAGCGCCTGTGCCATTTCGCGGGAACTGGCAATCAGTTGCGGGGCAGCGACCGGCGTTGGCCTGACCGGCGACCACAGTGCGCCAAGAACCTGCCGGGAATGGTTGCGCGTATCGCTATCGCCCGGCAGTTCACGCACCAGGCGGTTGTCGAATTGAAGCATGGAGGATTTGCCTGAAGAAGTATTTTCTTTTGGGCACGGCGCGGCGTGACTAGTTCCGCCCGATCCTAAAATAGGGCACTAAACCGTGCCAGCAATCCGTTGCTGGACGTACTCGACAAGTGCCTGCGGCGACTCAGGTGTCAGCACGACGGTGCGCGAAGTCGCCATCAGAATCACGGGGCGCCCAAGATCGGTGGCGAACAGCCGGAAGCGGCCCAAGCTCGTGCTCAGATGCCAGCCCGTAAAAGCATACAGACCGGCGTTTCCAATGATTCGCCGCGCACCCTCAAACAGACGGGCATCGGTGTCAACGTGATTCAATCCGCCCAACGTAATCCGCGTCTTCCAGATCAGCCGGTGGACAACGAGCGTATCGCCGTCAAATTCGTAGCCTTTGACGATCAGCAGCGCGCACAACACCGGAACCAGGAGCAACAGGAGCGCCAGCGTCCACACCAGATAGTGCACGACCCCCGGCACCGGCGGGATCGAACGATAAATGACAACCATCAGTACGGCGAGCAGGAGGCTTCCGGCCGTCGAGGAAAATTTCAGCCCGGGCGGCCACGCTGCCGCAGGAAAAAAATTGGACATTCGCAAACCCTTTCTGAAAACCGTCAGAAACCGAAACGCTCACCCGCCCCCAGCAGCGTTGCCACGCCGAGCACAGCAAACACGGCGGCCGCAACGCAATGCACAGTGCGCACCGGCAGGCGGTCAGCAATACGGTCACCGAGCAGTACGGCCGGCACATTGGCGATCATCATGCCCAGCGTGGTGCCAAGCACGACCAGCACCACGGAGGAATAACGCACGGCCAGGGCGACCGTGGCCACTTGCGTCTTGTCACCCATTTCAACGAGAAAGAAGGTAAACAGCGTCGTACCGAACACACCGAAGCGCGTCAGTTTGGCGTCATCGTCTTCCAGTTTATCGGGAATCAGCGTCCAGCCGGCCATGGCGATAAACGAGATGCCGAGCACCCAACGCATGATTTCGGGGCCGGCCAGCGTGGTAATCCATGCGCCAACCACCCCGGCGAAGCCATGATTAAACAGCGTTGCAATCAGGATGCCCATGATAATTGGCCAGGGTTTGCGGTATTTGGCCGCCAGCACAAAGGCCAGCAATTGTGTCTTGTCGCCGATTTCGGCGAGGGCGACAATGCCCGTCGATACCAGAAATGCTTCCATTGCTTTCTTAATTAAAGCCGAAACGCCGGCACAAAAAAACAGCGCGGAGGGAAGCTCCACGCTGTTGAATAATGTCCCCGCGAATGCCGTTAGGCCGGCATCCTGAACCGGAGTTCAGTTGAGTCACTTTCCTTCCGCATCAGGCATGTCCGACGAATACTTCCTGGGACACGCACAACAGCAGCTTCAATAGTCCGCGACCGACGCCAATTAGCATTGGTTCAAGGAATGTAAGGCCTTGACAAACACCGCAGGGAACAACTGCCAGAGGCTCAAATCAGCTTGTCCTGCGGTGCGAGCACCGCCTCAAGCTTTGCCTCCATGTCTGAAATTCTACGCCTGACGTTCCCGATGTCCACTCCTGTTTCCGACCCACTGGTCAGTAGCGAATCGCTTACCGGATGCTTCTGCGAGAGGTGTTCGTGTGCAATGTTCAGTGCCGCCATAACCGCGATACGCTCGGAGATATTGCTCTTGGTTTTCTCGGCAATATCGTGCATCTTTTCATCAACATAGGCCACGGCGACAAGCAGAGCGTTACGCTCATCCGGCGGGCAGGCCACGCGGTATTCCTTGCCGAGCAGCGTGATATCAAGATAGTTGGCTTCGTTGGGCATGTTCACATTCAAGCCGAGGCTTTGGCTTCCGGCAATTTCTGAGCAAGTTGCTCGATCCGGCCGCGCGCCATCTCCATCCGTTCAGCCAGCCCCTTCTTATCACCTTCGGCGGCGACCAGTTGCTGCCTTAATTGTGCATTTTCTACACGCAGCGAGCGACAAAGCGACGCCACTTGGGCGATTTTGCTCTCGAGCGCGTTGAGTTCGTTAACCATGCCTCGGACTATAGTTTTAAAAACCAAGTCAAGTCAAGGGCTAAGCACTGATTTTAAATGTGAATTATTTCACACAAAGTCTTTCGCTGTACGGGGCAAAGGGGCTTTGCGCTATAATAACGCCCTCCGCTGCTGACCCAGAGCGGAGAAAACGTGCAAGGTGCCGCAGCGCAGAGCGTTCCAAATGCTCTGCAGCGGTTAAACGGGAAACAGGTGCGTGTCGCAAGACACCATGCCTGTGCTGCCCCCGCAACGGTAAGCGAGTGAGGGTGTGTCACAACGCCACTGGGCCAAGGCCTGGGAAGGCGACACATCAAGACTCGTGAGCCCGGATACCGGCCTTCGCACCCATCGCTGGAAAGTGCCGCGGGGAGGCGGACACGGAATGCATGCTCGTTTACAACGCTCAGACAATCCCCGATTTCTCCCCCGAAACGCTTTCCCATTTTGTTCGCCGGCGTGCGGGGACGCTTGCCGGCCATCGGGAGAAATCTGATATGTATCCACGTTTCACACTCGCCGCTGGCGCGCTTGCGCTGGTTGCCGTTTTTCCATCCATTGCTGCCGACAAAGCAGATGATGTCATCGTTGTTACCGCCACACGCTTTGAACAAACCGCCCCGCAGGTGGCCGCCAATATCACAGTCATTTCACGCGAGGACATCAAAAACACGCCGGCGCAGAGTGTCCCAGACGTACTGGGCTCACACGCCGGCATCTTCGTGAGCCCGATCAACGGCGGCAGTATGGGGCGGAATGCGACAATCGATATGCGCGGCTTTGGCGCCACGGCGACCAGCAACACCCTGATCCTGATCGACGGCCAGCGCATTAACCCGGTCGACATGGGCACCATTACCTGGTCTTCAATTCCGCTGGACAGTGTTGAGCGCATCGAAATTTTGCGCGGCTCGGGCACGGTGCTCTTCGGCGATGGTGCCTCCGGAGGCGTCATCAACATCATCACCAACAAGCGCGGGAAGCAGCGCCTGTCTGCTGCCGCCACGCTCGGCAGCTTCGGTTATAAAGGGGCTGATTTCCAAGCAGCCAACAGCAACGACCAAGCCTACTTCAACCTCTTTGCAAACACAGCCAGCAGCAACGGCTACCGTGACAACGCCCAGCAGGATCAGACCTCAGTCAGTGGCCGTGCCGGGCTGCTGCTCGACCGCGGCGAAGTGTTCGTAGATTTCGCCAACTACAAGGAAACCGGGGGGCTGCCCGGATCCATTTTTAGCGCGGCCTATCACAATGACCCGCGCAGCACGCGAACGCCTCGCAACAGAGAGGAACGCGACGGTTATCGTTTTCGCCCCGGCGTGAGCTACCAGTTATCCAGCACCCTGGCGCTTGAAGCAGAAATTGCCGTCGAACACCAGAAGCTCAACTCACACTTCTTCGCTTCTTCCGGCAATTCGTCCAGCGACCGCACCCGTGACACCGTCGGCTTTACGCCCCGCCTGCGTTGGAACCACGGCCTGAGCCATTTGGCCAGCGAAACGGTCATCGGCTACGACTACTACGATGGCACAATGGATTCGGACAATGTGGGCTACGCCAGCACCGGAGCGTCTCAGCAGAGCTCTGCACTGTACGTACAAAACACCACCGGATTAACTGAAACACTCAGCCTGACGACCGGCGCCCGGCAGCAGCGCATGGCGCAAAAAGCCCATCAGGATGCCTATGCGCCATTTGGCTCCGCCGCCATGGAAGGCAAGGGTACGCGCAGTCAAAGCGCCTACGACCTGGGTCTCGCGTATAAACAGCAAGACTGGCGAGTGTATGGCAAGACCGGAACGACCTTCCGCTTTGCCAACCTTGATGAGCTTTTTGGCACAGATCCGGTCACCTTTGCGCCGGTCTTTGCAGGTGACATTAAGCCACAGCATGGCACAATCAACGAAGTCGGCGGCAGTGCCAGTCTCGGCCCGGTAACACTGCGCGGATCGGCCTATCAGCTCAAACTTGAGGACGAGATCGGTTACAACGGCAGCAAAAACACCAATCTTGATCCAACACGTCGGCGCGGCATAGAACTCGAGGCCGACTGGAAAATCAGTTCGGCCCTGAAACTCAAAGCGGCCTATACCCACATAAATGCGGAATTTCGCAGTGGCAGCAACGCTGGCAACGACCTGCCGCAGGTTCCACAAAACCAGGCCAGCGCACATGTCATTTGGGATTCAGGGAAAACCGGCACCTACACCGCCCTCGTGCGTTACGTCGGAGACCGTCCCTATGGCGGCGATTTCCGCAATGCACAGCCACAGGCAGACAGTTACACCACCCTCGATCTTCAAGCCGACTGGTCAGTCCACTCCTGGCGGATTACTGCCAAGCTGCTCAATGCCACCGACGAGAAATATTCACCTTTCTCAGGCTACAGTTCGACTCGAGGGCTTTACTACTATCCTGCAGACGGACGCGCCTTCTTTGTGACCGCTGGCTACGCCTTCTAAACCCCTATGCCCACCCGCCGCCGCGCACTAACCATCCTCGCCGCCCTTGCCGGGCTGGCGCTGTTGAGCATTGCGCTGGGGCTGATGGTGGGCAGCGTCAGCATTCCGCTTGGCGACGTTGTTGCGTCCTTGTTCGGCAGCGAAAACAACTTGTCGGGTGATGTCATTCGCAGCCTGCGTCTGCCGCGCGCACTGGCCGGTTTTGCCTGTGGTGGACTGTTGGCACTGGCCGGCGCCTTGCTCCAGGTTTTGCTGCGCAATCCGCTGGCTGACCCTTACGTACTGGGCATTTCCGGCGGCGCCGGGGTCGGCGCTTTACTGGCCATCCTGCTCGGCTTCGGTCTTTTTGGCATCAATGGCTCGGCTTTTATCGGCGCGCTCGGTGCCATGCTCATTGTGTTCGGGCTGGCGCACGGCGATGGTAGTTGGACGCAAACACGCCTCTTGCTCACCGGCGTTATCGTCGCTGCCGGCTGTGGCGCGGCCGTTGCGCTGATGCTCTCCATCGCACCGGATCACAAGTTGCGTGGCATGCTGTTCTGGCTGATGGGTGACCTGTCGCAAAGCAATGACCCGCGTCTTGTGCTGGGCGTCCTCGTCGCAGTTCTGCTTGTTTCTTTGCCATTCTCCCGCGAACTGAACCTTCTCACGCGCGGCGCGGATATGGCTCAAACCCTCGGCGTGCATGTCGCACGTTTACGCCGTGGCGTCTATATCGTGGCCTCGCTGGCAACCGCCGCTGCAGTAACCCAGGCCGGTTCGATTGGCTTCATCGGCCTGATCGTGCCGCATCTGGTACGTTTAGCGGTGGGCAATGATCAGCGCTTGCTTCTCCCCGCCTCGGCGCTCGCCGGCGGCAGCTTGCTGGTGATCGCCGATACCCTGGCGCGTACTGTGGTTGCGCCACAGCAACTTCCGGTTGGCGTGCTCACAGCACTGATCGGCGTTCCAGTTTTTCTCTTTCTGCTCACCCGTGACCCGAAGGCAAGGCGCTGATATGACCAGCCAAACGCCTCTCCTTGAAGCACGTCAGCTCACCGTCAGCATCGGTGACAAAACATTTTGTCGCGGCCTTGACCTGACGCTGCAGCCGGGAGAACGACTGGCCATTCTCGGACGTAACGGCGCCGGCAAATCGACACTGCTTTCCGTACTCGCCGGGCTGCGCGCGCCGCAATCGGGTGAGGTCCGAATTAACGGCGCCTCTTACGCTGCGCTGGGGCCGCGCAAGAGCGCCCTCATTCGCGGCTGGCTGCCGCAGGTGCGCGGTGACGCTTTTGCGTCAACGGTTCTTGAAACTGCACTGGTCGGCCGTCATCCGCACCTCGACCGCTGGGGCTGGGAAACCGACAAGGATGCGAGAATTGTGCGCGAGGCGCTAGCGGCTGTTGACCTCACCGCCTTTGAGCAGCGCGACATTCAGACGCTCTCCGGCGGCGAACGTCAGCGCCTGGCCATCGCCACGCTACTGGCGCAGGCACCGCGACTTTTCCTGCTCGACGAACCGATTGCCCACCTCGACCTCAAGCATCAGATTGCCATGCTTGAACTCTTTGTCGGTGCGGCACGCGACTGTAATGCAGCGGTGGCAATGGTGCTGCACGAGCCGGCATTGGCCTGGCGCTTTTGCGACCGGGCACTGCTGTGTAGAGCCATGGAACTATGACAAGTGCAAACCAGAGATACCCTCCAAACTGCTGGGCGAATATAAAGCTTGCCGTCATTACTGCCAGGTCATCCGGCTCAAACCAGAGAACCTGAAAAGGCTGTGTCAGGTATTGGGGAA
>JANNGP010000148.1:0-1993 GCA_031403915.1 Betaproteobacteria bacterium
GTCGACGCAATGATGATCAACCACAGCGATGCCGAACTGGAATTACTGGAAAGTCTGGTTGGCCGCTGGCCGCCGTTTGCGCAGACCGGTTATAGGTACTAGCCCACGAGCCGCACTAGACGGCGATCTACAAACCAATGCCTTCAAGAAGCCCGTGTATATTGGCCTGCAGGCCGATGCGTCTTTCAGGTTTTCACGAACGCTCAGAAGGCGGCGCAACCTTGAAGATTTCTGCCAGCGTCGTCATGCCTGCCGCCACTTTCATCGCGCCCGAAATGCGCAGCGGCTTCATCCCTTCGCGGTAGGCAAGATCACGAATCTTGGCCACATCGGCGTTATCGGTAATTGCCTGCTTCATGTCCGGCGACAGCATGAGAATCTCATAAACGCCAACCCGCCCGCGATAGCCGGTCATGCGGCAATCCAGACAACCTACCGGATGGTGGAACTGCTGCGGGCGATTGGCCTTCCACGGAGCGACCAGACGATCCCACATGATCTCATCCTCAGCGGTTGCCGGGGTTGCTTTCTTGCAACTCGGACACAACACGCGCACCAGCCGCTGCGCCATGACGCCGAGCACCGTGGCGCTGATCAGGTAGGACGGCATGCCCAGATCCAGCATGCGCGTAACCGCCGCCGGAGCGTCGTTGGTGTGCAGGGTGGATAGCACAAGGTGGCCGGTCAGCGCCGCCTGAATGGCCACTTCGGCCGTTTCCAGATCGCGGATTTCGCCGACCATGATGATGTCCGGATCCTGCCGCATGAGCGCCCGCACACCCTGCGCAAAATCCAGGTCGATAGCGTTCTGCACTTGCATCTGGTTAAACGCCGGCTCGACCATTTCGATCGGATCTTCAATGGTACACACGTTGACGGCCGGGGTAGCCAGTTGCCTGAGCGTTGAATACAGCGTGGTGGTTTTGCCGGAACCGGTCGGGCCGGTCACCAGAATAATGCCGTTGGGACTATCCGACATTTTTTTCCAGTTCGCCTGATCGTCCTCGGAGAAACCAAGATCAGTAAAGTTGCGCATCAGCACTTCGGGATCAAAAATCCGCATCACCAGTTTTTCGCCAAAGGCGGTGGGCAGCGTTGAAAGCCGCAACTCGTCCTCCTGCCCGTCGGCCGTACGCGTCTTGATGCGCCCGTCCTGCGGGCGACGTTTTTCAACCAGATCCATGCGGCCGAGAATCTTGATGCGGCTGACCATCGCCGCCATCACGCTCATCGGGATCTGATAAACCTGATGCAGCACGCCGTCAATGCGAAAGCGCACGATACCGAGTTCGCGCCGGGGTTCGATGTGAATGTCACTGGCCCGCTGCTCAAAAGCGTATTGCCAGAGCCAGTCGACGATGTTGACGATGTGCTGGTCGTTGGCATCAAACTGCTTGTTGGTTCGACCCAGTTCAACCAGTTGCTCGAAGGAGGACAGTCCAGAGCTTTGCCCGCCGAGTTGGGTCGCCTTTTTGACCGAACGTGCGAGGTTGTAAAATTCGACCAGGTAACGCGCCACATCAACCGGGCTAGCAAATACCCGGCGAATGCTTTTCTTGACGATGGGCTGAATCTCCTTTTCCCAGTCGCGCAGATAAGGCTCAGTGGTCGCCACCACTACTTCGCGCGCCGTGACCTGCACCGGCAGAATGCCAAAACGCGTGGCATAGGCACTCGACATCACATCCGTCACTGCGGTGAAGTCGATTTTCAGCGGGTCAATGTGGTAATACTCCATCCCGACCCTGGCCGCCAGCCACTCCCCGAGGTCATCCAGGGACAGCACGCGATGCGGCGGCTGCAGCGACTTCCACTTCTGGTCAGCGATAATTGTCAGCGGATGCGCCACCAGACGCTTCAGGCGGCACTCGGCAATCAGGGCGTCGGCGTCCGGTTTGGTAACGAGATTGTCAGCCACCAGCAATCCGAGGACTTCCGCCACCGTCAGGCGGTGATCGGGAGCGGTATTCACCGTCTGATCGGTCATAAGGGG
>JANNGP010000149.1:0-17975 GCA_031403915.1 Betaproteobacteria bacterium
TCCACGGTGATCGCCGCGCTCGTCGCCGCCGGCCTCCTCGTCACTGTCGTCCTGCCCGCCGAGTACGGCATCGATCCCACCGGGATCGGCGGCCTGCTCGGGCTGAAGCTAATAGCTTGTATGGTGTTAAAGTCGCACCGGATACTCACGATGTCAGACTAAACATTCTAACCGAGTTTGCTCAATGGCAATTACCGACTGGCCGGCCGACGAGCGTCCGCGTGAGCGTTTGCTGGCGCAGGGCGCTGCAGCGCTATCCGATTCGGAATTGCTGGCAATTTTTCTCCGTGTGGGCATGAAAGGGAAGAGCGCTGTAGATCTGGCGCGCGAGTTGATCGCCCATTTCGGTAGTCTGACGCGTCTGTTTGCGGCCTCGCCGGACGAGTTTACCGCTATCCCCGGCATGGGGCCGGCCAAATACGCCCAGTTACAGGCTGTTCTGGAAATGTCGCGTCGTGCGCTGGCAGAGGAAATTAAACAAGGTTGTGTTTTTTCTGCACCGGGTGCCGTGCGTGATTATCTTCGTTTGCATCTGGCCGGCTTGAAGCATGAAGTGTTTTTTGCCCTCTGGCTGGACGCTCAAAACCGCCTGATTATGGCTGAAGAGCTATTTCGAGGCACCTTGACCCAAACCAGCGTTTACCCGCGCGAAGTCGTGAAAAGAGCTTTGGGCCACAATGCGGCCGCGGTGGTATTGGCGCATAACCATCCTTCCGGTGCAGCTGAGCCATCGGCAGCCGATGAGCTATTAACCCGGGAACTCAAGCAGGCGCTGGCTTTGGTGGATGTTCGGGTGCTGGATCACTTTATCGTGGCCGGGCAGTCGCAGCCCTTGTCGTTTGCTGAACGGGGCTTGCTGTAACCCAACGATTAGAAATAGCTTGAAGTACCCCACCTGTTTAGGCTAAAATCGCCGCCTTTCATCCCAAGATCAACTGGAGCAACAATCATGGCGCGTGTCTGCCAAGTAACGGGTAAAGGCCCGATGTCTGGGAACAATGTTTCCCATGCCAACAATAGAACGAAGCGCCGCTTCCTCCCGAATCTGCAATATCGCCGTTTCTGGGTTGAAAGCGAAAACCATTGGGTGCGTTTGCGCGTTTCCAATGCCGGCCTGCGCACTATCGACAAGAATGGTATCGACGTTGTGCTCGCAGATTTGCGTGCCCGCGGCGAGATCTGATAAGGAATTTAAGCCATGCGTGAAAAAATAAAACTTGAGTCGAGTGCCGGTACCGGTCACTTTTATACGACGACCAAGAACAAGAAGACCAAGCCTGAAAAGCTGGAAATGATGAAGTACGACCCCACGATTCGTAAGCACGTGTCTTACAAGGAAACCAAGCTGAAGTAATCTATTCTTCGGCTATGGTGAAGAAACCTCGCGGATTGAGCGGGGTTTTTTTTCGTCTGCTAGTCGCCCTTGTCTTCGTCTGCGAATGTGTTGCAAAAGCGCAGTGTTTCCGGATAAGGATAGAAATCTTCGACGAAGCCGTCGCGGATTTTCTTCTGGGTGGATTGCCAGAACTCAACCGTGAGCAGATCGCGGTGGTATTTGAGGAAGGCGTCGCGTACCTTGGCTGAGCCAAGCAAGAAGGTCGAAAACTCTTCCGGAAAGATGTCATTTTTCGTCACCGAGTACCAGGCTTCCGCCGCCAACTCCATTTCTGGATAGGGTGCTTCCGGGATGTGGCGGAAATTGCAGTCGGTCATGTATTCGATTTCGTCGTAGTCGTAAAAGACAACACGGTTGTAGCGTGTGACGCCAAAGTTCTTCCACAGCATGTCACCAGGAAAGATGTTGGCACTGGCCAGTTCACGGATGGCATTGCCGTATTCAAACACGGCATGGTCGATCTGCGCCGGCGTGGCCGAATCAAGATAGAGGTTGAGCGGCGTCATTCGTCGTTCGATGTAGAGGTGGCGGATGACAAGATCGTCGCCATCTTCTTCGAGCAGGGAGGGCACCTGTTCGTGCAGGGCTGCAAGCAGATCATCCGAGAAGCGGTCGCGCGGCAGGGCAACGAGAGAGAATTCGAGTGTGTCGGCCATGCGACCCACCCGGTCAACCTGTTTGACGAGTTGGTACTTTGCCCGCACCGTGGCGTGGTCGACCTCTTTGGTCGGTGCAAAGACATCCTTGATCACCTTGAAGACGTAGGGGTAGGAGGGCAGCGTGAATACCAGCATGACCATGCCGCGAATGCCCGGGGCAATGATGAACTTGTCCTGCGAGTGGCGCAGGTGCTCGGTGAGGTCACGGTAGAACATGGCTTTGCCCTGCTTGCCGAGGCCCAGCATGGTGTAGATTTCCGAACGTGGTTTGTTTGGCATCATGCTCATCAGGAATTGTACATAGCCCGAAGGTACTTCCATGTCGACCATGAAGTGCGCACGGGAGAGCGAGAACAGGATGGTGATGAGCAATACATCAAGCAGGAGAGTGTCGACCACAAGCTGGTTTTCATCGGTGTGACGGACAGGAATGGCAAAGGGAGTTTCAGTGTTGCCGTTAATGACCTTGCCAAAAATATAGGCGCCCTTGTTGCGATAGAACGCGGAATACAGCACCTGAATCTGCACGTTGGCTTCCGCCGTTGGCCAACCGCCGAGATGGCTTTCAGCGCTGCGCATGATGAAGTCGACGTCACGGTCGAGATCCGCAAAGGGGAGCTTCCAGTCAAAATCGAGAATGATCTGACGGATCGTTGCACGCAAGCTGTCTTGCATCGGATAGTAACTTGAATAAACGGGCGGTTCGGAGCGTATGTATTCGGTTGAAACTGCGGGGCGCGCAAAGATGTAATCATTGTGAAAATAGGTACGGTGCAGGATGCGTGCGCAGACCGAGTTAAAGAAGGTTTCTGCAAGTTCGGGCTGTTTCTGATGGATGAGCAGGCCGATGTAGAACAGCTTGACTTGCTGCCACGTGGCGTCGTCCAGTGCGTCCGCGCCAAAGTTTTTACCAAGGAGACGGGCTGTTTCGGCAACGCGTTCATCGTAGGAACGTATACGTTCGCGTACGGCGAGGTGCACACTTTTCCAGTCGGCTTGTTCAAAAAACGCTTTGGCCTCTCGTCCATAGAGGCGGATAAGATCGTAGTGACGAATGAAACCGGCAAGCATGGTCTCGGCAATGCGCAGGGCCTGCGGGTTGTTGTCTGACGAGATATCCATAAATGCGGTTTATCCTAGAAGGATGCGTGGCTGATTGTAGCACCCGAAAATAACGTAAAACCTTGTTTGGCATGATGTATGCGTTGTGCGCAAATGCGCGCTGACGCTGGCGGAGCAGGGGTTTTTCCGACATAATCAAGGATTGGATTGGACGAGGGCGATCGTTGTCAGATCGTGCTTTTTGTCCGCCATTCGATGTTTTCCGGAGTCGGTGTTACGGCGAAGTGCCTTAAAGGCGGTCGCTGTGCGGGGTTTCCGGTTACGGTTGAACAAGTCTAATTACAAGGCATTGGAGTTCATATGAGCGAAAGTCTGATCAAGGTTCCGCAGGGCGGACAAAAAATTGTACCCGGACAGGCAACACCGGATAACCCGATTATTCCCTTCATCGAAGGTGACGGCATCGGTGTCGATATCACGCCAGTGATGATCAAGGTCGTCGATGCGGCCGTAGCCAAGGCCTACGGCGGCAAGAAAAAAATCTACTGGATGGAAGTTTACGCCGGCGAGAAGTCGACCAAGATGTACGGTTCTGATGTCTGGATGTCGAAAGAGACACTTGATACGCTCAAGGACTATTCGGTGTCCATAAAAGGCCCGATGACGACCCCCGTGGGCGGTGGCATCCGCTCGCTGAACGTGGCGCTTCGTCAGGAACTCGATCTCTACCAGTGCGTGCGTCCGGTGCAGTACTTCAAGGGCGTCCCCTCGCCGCTGAAGGATCCGTCCAAGACCAATATGGTGATCTACCGTGAGAACACCGAAGATATTTACTGCGGTGTCGAGTGGCAGGCCGGCACGGAGGCTTGCAAAAAGGTTGTCAAATTCCTGCAGGAAGAAATGGGCGTTACGAAGATCCGTTTCCCGGAAACCTCGGGCATCGGCATCAAGCCGGTTTCAAAAGACGGTACCGAGCGCCTCGTGCGTGCCGCAATCAAGTATGCCATTACCAACAAGCGCAAGTCGGTGACCATTGTGCACAAGGGCAACATCATGAAGTACACCGAAGGTGGCTTCCGTGACTGGGCCTACGCACTGGCCAAGAATGAATTTGGCGGTGTCGAGATCGACGGTGGTCCGTGGCTCAAGCTGCCAGATGACAAAGGCGGCATCATCATCAAGGACGCGATTGCAGACGCCTTCCTGCAGCAGATTCTGTTGCGCCCGGCGGAATACGACGTGATCGCTACGCTCAACCTCAACGGCGACTACATCTCTGACGCGCTGGCCGCACAGGTTGGCGGCATCGGCATTGCGCCGGGTGCCAACATCTCGGACAAATATGCCTGTTTTGAAGCCACGCACGGTACGGCGCCGAAGTACGCCGGCAAGGACTATGTGAACCCCGGTTCGCTGATTCTCTCGGCTGAAATGATGCTGCGCCACATGGGCTGGCCGGAAGCGGCTGATCTGATTATCAAGTCCATGGAAGCCGCCATCGGTGACAAGGTTGTGACCTACGACTTTGCCCGTCTGATGGAAGGTGCTACCGAAGTGTCGTGCTCCGGCTTTGGCGATGCGATGATTGCGCGCATGTAATTCGTCGTTCGAAGTAAACAAAAGCCCCTGAACAATGCTTCAGGGGCTACTTTGGGCTGGCCGGCTTGAATATCAAGCCGGAATTATTTCTCGACAGATTTTGTGGGTCAATCGAATCGAGCCGTCTGGATGAGCCATCCATATGGTGGCGTGCTGCTGCCCGCGCGGCTTCAACGTCTTGTTTGGCGATGGCATCGACGATGACTAGGTGCTCATCCTTCACTTCCTGCGCCAGATCGGGCCGTGTGGACTCATAACCGCGCGCGGTCTGCATGGCGCTCTGGATGAAGTTGAACAGAAACTCGATCAGCGAAAGGAAGTGCGGATTCCCGGTCGCCTCGGCAATCCGGCGATGAAACGTAATATCCGCAACGGTACCCACGCTACCGTCACGAACTTCGGTGTCAATCTGTTTTAACGCCTGCTTTATCGCGGCTAATTGAGCTTTTGAGCGGCGCTCTGCGGCGAGTGCCGTGATCTCACCCTCCAGCGCCTTGCGTAATTCAATAACCTGCTGGATCGAATGAATCGAATCCATGATGCTCGGGTCAATGCGGAAGGGCGTATTCATGTTCCCTTCCCGCACAAAAACTCCGCTGCCTTGCCGTGACTCGACAAGGCCATCGGATTTCAAGCGGGAAATCGCCTCCCGGATAACGGTTCGGCTCACCCCGAAGCGGCTGGCCATACTCATTTCGGACGGGAGACGGGATCCTGGCGGGAAGTCTTCCCCTTTAGTAAGCTGTATCAGTGCGTCGGTGACGCGGTCGGCCAGGCTGCCGGTAACGGTAAGCCGTTCGACCTTGAATTCCGGGAAAGAGGGCATGTGCAGGGCGGAAATTTGTAAGATGACTTGCAATAATACAGCAGTTGTGATTCAATCTGAACCACAATATGTATGGTTGTACGACAACATTAATTTAGTCACAAAACAGGAGAAATAATGGAAACCGGTTACTTCCACAGACTTAAAGCGCAGACGCCAACGCGATTCTGGATAAACAACGTCTCGCGCGATGAAGCGCAAATGGCCATTGACGCCGGCGCTACAGGTTGTACCCAGAACCCCGCCTACGTCTGGAAAATGCTTACGCATCCAACCGAGGCTGTTTATGCCAAGGCAATGCTCGCTGAAATCCTGAAAGAGACCAAAGATGACAACGAGGCAGAGTGCATTCTGCAGCGCCGGCTGATTGGTGGCGTGGCCAAAGTTTTCCTGCCGATGTGGGAAAAGAGCCACGGCCGTTGCGGCTATGTGAGCATTCAGGGTGATCCGATTCACGAAGAGGATGCACAGGTCATTATCGACGAAGGCCGTAGAAACCGTGAAATGGGTCCTAATATCATGGTCAAGATTCCGGCAACCAAAGCCGGCTTGATCGCCATGGAGGTATTGCTGGAAGAAAACACGCCGATCAATGCCACGGAAGTGATGGGCGTAAGTCAGGCGCGCTCGGTGATGGAGGTGTACGACCGGGTGACAAGCAAGACGGGTAAATTCCCGGTTTCGTATATCTCGCATATTGCCGGTATCTATGACGAGTATCTGGATACCTGGGTCAAGGAAAACAAGATCGACATTCTGCCGGATCATCTATACCAAGCCGGACTGATCTTGGCGCGCAAGGTGTACTACATGATGAAGGAAAACCACACCCGAATGGGTTTCATCGGTGGTGGTATTCGAGGCTTGCACCACTTTACCGAACTGGTTGGCGGTGAAGACGTTTGTCTGACCATCAACTGGAAAGGCTGTGCCGATATTCTGATCGAACAAAATCCGCCGGTGATCTCCCGCATCCACAACCCGGTTTCTCCACATGTGATCGATGCATTGCTGGAAAAAGTGGTTGAGTTCAGACGCGCCTACATGGAAAACGGCCTAACGGTTGATGAATACGAAGAGTTTGGCCCGGTTGAGCTTTTCCGGCACATGTTCCTGAGCGCCTGGAACAGTTCGCTGCAGATGATCGGCGAAATGAGGAAGGGTTAGTCTTGGCGCGGCACAAGCGTATTGCGATTTTGATTTGGAGTGAATGAGTAGTGCATGCTAAATAAAATCGTAATCGCGCTGGCACCAACCACTGGTGCGGGTGTGGGTGACGGCAACCCGGTCACGCCAGAGGCCATCTCGCAGCAAGTCATTGCCGGCGCCAAGGCTGGTGCGGCGCTTGTTCATATGCACGCGCGTGATGCACTCGGTGCGCTAACAACTGATCTTACAGCGTTCAACGAAGCCGTAGGACTGATCAAGGCGTCGTGCGATATCGTTCTTGAAGCATCAACGGGCGGGCTCTCAACATTAACCGCTGAAGAGAGAACGCTGCCCACGGGCAATCCACACGCGCAACTTGCGTCGCTCAATGTGGGGTCTTTGAATTTCGGGGATCGGGTTTATCAGAACAGCGTTCCCGACATTCGTTTGTGGCTAAATATAATGAACGAGAAGGGCATCAAGCCTGGCCTCGAGATATTTGATACTGGAAATATTGATTGTGTGAAAGCCCTGATCGACGAAGGTTTGGTCAAGACGCCGTGCAATTTCAGCCTGGTTTTTGACTTGCGCTGGGGTATGCCGTTCGATACCGAGTTGCTGGCGTGGATTATCAAGCGTTTGCCTGCGAACAGCCGGTGGGGTGCAATTCTGGTCGGCAGTACGGGATTTGAGAAGCACATTGAAGCGGCACGCATGGGTGCGTCCTTTGTGCGTTGCGGCTTCGAGGATTCGCGTTTGTACAACGGCAAGGTTGCAGTAAACAATCCGGAACTCGTCACCGCGCTACGTGAAGCGCTTGAGTCGGCCGGTTTCTCGGCTGCGACAGCGGATGAAGCAAGAGCCATTCTGTTGGGCTGAGCATCAGGGTCAGAGGAATGAAACTTTCGATATCATCAAAGGAATAACAATGAAAATCGGGTTTATAGGTTTAGGTCTCATGGGGCGTCCGATGGCGCTGAATCTGTTAAAAGCTGGTCACGAGCTCACTGTTTGGGCTCGTCGTGCCGAGTCAATGCAACCGTTGGTTGATGCTGGAGCGAAGACCGCCGAAAGTCCCGCTGAGCTGGCTAAGGTTGTCGACCTGGTGATTTCCATGGTTGCCGATTCGCCGGATGTTCACGACGTTATGTTGGGCACCCAGGGAGTAAGTAAAGGAGCGAACCCCGGGCTGATTGCAATCGACATGAGCACCATTTTGCCAGCTGCTGCGCGCCAAATTGCCATGGAATTAAAGGCACTGGGCATTGATTTTATCGATGCACCAGTGTCTGGTGGTGATGTCGGTGCCATTGCCGGAACCTTGACGATCATGGTTGGCGCATCAGAGGCAGCGTTTTCCAAAGCCAAGCCTGTTTTCGAATGCATGGGCAAGACCATTACCCATGTGGGCGATTCTGGAGCAGGACAGGTTGCCAAGGCAGCTAACCAGATACTCACCGGCGTCGGTGTATTAGCTGTGGCCGAAGCACTCAATTTTGCACGCAAACATAATGTCGATCCAGTCAAAGTGCGCCAAGCGCTATTGGGTGGCGCTGCGTACTCCAAAATTCTAGAGAACCATGGCCAGCGTATGCTCGACCGAAATTACAAACCGGGATTCAAATCATATATGCACCAGAAGGACATGAATATTGTCATGCAGAGTGCGTATAAATTGGGACTTTGCCAACCGGCGACGGCTGCTGCGGCTCAAATGTACAACGCCATGGTTGGTTTTGGTCTGGGAAATGAAGATTCAGTTGCCATGCTCAAGCTTCTGGAAACGCTTTCAAGTACTGAAGATTGAGAGCGGCACGTATGGGCGCGTCCTTTGTCCGCTGCGGTTTTGAGGATTCGCGTTTATACAACGGCAAGGTTGCAGAAAACAATCCGGAGCTCATCACGGCGCTGCGCGACGCGCTTGAATCCGCCGTTTCTTGCTTGCGACGACCGATGAGGCAAGAGCCATTCTGTTGGGTTGAGCATCAGGTTTTGGGAGCAGTAGAAGTAGCGTTGGGAGGTCGGTAGGTTCACCGCGATCAGGTTGTACGTGGTTACCTGCCGATCGCTCACGTCTCAATGACCGATAAAATCATTACTCATGCGTGTAATGTCACCAGCGTATTCGGCGATACTATCTCCTGGATTTGAGAACCTGAGGAAAAAGCATGGCAGTTTTGCTGGGTTGTATTGCCGACGACTTTACCGGCGGCACCGATCTGGCCGGCATGCTGGTCAAGGCCGGCATGCGAACCGTGCAGATGATCGGGGTGCCGGGCGAAGCGATCGCTTATGATGTCGATGCGCTAGTCATTGCGCTCAAGTCACGCACCTCGCCGGCTGATGAAGCGGTGGCCGAATCACTGGCTGCGTTGCGTTGGCTCCGGCAGGCGGGTTGCCGCCAGTTCTACTTCAAGTATTGTTCGACCTTTGATTCCACGCCGCAGGGCAACATCGGACCGGTGGCTGAAGCGCTGATGGCTGAACTGGGCAGCAACTTCACGATTGCCTGCCCGGCGTTTCCGGCCAATGGCCGGACGATCTTCAAAGGCTATCTGTTTGTCGGCGATGTGCTGCTTTCCGATTCGGGCATGCGGCATCACCCGCTGACGCCGATGACCGATGCCAATCTGGTGCGCGTTCTTCAGCCACAGATCAAGGGCAAGGTTGGACTGGCTGATTTTGCCGTCGTGCAAAAAGGCGAGGCTGCGCTGCGCGAACGCTTCTCCGAGTTGCAGGCCGAGGGATGCAACATTGCAGTGGTCGATGCATTGTCCAATGATGACCTGATGCAGATCGGCGCGGCGTGTGCCGACATGCCGTTGGTGACGGCCGGCTCGGGCGTTGCACTGGGATTGCCACAGAATTTCCGTCGTGCAGGCTTGCTGGCCGACGATCTGCTGGCCGACGCTTTGCCACCCACGGGTGGTTTGCGTGCGGTGATTGCCGGTAGTTGCTCGGTTGCTACGCAGGGGCAGGTGGCCGCCATGCGGGCCCAGCATCCGGCCTTCTGTGTTGATCCGATTGCGCTGGCACGTGGTGATGATGTTGTCGGCGCGGCATTGGCCTGGGCCGCGCCCCACCTCAAAGAAAGTATGATCCTGGTCTACGCCACCGCCACGCCGGAGTCGGTCAAATCCGTTCAAGGGCAGTTGGGGGTCGAGATGGCCGGTGCACTTGTTGAAGAGGCGCTTTCGGCCATTGCCAAAGGGCTGGTCGCTATGGGGGTCGGGCAATTGATTGTGGCCGGTGGCGAGACCTCTGGTGCGGTGGTCAAGGCACTCCGAGTCGCGGGTTTGCACATCGGTCCGGAAATCGACCCCGGTGTGCCGTGGACCACGACGCTATCCATCGACCCCGCTGCGCGGCCGCTGGCGCTGGCGCTCAAATCCGGCAATTTTGGCACGCCCGATTTCTTTCTCAAAGCGTGGGAGAAGCTGGCATGACAGTACTGACCCAACACGACGAAACCGTTCAGCGCGAAAAAATCGCCCGTCTGGCGCGTTCGCTTTACGAGCGCGGGCTGACTGCGGGCAGCAGTGGCAACATCAGTGTCCGCCTGGACGATGGCTGGCTGCTCACCCCGACCAATGCCTGTCTGGGTGATCTCGATCCGGCGCGCATTTCACGGCTCGACTGGGAAGGCCGACTGATTGCCGGCGACCCGCCCTCCAAGGAAGCCTTTCTGCATCGCTCGATGTACGAGGTGCGTAGCGGCGCCGGTGCCATCGTGCATCTGCACTCGACGCATTCGGCGGCGGTATCGTGCATGTGCGGGTTGGATCACGATAATTGCATCCCGCCGCTCACGCCTTACTTCGTCATGAAGATCGGGCGACTGCCACTGGTCAAATATTTCCGGCCCGGTGATCCGGCGCTGGGCGACGCGATCCGCGACCTTGCGGCAAAACACAGCGCGGTACTCCTCTCCAATCACGGGCCGGTGGTTTCCGGTGCCAATCTTGAATCAGCGATTTACGCCTCCGAGGAACTGGAAGAAACCGCCAAGCTCTTCCTG
Source organism: Betaproteobacteria bacterium (assembly GCA_031403915.1). GTDB lineage: Bacteria > Pseudomonadota > Gammaproteobacteria > Burkholderiales > Rhodocyclaceae > Propionivibrio. Next base: position 10,710 of record JANNGP010000149.1, read on the forward strand.
TTGCTGCGCAACGCACAGACCAATACTCTAAATGAAGCGCAGATCGACGAATTAAAATCGGTGTTCAAACTCGATTTTTAGAGAGCCACTGAATAGGTGTCAAATCGTCATTCCGGGCTTGACCCGGAGTCCAGACAAATTGCAGGTGAATAAAAAAACGCTTGCCATCGGCGTGATATTTCCATAATATTGGAAATATGGAAAACACAGATGCCGTTACTGCATTAGCCGCCTTGGCGCAGGAAAGCCGTCTGGCGATCTTCAGGCTGCTGGTGCGCTATAACCCAGACGGGCTAACGCCCGGAGTGATTGGTGAGCAGCTTGATCTGCCGGCACCGACACTCTCATTCCATCTCAAGACCTTGGCGCAAGCGGGATTGGTGACGACAGTTCAGGAAGGGCGCTTTGTCCGTTACCGTGCCGAGATGCCCGGCATCAACGCCCTGATTGAATTCCTCACCAAAGACTGCTGCGTCGAAACCCGCAAAAAATGTGTGCCGAAAGGAAAAGCTTAAATATGGCTGCACCGATCAATGTGCTGGTGTTATGCACTGGCAATTCCGCTCGCTCGATTCTCGGCGAAGCGCTGTTCAATCATCTTGGGAAAGGCCGTGTGCGTGCTTTTTCGGCGGGCAGCAAGCCGTCGGGCAAGGTCAATCCGGTCGCGTTGGAAACGCTGGAAAAACATGGCGTGCCGCTGCCCGAAGCGCGCAGCAAATCGTGGGATGAGTTTGCCGCGCCGGGCGCGCCGAAGCTCGATTTCATCTTTACCGTTTGCGCCAGTGCGGCCGGTGAAACCTGCCCGATCTGGCCGGGGCATCCGACTTCCGCGCATTGGGGCATCGACGATCCGGCGCATATCGAGCCGATTGAAGCGCGTCGCGAAGCCTTTGAAGTGGCCTATCAAGCGCTGGAAAAACGCATCAAGGCATTTCTCGCGCTGGATCTGCAAACCTTGTCGCGTGACGATATCGTGACTGCGGCACGTCTGATTCATGAGGCGTGCCAATGAATCTTTTCGAACGCTATCTGAGCCTCTGGGTTTTTCTCTGCATTGTTGCTGGCGTGCTGCTTGGGCAAGGCTTCCCCGCCGTGTTCCAGGCGATCGGCAAGCTAGAATTCGCACAGGTCAATCTGCCGGTCGGCCTGCTCATCTGGATCATGATCATCCCGATGCTGGTCAAGGTCGATTTCGGTGCGTTGCACGAAGTTCGGCAGCATGTGCGCGGCATTGGCGTCACCCTGTTCATCAACTGGCTGGTCAAGCCCTTCTCGATGGCCTTTCTCGGCTGGCTGTTCATCCGCCAACTCTTCGCACCCTATCTGCCGGCCGACCAGATCGACAGCTACATCGCCGGCCTCATCCTGCTCGCCGCTGCACCGTGTACGGCCATGGTCTTCGTGTGGAGCCGGTTGACCCATGGCGATCCGCTGTTCACGCTGTCGCAGGTCGCGCTCAACGATACCATCATGATTTTCGCTTTCGCGCCACTGGTGGCCTTCCTGCTCGGCATTTCGGCGATCACCGTACCGTGGGATACGCTGTTTACGTCGGTGCTGCTCTACATTGTCATCCCGGTCATCCTTGCCCAGCTCTGGCGCAAGCACTTGCTCAAAGGCGGGCAGGCAGCTTTTGATGCGGCGATGGAAAAAATCGGTCCGTGGTCGATCAGCGCGCTACTGGCCACGCTGGTTTTGCTTTTCGCGTTTCAGGGTAAGGCCATCATTGATCAGCCGCTGATCATCGCGTTGCTCGCTGTACCAATACTCATTCAAGTGTTTTTCAACTCGTCATTGGCCTACTGGCTCAACAAGAAAGTCGGCGAGAAGCACAACGTGGCTTGCCCGTCGGCCTTGATTGGTGCATCCAACTTCTTCGAGTTGGCGGTAGCGGCGGCGATCAGCCTATTCGGCTTTGAATCGGGGGCGGCGCTGGCGACGGTGGTCGGCGTGCTGATCGAGGTGCCGGTGATGTTGCTGGTGGTTAAAGTCGTTAACGCCAGCAAGGGCTGGTACGAGGAAAAGCATGTCTGATCTTGCTGTAGTGCCCTCACGCACGCCGCGTTGGCTGGCAGGAATTGTTGTTGCTTCAGTGCTGTGGTTTGTCGCCTACAGCCACCTTTCCGACTTTGCCGATGTAATCGTTGCCGTGCTTGGCTTAAGCAGGGAGACCCGGCTGGGCGAAGCCGTTCACTTCTTCTTCTACGATACGCCCAAGGTCTTGTTGCTACTCGTCGGCATCGTTTTCGTGATGGGCATCATCCAGACCTTCTTCGCCCCGGAGCGCACGCGGGCGCTGCTCTCAGGCAAGCGTCTGGGCATCGGTAATGTGCTGGCCTCCTCCCTCGGCATCGTCACGCCGTTCTGCTCGTGTTCGGCGGTGCCGCTGTTCATCGGTTTTCTCTCGGCGGGCGTGCCGCTCGGCGTGACTTTCTCCTTCCTGATCTCCGCACCGATGGTCAACGAAGTCGCGCTGGTTCTGCTTTTCGGCATGTTCGGCTGGAAGGTCGCGGCGCTCTATCTGGCGATGGGCTTGCTGGTAGCCATCGTTTCTGGTCTGGTGATCGGGCGTTTGCGCATGGAGCGCTACCTTGAAGACTGGGTGCAAAAAATTCAGGCCGGGCAGGCGATGGCGACCTCCGATGAATCGATGCGTTGGGTCGAACGATTCGAAGCCGGTTGGGATCATGTCAAGCAGATCGTCGGCAAGGTGTGGTTCTACGTGCTGCTCGGCATTGCGCTCGGCGCCGGGATTCACGGCTACGTGCCGGAAGACTTCATGGCCTCGTTCATGGGTAAGGACGTGTGGTGGGCGGTGCCGGCCGCCGTGTTGCTTGGTGTACCGATGTATTCCAACGCCGCCGGCATCATTCCCGTGGTGCAGGCGCTGATCGGCAAGGGCGCGGCGCTCGGTACCGTGCTGGCCTTCATGATGGCGGTGATCGCCCTGTCTGCTCCCGAGATGATCATTCTGCGCAAGGCCTTGAAGCCCACGCTGATCGCGACCTTCGCCGGCGTCGTTGCGGCCGGGATTCTGATCGTCGGTTACGTCTTCAATTTCCTTTTTTGAGAAGGGCTCACCATGAAAAACGTAAAAGTCCTCGGCACCGGTTGTGCCAACTGCAAAAACACCGTGGCGCTGGTTGAGCAGGTGGCGAAGGAGAAGGGCGTCGAGATAACGCTGGAGAAAGTGGAAGACCTGCCGGCGATCATGGGCTACGGGGTGATGTCCACGCCGGGCGTGGTGATCGACGGGGTGGTGGTGCATGCCGGCGGCGTACCGGCAAGGAGCAAGGTGGAGGGCTGGTTTTAGGGCGTCAAGGGCATAAAGCAGAAAAGCGAACCACCAAGACACCAAGAACACTAAGTCGCACCAAGTTTTTTGATGGTTTTCTTGGTGGTTCTTGGTGCCCTTTGTGACTTGGTGGTTCGCCTTGTGTCTGCTTGCTTGTGCTATCTCTTGCGCGGCAGCACCAGCATCGCACTCAATCCGCCCTGCGGCCGATTGGCGAGGCGCAGCTCGCCGCCGTGCAGGAGCGCAACGTCCTTGACGATGGAGAGGCCAAGGCCAACGCCACCCGTCTCGCGGCTGCGCGAGGCGTCGAGCCGGTAATAGGGCTCGGTGACGCGTAACAGTTCTTCCGGCGCGATGCCCGGCCCGTCATCCTCAACCACAATCTGCAGTTCCGCCGCGCTATCTTCAATGCGCAGATGTGCGCTGTGGCCGTATTTGATGGCATTGTCGAGCAGGTTTTGCAGGGCGCGGCGCAGAGCCGATAGACGTCCGGTATAGGGTGCCAGTGCCAGCCCGTCGATGCTGATGGTGCGACCGAGCACCAGCGCGTCTTCACTCAGGCTTTCCAGTAATGCGTTGATGTCGATCGGGCGCATCGGCTCGCTTTCCTGCAGGCCGCGCAGGTAGTCAAGCGTGGCGTCGATCATGGCGTTCATGGCGTCGATGTCGGCCGCCATCTGATCACGCAGTTTTTCGTCGTCCACCAGTTCGGTGCGCAGGCGCAGGCGGGTGAGCGGCGTGCGCAGGTCGTGTGAAACGGCGGCCAGTGCCCGCGTGCGTTCAGCAACGAGCCCCCTGATGCGTGACTGCATGTGGTTGAAGGCTTGTGCCGCCTGCCGGGTTTCGGTTGTTCCTGTTTCGTCCAGCGGGGCCGCATCGAGGTTGCGTCCCAGGGTATCGGCCGCTTGTGCCAGTTGTTTAAGCGGTTTGGTCGCCTGGCGTACCGCCAGCATCACGACCACCGTTACGATGGCCAGTGTCAGAAGCAATTGGGCAATCAAATCGTTGGGCAGCGCTGGTGCCTCGGCCTCGCGCGAGGCCGTAATTCTTGCCCATTGGCCATCAATCAGCTGCACATCAAAGGTGCGCATCGGGCTGCGCTGCATTCCGCCGCCTGCGCCACCACCCGGACCACCGCTCCCCATGCCGCCCAAAGAACGAATCTCGCGTTCGCTGCCGAGTCGGGCGCTGATGGCTGCTTGAATCGTTCCGCGCGGGGCGTTGGGGGATACCTGCTCTGTCGGAATGAGCGACACACGCAAATCGTCAGACTGCATGCCGGAAAGGATGGTGCTGCGCTTCGCGGGTGTGCCCGCCTCAATGGCGCGGACGGCATCAGCAATACGGTCGGCAAGGTGCTGCCCGCGTGCCTGGGAAACGACTGTGGCACGTTCGCCCCACTGCAGCCACACGCTCGCGAGCTGTGCCGTCAGTAATCCCGCCAGCAGGATCAGCGCCATGCGGGCGAAGAGACTAGAGGTAAGCGTGCGCAAACTTAGTCGCATGTGTTGCGTCCTTCGACGGTGGCGGCGAGCACATACCCTTCGCCACGCACCGTTTTGATCAGCTCCGGTTCACGGCTATCGTCACGCAGGCGCTGGCGCAGACGGCTGACCTGAACATCGATGGCGCGGTCATAGGCTTCGGCTTCACGGCCGTGGATCATTTCGGTTAACTGGTCGCGGTTGAGAACCCGGTTGGGGTGGTCGAGCAGGATGCGCAGCAGGCGGTATTCGCCGCCAGACAAAGGCGTAGCCACGCCATCCGGCGCGCTGAGCAGGCGCGCGGCCGTGTCCAGGCACCAGCCGGCAAAGCACAGGCAGCGGGCTGCTTCGGGGCGCAGGTTGGGCGGCAGCGCACGCGTGCGGCGCAGAATGGTTTTGATGCGGGCGAGCAGTTCGCGCGGGTTGAAAGGCTTGACCAGATAATCGTCGGCACCCATCTCGATGCCGATGATGCGATCGGTTTCCTCGCCGCGCGCCGTAAGCATCAGCACCGGTATGCCGGCCGTGTTTGATTTGGCACGCAGATCGCGGCACAGCGTCAAACCGTCGGTGTCCGGCAGCATCAGGTCAAGCACCACCAGATCGATCACGTGCTTGTCCAGCGCCGCCCACATCTCACGACCATCGCGCGCCGCGTGGGCGTCAAAGCCGTTGCGTGCGAGATAATCGACCAGTAGCCGGCGGATTTCAGGGTCGTCGTCTACGATGAGGATTGAGTCAGCTTTTTCCATAGTGTCAGTAAAGTCAGGATTAACCACGAAGGGCACGAAGAACACGAAGAAAACCCTGAAACAAAAAGATAAAAACCAGAGATTTTCAAAAAACTTGTCGTCCCTCTTCAGGGAGGCTTCGCGCTGCTCGTTGTAGTTATTACTCTTTGTCTTTCTCCGTGTTCTTCGTGCTCTTCGTGGTTAAGTTGGTTTTGAGTATTTAACGCCCTTTGCTCCTGCCTCAGGACGCGGATTTGTAACGCACTGTTACGCGCAGCCTATCTGCAACGCGCCGATGCAAAACAGTCCCGCCATGCAACACGCAGCTTACATCTTTGGACTTAAATGGTGTTCAAGGACGAAGGAAACCCCGACGCCCTGATCAAGTTAAACCAACCAAGGAGATAGACCATGAAAACGACAATGACCCTCAAAAGTATCACCCTGATTGCGCTGTTTGGCGCGGCATTGGCTGCGCCGGTTCTGGCGCAGGGCGGCCCAGGCATGGGTGGCGGTATGGGCGGTGGGCCCGGTATGCAGAATTCGGGTGCCAATGCAACTCCCGGCGCGGGCATGGGGCCGGGCGGCGGTCGGGGCATGCGTTTCAGCCAGCGCAATACCGCTGGCTGGTCGCTGATGACCCCGGAAGAGCAGACGGCTCATCGGGACAAGATGCGGGCGGTCAAGACCTACGACGAGTGTAAGGCCGTGCAGACCGAGCATCGTACACAGATGGAAACGCGTGCCAAGGAGAAGGGCGTTACGCTCCCGACCCCGCGCCAGAACGGGTGTGATCGCATGCAAGCCAGGGGGTTTTTCAAGTAAAGCCGGCTGGATTGTCTTTTTGTCGTATCAAAGTCGGCTCCTTAACGGGAGCCGTTTTTTTTTATTATCATAATGTTGTAACAATATTCTCAAATCTGTATTATCTATCCGGCGTAACAGCTTGCATGATTGATTATTTCTTTTGCCCGGTTTACTCTACACCCGATGAATACACCGCAATCCGAGCGAACAGTTCCAAAAGTCTATCTGATCGACGATGATCCGGTAGTTTCTTTCCTGCTCGTTGATCTGGTGGAATCGGTCGACCTGCCCTATGCTGTTTTTGACAGCGCCATTAAGTTTCTGGAACAGGATCTGGAGGGGCTGCAGGGCTGTATCGTCTGTGATCACCGCATGCCCGGCATCAGCGGGCTGGAACTGCAGGACGAACTGCACAAACGTAACATCAACCTGCCGATGATCTTTATCTCGGCATTTGCCGAAGTGCATCTGGTCGTTCGCGCCATGCGTGGCGGCGCACTCGATTTTTTCCAGAAACCGTTTCCCTCGCAACCGCTGATCGAACGCATCCAGCAAGGCTTGCGCATCGACAAGGAGCGGGCGGAATTGCAGGCTAAAAACCGTGCCATTGGCGAGCGTATCGGGCTGCTGACGCCGCGCGAGAAGGAGGTCCTTCAGGGGATTTTTGAAGGCAAGCTGACCAAGGTCATTGCCGAGGAACTCGGAATCAGCACTCGCACTGCCGAGACCTACCGGCAGTTGATCATGCAGAAATTGCAGGCCGGTTCGATTGCCGAGTTGGTGCGTATCGTAGTCGAAGCCATGCCGGCACAGCCTTCCGTAACGCAATAACTCCGTATTTCGACAGATCAAACCCAAACCTCTTTCAACGCAGAGTGCGCAGAGACGCAGAGGTCGCGGAGAAAAGCGATAAGAAGCTTTGTTTTTCTCTGTGTGCTCTGCGTCTCTG